>NZ_JAESIF010000008.1:0-173329 GCF_016757295.1 Streptomyces sp. M2CJ-2 | reverse complement strand
AGCCGTATGACGGGAGACTGTCACGTACGGTTCCGTGGGAGCCCGGGGGTGAGATTCCCCCGGGCGACCCGACTATTAGCCCGTCGACTCGTCGCTGTATCTCACTCAAAGACTCGGGCGCATGCCGAACTTTCCGGGCGTTAGTGGTGATCATGTACAGTTCCCGAATGTCACGCAAAACCGGGTATCCAGTGCATTTCGTGACGTCCCACCCGTAGGTGTCCGCGAACGCTTGGTAGTGGGCTTGGCCGTAGCCGAACCGCCGGCAGTGGACTTCAACTGTGACAAGGTCCCATTCCGGCTGGCCTTGGGCAACAGTGTCCCAGTCGCACAGCACCGCAGATCCGCCGGTGGTGTGCAGCGCGTTTCGGTGCCGTGGGTCGCCCTGTATCAACCCGGGGGCAAGCGTGAAACGGACTTCTCGCAGTTCTCCCTCCAGTCGGTCTGCCTCCTCCTCCATGTATCGGATGGCTGCGGCAGGGAGGCATGTGATTGCGGCGAGAGAGCGGCGGATCGCACGAATGTTGTCGTGCCCGGCAAGGGCAATCGGGGGTGGGGGCAGCGAGTGGAGCGCCTTGAGGGGACCGGCCAGCTGCCCGGCCGCCACCGGGTAGGTCACGTCCGCTGGAGTGGTGTATCGACGGCCACTCGGTGATCTCGTCTTTGAGGCAACGCGGCGTGTTGCGCTCGCGAGGGCGGTCCTTCGCCGTTTGCGCGGCGGCCTCCGCGCGCGGCCCTCTCCCGGGCGGTCGCGGCTGCGGCGAGCGCCTCGGCGGCCCGCTGCTCATCGAGGGCGCGCCGCGTGGCGGACGTCTGCGTCTGCGCCTTGAGGCGCTCCGTCCCCAGCGGCCTCGTCGCGGGCCCGGGCCGCGACCTGGTGGTCGCCGGCGGTCTCGATGTTCACCCGGTGGTTGCGGACCTCAGGCGCTTTCGCCGAGCAGTCCGCACAGTTCCTGCTCCACATCGATCAGCTGCGTCTCGCGGCCCGGGGGCACCAGTCGGTAGGTCCGCAGCAGCCACCGCTCCACCACGGCGGACGGGGCCTGGAGCAGGACCTGCCCGTCCGGGGCGGTCAACGCAAGACACAGCATGCGGCGCGCCCCGGCACCGGCGGGCCAGGTCCGCACGTCGCCCAGTCCACACGGCCCGAACGCGCCCTGGGCCAGCAACTCGCGGGCGAACACCCAGGTCACCGGGACGTGCGAGCCAATGTGGAAGTCGACCCGGACGGCGTAGGGGTCGCGCGGGTCGTAGGACAGTCGGGTCGCCACACCGATGCTGCAACCCGGCGCGACCAGCAGGCGCATCTCGCACTCCTGCTCGACGAAGTTCTTCATGGGCTTTCTCTTGTCTCTCGATCCGGACGGCGCTCACTGGAGGCCCTCTCCGGACGGTTCCTTCGGCGGCCCTGGTGCGGGTGCCGTGTTCCGGCCGCCGCCCGTGCATCGGGTGACGACATGACCGGGGTGGGGGTCGGTGCGCCTGCAGTCGCACTGAACCCCGCCCCTGGTGGTATGGGCGCACCCCGTCCGGTCATCTACTGCCGTTCTCGGCCGCGGTCGCTCATGCGCGACGTCGTTGTCGGACATGAGCCATGCGGACGGTGCGTGCGCATCTGATCAGCGGACCGGTGGTTCCGGCCCCGCACCGTCAGCGGCGATCGCCCCCGCGGCCCCAGTCACGGTCGCGGTCGTGCCGGTCCCGGTCGTTGCCGCGGTCCCACTTACGATCGCGGTCGTGCCGGTCCCGGTCGTTGTCCGTGGCGTAGGAGCCGGCGGCGACGCGCTGGGCGTCGGAGTGGGGCGTTGCCGAGGCGGTACCGCCCGCGGCGAGCACAGCGCCCGCGGCGACTGCCACCGAGGCGGCCGCGGTGGCGACCCGCCTTCCGAAGATGCGACTCATGATCACTCCTCCTTGAATGCCATGCCGACGTCCCGCCCCGCGGGACGTCGGACGGTGCCCCGAGGTGGTGGGGTACCGCCGAAACTACCCCGAGATGGTTGAAGGATAAACTTTCTGCCGTGTGAGCTATTTCACCGATACCGCCCTCCCGCGGAGAGAAATAATCCGGCCTTTCTCGACCTTCGTGCGGCCGGAATCAATCGCACCGAGGGGCACGGAGAAGCCGCCACCAATCGAGGGCGGAGCGGCGGCGCGCTGCTCGCGGCGCCGCGTCCGGCCAGCCGCGACCGGCGTGGCCCGCCCCCGCCGGGCTGCGGGGATGCCGCTGGTCAAACCCGGCGGAAAATGGCATTCTGCATTTCGTGCAACATTCAACTAATTCGGGGAGGAGGCCGCCGGCCCCGCCTCCCGGGTGGTCGGCGCTGGCACGCCTGGTCAGATCCGTGGCCGCCCGCCAGGGCGGGCGCCTCCTGTCCCACGGCGGCAAGAACCTGACCGCCGCGCTGCTCGCCTGGCAGGCGAGCGCCCCGTGGGGGCAGGGGCGGCCCCAGTTCCTGGCCGTCGCCACCGCCCTGCTCGTGGTCAACACCTCGACGGTGCGCCACTCGATGATCGAAGCCGCGCGCCGGGTGGCGATCCAGGTGGCCGGGGTGGCTCTGGCCGTCGCCACCGCCTGGTGGCTGGGCCCCACCGCCGGGAGCATCATGGCGGTCCTGGCCGTCATTCTGGTGGCCCGCGGGCGCCGCGCGTTCGACGACCACCTCCAGGTCGCCTCGACCGCGCTGCTCACCCTGACGGCCGCAGCGGCGGTGCCGGTGCGCGACCTCGCCCTCCTGGCGCTGGCCACCGTGGCCGGTGCCGTCGTGGGGACGGCCGTCCATGCCCTGATCCTGCCCCCCGTGCACGTGGCTGACTCCCGGACCGCGGTGCGCCGGCTGGCCCGGGCCACCAGCCTGCTGCTGCGCGACATGGGCCGCGGCCTGCGCCAGCACCAGCGGACCAGCCACGCGCGGGTCTGGCTGTCCAGAGCGCGGCAACTCGAGGAGGAGATCGCCGAGGCGCAGGACCAGGTGCGGCTGGCCGAGGACAGCCTGCGCTGGAACCTCCGCTGCTCCGTACACGGGCCCCGGCGGCCCGGAACCGGCGGCCATGCGCTCCTCGTCCTGCACGGGATATCACTGCAGGTGCGAGGGATCGCCCGGACCCTGGTCGACACCGTGGACGCGCCCCGGGACGGCTTCCGTCTGGGGCAGTCGTTTACCGACCAGTACGCCCGGACGCTCGAGCTGGCCGGACAGGCCGTGCAGGACTTCGCCGAAGTGAACCGGGCGGCCGATCCGGAGCACGCCGACGCCGGCAAACGGCTGCGCACCGCGCTCGACCAGGCCCAGAGCTGGCATGACCGCATGACCGGACTCGTGGCACGCGGCGCCCTGACCGAACCCGGAGCCTGGCACATCTACGGATCGCTAGTCACCGACGCGGAACGACTCCTGTCCGACCTGGACCGCGCCGGGACATCGGAGCCGATGGCACCGGTGACGCCGATGACGAAGGGCGTGCCCACCACCCGGTTCCCCCGTCTCTGACCGCCCGGCCCTCCACACCGAGCCGTCAAGCGCCTTCTCGGGCACATCCCACGAGTGCCGCCACCCCCGCCGGCCGAGTATGTTGAATATTGAACAAATATCCCGGGTTGTCCGTTCCGCCCGCCGCGGCGGGCGGCGCTCCTCGCGAAAGGCCCTCCCCATGACCACTGCCATGACGCTCTCACCGGCCCGCTCCCTCACCTGGTCGCTGCCCTGCACCGCCGACGCCCCCGCCCGGGCCCGGCGGCTCACCCGCCGACTCCTGCACAACTGGGGCCTGACCGACGAGTACACCTGCCGCACCGAGGTTGTCGTCGCCGAACTGGTCAGCAACGCCCTCACCCACTCCCGCCCCGACATCCACATCACCTGGCGGCTCGTCCGCGACACCGAACAGCCCGCGGTCCGCGTGGAAGTCACCGACGGCGGACCCATCGCCGCCCCCGCCGGCACCGACCGTGATCCCGACGAACACGGCCGAGGACACCTCATCGTGGCCGCCCTCGCCTCCCTGTGGGGTACCGATCCCCGCCGCGACCGGCGCGGATGCATCCGCTGGGCACAGATCGGTCCCTCCTGACCCGGCAGCACGGCACACGCCGAAGGAGGCACCACGCGTCCGCCGGACGGCCGGCCCCCGCCCCTCCGGGAGCGCCGCCGACTGCCCCGCTCTCCTGCCCGGGCCGGCTCCCACTGTCGGCGTACGAGCTGAAGTGGCTCTGGCAAGATTTTCGTAGCCGGAGATCATCCTGATGCGGTGGTCGGCCGGCCCGCACAGCGGCGGCGTAGATGAGCGATCAGGACGACTCGGTGGCAGAGGAGTGGGACGCGGCGCGTCCTGCCATGATGCGTTTCTGGAGCTTCATGTCGGTGATGCGGCCCTCGTTGACGCCGGAGTTGTAGCAGGTGGTGATTCCCTGGGCAACGGCGCGCTGGTCTTCACGCAGGGCTGTTGCGATACCGACGAGCGGCTTCACGCGGGGAGGGTGGTAGCTCGCGCGGCTCATCCAAGGGCAGGCCGCGACGTAGGGGCGCGAGGGCTATCTTCACCCGCTGATAGGGGCCCAGGTAGCCCTTGGTGAGGAGTTCCTGGTGAAGGATCTTGGCGTTGTGTTCGCCCTCATCCCAGCGTTGCCGCAATAGTCGAGGTACAGGTCGAGGGTGGGGGGCGGCGCGAAGCCCGGCGGACCACCTCGGGCCAGGTACGGGCCCGGGCGCACCTGCGTACCGTGCGGCGGTCCAGCTCGCGGGCTGCGGGCAGGCAGCTGCAGTGAGCGGCCGGGACAGGCCCTGCCACAGGTGGAACGGTCGCTGACCTGGAGGGCGCCGGGGGCGCCGTCGGCAATGCCCTGCCGGTAGGCGAGCAAGCCGTCCCGACAGACGATCTCAACACCCGGATGTCCGCGCAGCCATCGGCTGAGCTGTTCGGCGCCTCTGCCTTCCCAGAAGTCAGCGGGAGCCTGGTCTCGGCGTCGACCAGGAGGGTGCCACGGGTGTCGCCGTACAGCGCAAAGTCATCCACCCCCAGGACTCGGGGTGTGACCAGTAGGGGCTGCGGCCCCCGCATCAGATGGGAGAGCACGGTGCACCGCGAGAGCGTGACGTTCAGGATGCGCAGCATCCGGGCCCCGCTCCAGCCGGCCAGCAGGACCCCGACCGCCTCGACCAGGTGCTGCAATAGCGAGGTGCGCCGCTGGTAGCGCACGGTCAATCCCGGCATCTGCTTGGCGAAGGTCACCTTCGGGCAGGCCGAGTTCTCGCAGTACGGACGGCGCACGCTCAAGTCGATCCGGACCGGCCCTCCGCTGAACGCGACATCGGTGAGATGCCGCACATAGCGGCTGTGGCTCCACTCGCTCGGCGTGCCGCGCCCCGTACCACCCGCTGGAGCACGAGACCGCGTGCGGGCCCGGACCACCACGAGAGGGTCGGAAACATCGACTGAGACCATCCGCACATCCGCCAAGTGTGGTGACGGATAACGTAGTTTCAACAGGTCACGGTAAGAGACTGCCACTACGCGGACTGGCCGACCACCGCGCCGAGGTGATCTCCGGCTACGAAAAACTTGCAGAACCACGTTCACGTGTGCGCCGACCATCCATACCTGGGCGTCGGTACTCGCCGTGCTTATCGGTTTCCCGGGGCCTGCTGCCAGAAGGGGGCCTTGGCCGGGATGAGGGGCAGGGAGGATTCCACGCGGCCGAAACGGTCGTCCTGGCGGGCCCAGGAGGCATAGGCCGCGTCGATCTCCTCCCGGTCGCGGCCGACGAAGTTCCACCACATGAGGATCGGTTCGGGGAAGGGCTCACCGCCCAGGAGCATGACCCGGGTGGGCTCGCGGACCTCCAGGGGGAGCTCGTCGCGTCCTTCGCCGAGGTAGCCGAGACGCCCGGGGCGCAGGGGCTGGTCGCGGACGGCGACGGCACCCTGGAGGACGACAAGCGCGTACTCCCAGTCCGGACGCAGGGGGACCGTGGCCGGCGCCCGCAGCTCCAGCTCGACGCCGACGAGCGGGGTGTCGTGGCGGGCCGGGCTGCTCAGGCCGCCGAAGTCGCCGATCAGGACGGTCGCGGCGCCGGCCCCACCGTCGAGGTCGGTCTGCGGCAGCTCCGCGTGGTGCTCGAAGGCCGGTTGGCCGTGCCGGGTGCTCTCCGGAAGGGCGGTCCACATCTGGATGCCCTCCAGGGTGCCGCGGTAGTGGCCGGTGGCCTCCTCCGCGTGGGAGACGGCGCTGCCGGAGGTCATCAAATTGAGCTGGCCGGGCTTGATGACCTGTTCGGAGCCGAGACTGTCGCGGTGCAGGACCTGGCCGTCAGTCAGCCAGGTGATGGTCTGCAGGCCGATGTGAGGGTGCGGGCCGATGTCCAGGCCGCTGTTCTCGGTGACGTCGGCCGGCCCCATGTGGTCGGCGAAGCACCAGGCACCCACCGTGCGGCGGCCCCGACGGGGCAGGGCCCGGCGCACGCGGACCGCGCCGACGGTCGCCTCCCGGCTGTCGCTCACCTCCAGGCAGGGCGGGGCGGGATGGCCGGTGTCGGCCTGATCGGCGGGCGCATCGACCGTGCTGACCGGTCCACTCATCACAAGACCTCTTTCCTCGTATCTCTCCCCGGGCACATCAAGGATGGGTTCCGTGCGGTCGTGCGGCACCCCGAGGCATTCCGCATCCTTGTGCCGGTGCGGGCGCGGCTCGGCGCACCAGGGGTGGGGGTGTACGCCGCGGTGACCGGGAACACCAGATGGCGCGGCCCGCTTCCGGCGCGCGGCGGAACGATCCCATAGAGGGCAGAGGCGGCGATGAGTGCGAGCAGCCGGTGCCGTTGAGGCGCGGAACCCGGGCATGCCCAGGTGTTCGAAGGCCGGGTTCAGCTCGCGATGGGTCAGGCTGCCAAGACCCGCGACGACTTCGCCGACCAGTGTGCGAAGCGCTGAACGATCCCTGCTGTCGGCCGTTGGCTGCTGGTCGCAGAAACCGAGAGGATCCGGCAGCGGCACTATGTCGCACGACGTCCGCGCGCGTCCTCCGGGCGACCGTCTCGCTCCCACTGCCGGGCTGGCGAGGGGCGGCGCGCTCGCCCTGGAACCGGGCCCGGAAGACGGACCGGTGGTCGTGAAGTCGTCCACCGGAGCGACGAGAGCGTAGGCCGCAGCCGTGCACGCGGCCCTTTGCAGATCCGCCACGTCTTCCTGTTACCGCCAACATCGGTCCTGGCGGGTTCCGTGTCCGTCGGGTCCTTCCGACACTGACGTCACCGGCAACGACGCCGGTCCGAAGAGAGGTGCATCAGGATGCCGGAATTCGACGACGGGACATCCGAGACTGAGCTGCCGACCGTTTCGACCGTGACCACCGAGGTCGTGGTCGTGGGCTCCGGTCCCGCGGGTGCCACCGCCGCCCTGCTGCTCTCGACGCTCGGCGTCGACAACATCATGATCACCAAGTATCGGTGGACGGCGAACACGCCTCGCGCGCACATCACCAACCAGCGTTCGATGGAGGTCTTTCGCGCTCTCGGCATCGAGGACCAGGTGCTGGCGGACGCCACCGAGCACGCCCTCGTGGGCGACACCGTGTTCTGCACGAGCATCGCCGGGGAGGAGATCGGCCGCATCCACACCTGGGGCACCCGACCCGACCGGGAGGCCGACTACCGGCTCGCCTCCCCGTGCCTGACCGTCGACATCCCGCAGACCTACCTGGAGCCGATCCTGGTCAGGAACGCGACGCAGCGCGGGACCCAGACGCAGTTCTCCACCGAGTACCTTTCCCACTTCCAGGACGCCGACGGGGTCACCGTGGAGGTCCTTGACCACTTGACCGGACAGCGATACAGCATCCGGGCCAAGTACCTGATCGGTGCCGATGGGGCCCGCTCGAAGGTGGTCGCCGACATCGGGCTGCCCTTCGCGGGCGCGATGGACATCGCGGGCTCGATGAACATCACCTTCAAGGCCGACATCGCCTCCTTCGTATCCCACCGGCCCTCCGTCCTGTACTGGGTCATCCAGCCGGGTTCCAACGTGGGAGGCATCGGCGCCGGCCTGGTCCGGATGGTCCGCCCCTGGAACGAGTGGCTGATCGTGTGGGGCTACGACATCACCGAGGAGCCCCCGCACATCGACGAGGAGGCCGCGACCGAGATCGTGCGAAACCTCCTCGGCATGCCGGACCTGGACGTCGAGATCACCGGCACCAGCCTGTGGGGCAACAACGAGATGTACGCCACGCGCCTGCACCTCGGGCGGGTGTTCTGCGCGGGCGACGCCGTACACCGGCACCCGCCGAGCAACGGCCTGGGCTCCAACACCTCGGTCCAGGACTCCTACAACCTCGCCTGGAAGCTCGCCGCCGTGCTGAGGGGACACGCCTCCCCCGCGCTGCTGGACACCTACAGCACCGAACGGGCGCCCGTCGCGGAGCGCATCGTCAAGCGGGCCAACAAGTCCAGCCGCGAGTTCGTGGACATCTTCAAGGCCCTGGGTGTCCTCGACGCCACGACCGAGACCGAGATGGCGGCCGCCATCGAGGAGCGCAAGGCCGACACCCCCGCCGGCGCCGCCAAGCGGGCCGCCCTGGTGCGGGCGATGGAGTTGAAGAACTACGAGTTCAACGCGCACGGCGTCGAACTCGGCCAGCACTACACCTCCTCGGCCATCCTCTCCGGCGGGACCACGCCCCCCGTCCCGGCGCGGGACCCCGACCTCTACTACGAGATGTCCACCGTGCCGGGCGCGCGCCTGCCGCATGCCTGGGTCGGTGACCGCGCACGCAAGCAGGCGATGATGGACCTCGCCCCCTACACCCGGTGGACGCTCATCACCGGCATAGCGGGCGAGGACTGGGAACAGGCCGCCGAGAAGGTCGGCCAGGAACTCGGCATACCGTTGGCGACCGTCGTCATCGGCCCGGGCCGTGAGGTCACCGACCTCTACTACTACTGGGCCAAGCTGCGCGAGGTCGAGGAGAGCGGGGTGCTGCTGGTGCGCCCCGACAAGCACGTCGCCTGGCGCGCGATGACCCTCCCCGAGGACCCGGAGGCCCAGCTGCGGCACGCTTTGACCACGATCCTGGAAAGGGACTGAACCCCCATGCGTTTCGACCACGACACCCTGCCCCAGCGCGTACGGTTCGCCTCCGGCGCGGCGGCCGAGAACCTCGCCGCCGAGGTCGCCGCTCTCGGCGCCCGACGAGTGATGGTGATCGCCGCCACGGCCGAGCAGGAACTCGCCCACCGCATCACCGACGGGCTGCCCGTCGTCCACCGGCACGACGACGTCGTCATGCACGTCCCGGTCGAGGTGGCCGAACGAGCCCGTGCCGAGGCCGCCGCCCACGGCACCGACGTTCTCGTCAGCATCGGGGGCGGCTCGACCACCGGGCTCGCCAAGGCAGTCGCCCTGACCACCGGACTGCCCATCGTCGCGGTACCCACCACCTACGCCGGCTCCGAGGCCACTCCCGTGTGGGGGCTCACCGAGGGCTCCCGCAAGACGACCGGCACCGACCCGCGGGCCCTGCCTCGCGCGGTCGTCTACGACGCCTCGCTGACACTCACCCTGCCCGCCGCCCTGAGTGCGGCTTCCGGACTGAACGCGCTGGCCCACTGCGTGGACTCCCTGTGGGCCCCGCGGACCGACCCCATCAACCAGGCCTTCGCCGCCGAAGGCGTCCGGGCACTGCGCACCGGACTGCCCCTGGTCGTCAAGGAACCCGACGGGCTTCAGGGCCGGGAGCAGGCACTGTACGGCGCCTACCTGTCCGCCGTGGCGTTCGCGTCGGCCGGATCTGGTCTTCACCACAAGATCTGCCACGTCCTTGGCGGCATGTTCGATCTGCCGCACGCCCAGACCCATGCCGTCGTCCTCCCCCACGTCCTCGCCTTCAACGGCCCGCAGGCCCCGGAAGCCGAGCGGCGCCTCGCGGCTGCCTTCGACGCCCCCACCGCCAACGAGGGGCTGGCCCGGCTGCGCGACCATCTGAACGCCCCGCGCTCTCTGCGTGGACTCGGCATGCCCGAGGAGGGCGTCGCAGCGGCGGCCGAGGCCGTCGTCACCGCCGCCCCGGCCGACAATCCACGAGCCGTCACCCTCGAAACGATCAGCGAGCTGGTCCAGGCAGCCTGGGAAGGAACGGAACCGCGATGACCGACGCCGCCGTCACCACCGCTGTGTCGCCCGAGCAGCAGGAACGGGAAGCTGAGATCACCCGCCAGGTGCTGCACTCCTTCGGCGACTGCACCGACCCCAGGCTCCGGCAGGTCCTGCAGTCCCTGGTCCGGCACCTGCACGCGTTCATCCGGGAGGTCCGCCTGACCGAGCGGGAGTGGAGCAAGGGGATCGAGTTCCTCGCCCGGACCGGTCACATCACCGACGACCGGCGCCAGGAGTTCATCCTGCTGTCGGACGTGCTCGGTGCCTCCATGCAGACCGTGGCCGTCAACAACGAGGCGTACGGCGACGCCACCGAAGCCACCGTCTTCGGCCCGTTCTTCGTCGAGGACAGCCCCGAGGTCGCGCTCGGCGGCGACATCGCCTTCGGCGCCGCCGGCCAGCCCTGCTGGGTGGAGGGCACCGTCACCGACAGCGCCGGCCAGCCGGTCCCCGGAGCACGGATCGAGGTGTGGGAAGCCGACGAGGACGGCTTCTACGACACCCAGTACGACGACGACCGGACCGCCGCGCGAGCTCACCTGTTCACCGACTCCGAAGGCCGCTACTGCTTCTGGGGCCTGACCCCGACCCCGTACCCCATCCCGCACGACGGTCCGGTCGGGCGGCTGCTGGCGGCAACCGGCCGCTCACCCATGCGCGCCTCGCACCTGCACTTCATGGTCAGCGCGCCCGCCCTGCGCACCCTCGTCACCCACATCTTCGTCCGTGGCGACGAACTCCTGGAAAGCGACGCCGTGTTCGGAGTCAAGGAGTCGCTCGTCAAGGATTTCCGAATCCAGCAGCCGGGCACGCCGTCCCCCGATGGACGCGACCTCGCGAACCAGGCCTGGTCCCGCGTGCGTTTCGACATCGTGCTCGCACCGGACGGCACGTAACCCACCGGTCCCGGCCCCGCGGCACACAACGTGCCTGCCGACGGGGCCGGGCAAGGGTCATGCCCGTGACCGCGCCTCACGCAGGACATCCGTGGCACGCATCCCGTAGCGCTCCTTGAACCGGTGGGAGAAGTGGGCGGCCGAGCCGAATCCGCAGCGAACAGCCACCTCGGCCACGGTCGCCTCTCCTCCCTCGGCCAGCAACGAGCGGGCGCGCTCGAGGCGGCGGCCGAGCAGGTACCGGGGAACGTTCGGGCCACCAGAGGCGAACACCCGCGACAGATGGCGCTCGCTGATGCCGATGCCTTGGGTGACGCGGGCCGCGGAAAGCCTCGGATCGAACAGATGCTCCTCGATGTAAGCCTTGGCGATCGCCAGGTGAACGGCGGAGTAGGTCGGCTTGCGGCCGGTCACCACACTGCCGAGCAACTCCAGCAGTGTGCCCTCGTCCGCGTCCCCGGGGGACTCCTGGCGCACTGCCCGACCGGCCAGCTGCGCGAGGGTCCTGGCCTGGACGGCACCGTCGTCGACATCGAAGACCAGCGGCTGCGTCAACGACTCCGGTCCTCCGAGGTCCCGCCACACCGACCGGGGCACCTTGACCGCCAGCTCCTCCATACCTTGGGAGAAGCCGCGCATGAAGGGCTGGTCCGCATCACAAACGATCAACTGTCCCGGACGCAGCAACCGGACACCGTCATCGTGGTAGAAGAAGGCGTCCCCGGCCAGGGTCAGGTAGCAGGCAACCGCCTCCGACGGCATGCGGCGGATCACCGTCCGCGTCCGCTCCACGACGTGCGGGCTTCCGGTCACCCGGGCGACATGGACCCTCGGGAGCTGCAGGTTGATCTCCGTCGCATCCAGGGCACGGTCGTGAAGCGAGCGACACCGCAACCCGATCAGGGCTTCGGCATTGTGCTCCTCCCACAGGGGAATGCGTTGGGCCTCGGGGAGGCCCAACGTGCTGAAGCGCACCGGACCCGCCATCATCCCGATCGTCATTTCAGCAGGGTAATGCTTGTGCGGCTGACTGCCCGCTGTGCGTTCCCGTCCGACTTCGCATCGTCCGAGAAGGCGATCACCGCGACGGCACCAGGGCCGGCCTCCGCCTGAAGCGGTTCCCTCACCAACGCGGTCCCCCGCCTCGGACACGACGACCGAAAGCTGCGCGCCCTGGCAGGTCAGTGTCCGTCTGCAGGCAACGCAGCACCCCCGATCCAGCTCGTTCTCCCTCCGGGGAGTGCCCTCGTCCGGGGGGGGGCGGGACCGAACTCATCAAGCGGGGGTTCCTGCGGACTGCGCGGCACCGGGGGTCGCCCCCATCGCTCGCGCCCGTGCACATGCGCGGCTCGACACGCCAGGGGTGCCAGTGCCCGCCAGGATGACCGGAGAGGTCGCATGGCGCCTCCGGCGCGGGCACGAACCCGGTCAGCCATGGGCCTCTGAGGGCTGCTGGGTGTGTTCGTCGTCCTTCGGACAGGCCGCACCCCCTACTTCTACTTCGGCAGCGCGGTCTTCCGTCGGGGTCCTGGAACGTCGGTGTGACATCGGAGCAGCCTGGCGTCGCTTCGACAGGCCGGCGCCCGCGCGGAGCTGCGCCTGTCACGCTGCCGCGGGCGCCGACGGTGAAGGAGGCGTATCGACGGCGGGAAATCGGCGCGCTCGCCGGTCAGCCCATGCCCGAGGCGCTCATACCGCGGGCGGCGGGTGTGACGGTGTACGCCTCAGCCTGACCTGGCCTGCCTGGCCGCACCGGCCGGACAACCTTCCCGGCAACCGCGAAGCGGTGATCGCGCGGCAGCCAGTGACCGAGGCAGGCCTGCGCCGTGAGGGCAGGACAGCCCTGAGCACGCTGATCACAGCACCTTGTTGCCGTACATCTCACCGAGTGGATCGGCGATGAGCTCGATGCGGGCACCGTCGGGGTCCCGGAAGTACACCGACACCTCGCTGTGCACTGCGTGGTCGACGCCGGCCCGGGCGAGGTTGTCGCACAGGTGACGCCAGCGGTCTGCTTCCACCGAGATCGCCACGTGGTGCAGGCCGCCCAGGACCTCGGCGTACGGTCCCACGTCGAGTCCGGGGAAGTCGAAGAAGGCAAGCAGGTTGCCGTTACCGATGTCGAAGAAGAAGTGCGACGAACCGGGGTAATCTCGGTTCTCGATCAGTTCGGTCAGCGGGAACTCCAGCACTTCCTGGTAGAAGCGGATCGTCCGCTCGACGTCGCTGCTGATCAGGGCGGTGTGGTGCAGGCCTCGAGCGGACGAGGCGGGCCGTTGCCCGCTCGGCCGCAGGTACCGGTCCCGGATACGGGTTCGCTCCGCTTCTCGGGCTGACCGGTCCGGCTGCGCGTTTTCGTGCGTACTGGTCATCGTTTCCCTTCCCACCGGACACCACAGTGGCGTGTGCCGCTCGGCGCTGCTGCAGGAGTGGAAGCCGAGTGGCCGCCTCGAAGGCGTGCCTTCCCGTGTCCCGGTGCCCCAGCAGCAGGCCGGCAGCCCTGAGCAGCACGGAACCCGGGGTTGAGGAGGCAAGCCCATGTGGGGAGCTCGTCCCGGCCCGGCCCCTGCGCAGCGACCCGTGCGCCGGATTCTCGTTCGGGGCGACGGCTTCGCCCGCGGTCACCGGCAGTGTCTCGCCTGACCGTACGGGGGCGGAAGAGATGCGGAAGCCGCGCTTTCGGACGACGCGCCCCGTCCCGGCGGGCAGCAGCCAGGTCGAACGCCTCCGGGCGGCTCTGCTCTGCTGCAGTTCCCCGGCGCAGAACAAGTTTTCTGGCCGCGGCACATCGTGCTGTGGCGTTCGCCGCGCCGCGGCCGGCTCCTGGCCCGACTCCGCACGGAAAACAGCCCCCGCCCACGGCGTTGGGCGGGGGAGCACCCATTCCGCCGTGGGCAGCCGCCCACGCACGTGCCACCGTCCGCCCCTGCTCAGCTGCACGAACTGCGCTGTCACGGCCAGAAGCCGATGAGGTGAACCGCGAAGTCTGCTCGTTCACCTGGCGAAGGTGGTGCAGGAGGCGAGGGCCTCGCTGGCACTGCGGGCCGGCCCGGGGGCCGCTCGGGAGGTGGGGGTCAGGCGGCGGCGAGGCCGGCCTTGAGACCGGAAGCGATCTTGACGACGCGCTCGGCCTGGACGCGGGCGGCGGTGCGGGTGGTGTCGTCGACCGGGTTGTTGCCCTGGGCGTCGACGTGGGAGGTGCCGTAGGGGTTGCCGTCGGCGAACTTGGCGGGGTCGGTGTAGCCGGGGGCCACGAGGATGCCGCCGAAGTGGTGGACGGAGTTGTACAGCGCGAGCAGGGTGGACTCCTGGCCGCCGTGGGCGGTGGAGGAGGCGGTGAAGCCGCTGTAGACCTTGTCGGCCAGCTTGCCCTGGGCCCACAGGCCGCCGAGGGTGTCGATGAACTGCTTGAGCTGCGAGGCGATGTTGCCGAAGCGGGTGGGCGAGCCGAAGATCACGGCGTCGGCCCACTCGATGTCGGCCGGGGTGGCGACGGGGATGTCGGCGGTGGCGGCGGCGTTGGCGGCCCAGGCCGGGTTGGAGTCGATCGCGGCCTGCGGGGCCAGCTCGGCGGCCTTGAGCAGGCGGACCTCGGCGCCGGCCTTCTCCGCCGCCTGGGCGATCTCCTTACCGATCTCGGCGACGATGCCGGTGGAGGAGTAGTAGACGACGGCGAGCTTGGTCTGGGTGCGCACGGCTGCGGTCTCCGTTCGGTTGGTGTCGGGGGTGCGGTGACGGCTGAAGATGCCCATGACAGCTTTCGTTCCGGTGCTGAACACCCACTGCCGGGTGTTAGTTGAACGGTAAACCATTGTGGGGGCGTCCGTGCTTCCAGGGGTGGGTGGCAGGTCAGCGCATGATCGCAATGCAGGTCGGCTGGGCCCCTCGTGCAGCCCGGCTCGCCTGCCACTCTGCAGCCACCGTTCAGGGAGCCGGCGCCATCGGGATGGCTGAATCGCCGTCACCGACGGCCCGTAGCTCGCCCTCGCCGCTGCCGACACACGCGCCCGAGATGCGGCTTCGTTCAGCGCGACTGCAGGTCGGCCGGGTTGCTTCCCGCGAGGTGAGGCAAGGAGGGCGGACGCCCTGACTTGCCGCTCGAGAGTCGGCCCCCAACGGCGGGCACCGGAGGAACATTCCGGCGCAACGACTTTTTGCCAGGTGGCGGACCTCACGCCTCAGATAGTTCAACACTCAACTAAATGGGCTACTGTCTCAAGTGTCTGAAGGCAGGCAAATATCCGCGAAGCAATCTATTCGCACCGCCGGGCGAGCAGGGAGAAGGAATCATGCCAAACAGGACTGTGCGCCGGGCCGCCGTCGCGATCGCTTCTACTGTCGTCGCGGCAGCCGGCCTTCTCGCCGGCGGCGGCTCCGCCTCGGCGGCGGCGTACCCGAGCGGCAGCCACTCGGGCGTCGCGTCCGCCGTCCGAATCTCCGACCATCACAACGGATACCGGCACCACCACAGCGGGGACCGACACAGCGCATTCGACGGCCGGGGCGGCGACGATCACGGCTACGGGAAGCGGGACCACGACGGAGGCCGCCACTGGATCCGGCACGACGACCGCGACGGTTACCAGGCGCGGATCGACGAAGGCCGTCGCCAGTGGGTCCTTGACCAGCTCCGCTGGGCCGCGGACCACGGACACGCCCACCAGGGCAGCCCGCAGCACCACGACCGTTCACACGGCTGAGGCCGCGGGCACCGAGGCCGCCACTGCCTGGACTGCCGTACGCCGGTGGGCAAGTGACGCGGTCCGAGCCACCTCCCTGCGTATGCGGGCGGGTGTCACAGGACGGCGGGGACGGCATTCGGTGTCATGGCCGCTTAAGGGACAGCAGTGGCCATGACACCGAATGCCGCCCCCGCACCCCAAGCGAAGGTTCCACAGCCACCGCTGCCACGGCCCGGGCGCCCGCAATTCCAGGAGACAGAGCATGAACCACGGCCGACAGCACCGCCGTTGCCGCTGCCCGCTCCGTGAGCACTGCCGCGCATGGAGACCACCTCGGGGACGGTCACCGTGCTCGCCGGACAGACCGCGTCTTCCGTTGCCCACGCGGACCGCGTCGATGTCGGACCCGCCCAGTGATCCCACTGCCCGGACCCGACACCACCCCGGCCCCCGAACGCACACAGAGCCACAGTCGATTCTGCCGCGGAGGCAGTCGCCGACCTCGGCTCAGGAGCATCGCTCGTGGTGGACGGATTCGGCCTGAGCGGGATCCCCGGTGTTCTCAGCACCGCACTGCTGCACACCGGCGTCTCGCAGCTACGGATCGTCTCGGCGTGGACGACGGGGGACTCGGCATCCTGCCGGCCGCCGGCCAGATCTCCCGCGTGGCCGCGTCCTACGCGGGCGAGAACGGCGGCGCCGGCATCCCCGCCTCCTTCCCCCCGCTGGGCCGTGCCCGTCGCCCAACGCCCGACACGACACGTCGACGTCCACCGCACAGCCGGTGGAGTCGAGCACCGAGGAGAGGAACGTTCATGAAAGCCCGGAGTATCGGCACGGCCACCGCAACAGGATTGGCACTGATGGCCGCCCGCGACCTCTTCCAGAAGAAGCACGCACTGCTCCGGAACTTCCCGGTGATCGGGCACGCCCGGTACCTGCTGGAGACGATCGGGCCGGAGCTGCGGCAGTACATCGTGACCTCCAACGAGGCGGAGCGCCCGTTCAGCCGTAACCAGCGCACCTGGATCTACGCGTCGGCGAAGGAGGAGAACAACTACTTCGGGTTCGGCACCGACGTCGACGTCGAGCACGTGCAGGGGCACGTATACCTGAAACAGCGCACCTTCGCCGACACGCTGCCCGACGCGCAGGACCCGCAGGCCCCACTCCCCTCAGCCAAGGTGCTGGGCGGGCCGCGCGGGCGCGCCAAGGCCTTCCGGCCGGCGAGCGTGGTGAACATCTCGGCGATGAGCTTCGGCTCGCTCTCCGGCGCGGCGATCACGGCGCTCAACAAGGGGGCGGCGCTGGCGGGCACGATGCAGAATACGGGCGAGGGCGGCCTGTCGCCGTACCACCGCAACGGCGGCGACCTCGTCCTTCAGCTCGGTACGGCGTACTTCGGCTGCCGCAACGAGGACGGCACCTTCGACCTCGACAAGCTCAAGGACGTGGTCGCCGGCGCCCCGGTCAAGGCGATAGAGATCAAGCTCTCCCAGGGTGCCAAGCCGGGGCTGGGCGGGATGCTGCCGGGCGCCAAGGTGACCCCGGAGATCGCCGAGATCCGCGGCATCCCCGTCGGCAAGGACGCCGCCTCCCCGTCGCGGCACACCGCGTTCAGCGACGTCGACTCCATGCTCGACTTCGTCGAGCTGCTCGCCACCGAGACCGGTCTGCCGGTCGGAGTCAAGAGCGCAGTGGGAGAGATGGACTTCTGGCAGGAGCTGGCCACGCTGATGGCGCGTGGTGACCGTGGTGTCGACTTCGTGACCATCGACGGCGGCGAGGGCGGCACCGGGGCGGCGCCGCTGATCTTCACCGACTCGGTGTCGCTGCCGTTCCGGATGGGCTTCTCCCGGGTCTATGGCACCTTCGCCGAGCTGGGGCTGACCGACGACCTGACCTTCATCGGCTCCGGCAAGCTCGGCCTGCCCGAGAACGCCGCGGTCGCCTTCGCCCTGGGCGCCGACATGATCAACGTGGGTCGTGAGGCGATGCTGTCGATCGGCTGCATCCAGGCGCAGAAGTGCCACACCGACAGGTGCCCCACCGGCGTCGCCACCCAGAACCCGTGGCTGGTCCGCGGCCTCGACCCGGCCTCGAAGGCCACCCGGACCGCCGCCTACCTGCGCACCCTGCGCAAGGAGCTGATGAAGGTCTCGTCGGCCATCGGCGTCGCCCACCCGGCACTCATCACCGCCACCGACATCGAGATCATGAACGGCGACTACGAGGCCCGCACCCTGGCCGGCGTCTACGGCTACAAGGACGGCTGGGGCGAGCTCGGCCCGCACCTCGCCAAGGAGATCACCGAGCTGCTCGTCGGCACGTCGACCTCCACGAACAGCCGGCCGGAGTGATCGCAACGTGTCCGAAGAAGTGAGATTCAAGAGCACGGTCGGCCCCGAGCTGGCCGGAGTAATTGACCTGCCGGACGGCGAGGTCCGGGGCTGGGGGATCTTCGTCCACGGATTCACGCTCGGCAAGAACTCGCCGGCCGCCTCGCGGGTCAGCAAGCAACTGGCCCGCGAGGGGATCGGCATGCTGCGCTACGACAACCTCGGGATCGGAGATTCCGACGGCGACTGGGGTGACGGCTCCTTCACCGTCAAGGTCCAGGACAGCGTCCGCGCGGCAAACCTGATGGCGGAGCGAGGGACTCCGGCGGATCTGCTGGTGGGGCACTCGTGGGGAGGCGCCGCCGCCATCGCCGCGGCGGCCGAGGCGACCGGCGTCCGCGCGGTCGCCACGATCGGGGCGCCCGCCGACCCCAGCCACGTGGAGCACCAGTACGACGCGGTCGTGGACCGCGTGCTCAGCGAGGGGCAGCACGAGTGGTTCGTCGGCGGGCGGACCCTGGTCCTCAAGCGCGCCTTCGTCGAGGACGTCCGCCGTGCCCGTCTGCACGATCAGGTCCGTGAGTTGGACCGGCCGCTGCTCGTGATGCACTCGCCCACCGACGACACCGTCGACATCGCCAACGCCGGGGAGATCTTCCGCAAGGCGCGGCACCCGCGAAGCTTCGTCTCGCTCGAAGGGGCAGACCACCTCTTGACCGCCCGAGGGCAGGCGCAGCGAGCCGCCCACATCATCAGCGCCTGGGCCGACCAGTACATCCACGCGGGAGTGTCATGAATCAGGGACTGACACGAAAATGACTCGTGGGTGAGTCGGTCGGTCAGGCCGTGATGGGCTCGAAGCGGATGGTCAGACCCAGGCTGTTGGCTTCCTTGAGCATGCGCCGCATAGCGCGTTCGGGATCTCGTCGGGTGAAGTGGTCGGCGCCGAGTTCCCGGTAGTGGGTCTTGTCGTGCAGGACGTGCCAGATGGCGATGGCAAGTTTGTGCATCACGGCGACCAGGGCCCGCTCCCGCCACAGGGTCTTTGAGAAGTGGCGAGGTGGGCGGTTTGCCTGCTGAGCACGGCATGTGACGACAACCGCACCGTCTGCGGCATCGGCCGCGGCGACTCCGCGATGCGGGTCGCCGGCCGCAAGCCCGACACCCTGGCCCGGCTCGGCGAGGCCATCGAGGTCATCCGCGACCTCGCCGAGGGCCGGGAGACCGAGGTCGACGGGCAGCCGCTGCGGATCCCGTGGGTGAGGAACGGCAGGCTGCCCGTCTGGATGGCGGGGTACGGGCCGAAGGCGCTGGCCCTCGCCGGGCAGAAGGCCGACGGCTTCATCCTCCAGCTGGCCGACCCGTATCTGACCGAGTGGATGGTGAAGGCCGTACGGGCCGCGGCCGCGGAGGCGGGGCGCGACCCCGCCTCCGTGACCATCTGCGTCGCCGCCCCGGCGTACGTCGGCGACGATCTGGCGCACGCCCGCGACCAGTGCCGCTGGTTCGGCGGCATGGTCGGCAACCACGTCGCGGACCTGGTCGCCCGCTACGGCGAGCACTCGGGCATGGTCCCCGAGGCGCTGACGTCGTACATCAAGGAACGGCACGGCTACGACTACAGCCACCACGGACGGGCCGGCAACCCGTCCACGGACTTCGTCACCGACGAGATCGTCGACCGGTTCTGCCTGCTCGGCCCGGCCGAGGCGCACGTCGAGAAGCTGGAGGCGCTGCGCGGGCTGGGTGTGGACCAGTTCGCCGTGTACGACATGCACGACGCGCAGGAAGCGACGATCGACGCGTACGGCGCGGAGATCATCCCGGCACTCGACCGCTGACCGGTCCCTGCGGTCCCTGTGGCGGCTACCGGGCCGTGCCGAAGTTCTGGGTCCAGTAGTCGCCGGGCTGCGCGAGACCGACACCGATCTCCTCGAACGCGCAGTTGAGGATGTTCTCCTTGTGGCCGGGGCTGGACATCCAGCCGGCCATCACCTGCTCGGGAGTGGAGTAGCCGTAGGCGACGTTCTCGCCGTAGGTGCTCCAGCTGTAGCCGGCGCGGGTGATGCGGTCGGCGGGCGAGGAGCCGTCCGAGCCGGTGTGCGACATGTTGCGGCTCGCCGCCATGTCCTCGCTGTGGTTCTGCGCGGCCTCGGTCAGGGTGGCGTTCACCTTCACCGGGGAGCAACCGGCCTTGCCGCGCTCGGCGTTGACGAGTTCCACGACCTCGGCGACGGCTCCGGAGGCCTCGGCGCCGCCCGTCGGGGCGGGGCTCGGAGCCGCGGTGGTGGGCTTCGGGGCCGCGGTGGTGGGCTCGGGAGCCGCGGCGGTGGGCTTCGGAGCGGCCGTGGTGGGCTTCGGAGCCGTGGTGGGCTTGGCGACGGAAGCCTCGCGGACCGTCTTCTTCGGCTTGTGCGTCTTCGGCTTGTGCGTCGGCTCGGCGCCGCTGTGCCGCGGTGCCCCGGCCTTCGAAGCGCCCGCGGTGGCGGTCGGTGTGTGCGACGGCGCCGCCGTGGACTCACCGTGCTGCTTGCCGCCCCACCGGTGGTACCGGTCGGTGTCGCCCCACTTGTCCTGGGCCGCGGCGGGGGCGGCGGTGTCCTGCTGCCGTTGTCCGCTGCCGGGCCAGTCGGCACAGGCCATGGCGACCGAGGGTATCCCTACGACGCCCATGGCGACTGCGGTGACGACCGTCCGCCGGTACCGCTGCTGACGACGATGCTTTCCCATGAGTGACCTCACCCCTGTTGTCCGGAGATTGGTCATTCTTGGGACGGCCCGGCACGGGGCGCAAAGGGCCGTCGCACTACTGCGCTTCGTAGGTCTGCGGGGCCCTTGCGGCGAGCGGAAGAGCGTGCCGACCCGCTCGCGGCGGGCCCCTCGGGAGGCCTGCCGCCTCGTCAGGAGCCGTCGCTCGGCGCGAGAACCGTGGATCTCGGCTCCCCGCCGGATCATCATCCGCCTCGGCTCGCCCCTTTTTCGTGGCAAGACGGATAAATCCCCCATGTCGCCGGAGCGGGTCCTACTAAGCGGCCTGCGTAGATCGAGGACGTGCGTGAGGGATGTCACGGAATCATGAATTCCGGCCTGCTGCCGGAGGCCGGGGAGCGCCCGGCGCGCTTCGGGGGCGGCCGGGTCAGCCCCGTCCCTCCAGCAGCGCCGCCATCGCCTCCTTGGCGGCCTTGATGGCGCCCTTGTTGATCTCGTCCGTGGAGGGCGCCTTCTTCGACTCGAAGTCGCTGCCGTTGTACGTCACGACCACCACCGCGTTGGCGGCGCGGGCCACCACCACGCCCTCACGGGTCTCCTGCTTGTCCTCGGTGGCGAGGTTCACGACGGAGTACGCCGCGTCACCGAGCCCGGGGACCGGGCCGCCGCCGCTCTTGTCCTTCAGTCGTCTCCCGTAGGACTGCCCGGCCGCGTCGTCCGACTGCAGAATCTCGAAGGAGACGTCGAGCCAGCGGTACTCGTAGCCCTCGAGCGCGTTCCAGGAACAGGTCCTGCGCAGCTTGGAGTCGGTGGACTTGATCTCCTTGCCGGACGTCTTGGCCCCCGGCACGAGGGACTTGACGGTCTTCTCGGCGACGCTGTCGCAGGGGGCGGGAGCGGTGGTGTACGTCATGGGCACCGTCGTCGTCGACGGAGCGGAGGCGGATCGGGTCGGCGTCCCCTCGGCCGTTCTCTTCTCCGCCGCCTGCGGCTCGGAGGACGGTCCGGAGGACAGTGCCCAGCCCGCCGCGGCGAGGACGACCACCGGGGACAGGCGCGCGGCCAGCGCTATCGGCAGAGGGAAAGAACGCACGTCGCACTTCTCGTGGGGGTCGGTGCGGAAGGGGCCCGCACAGAGGACGGGACGCCAGTGTCACACGCTTCCGGGTGGGGCGGAAGTGCGAACTCGCTCCGTGGGCGGAGGGTGACAGGGACGTACCGGCGAGGGCGGGGTTTTGCCGTACTTCCCCTGCGTTCAGGCGAATTGCGGCAGCGCGGGGCCGTCGGGCGCGGGCCGAGGGCGGTCGCGGTGTTCCCACCGCGACCGCGCGGGGCGTCAACGGGTCACGGCTTGCGGGCGAGACCGCCGTGCTCGGCGACGGGCGCGGAGTCGGGGGTCTCGGCCTCCGGACGCCACAGGGGGACCGAGACGACGCCGGGCTCCAGGAGCTCCAGGCCGTCGAAGAACGACGTGATCTCGTCGACGGTGCGCAGGTTGTACGGGATGGCGCCGCTCTTGTTGTAGCCGTCCTGGGCCTGCTCGAAGCCCGGGTCGACGCCCCGGGAACCGTCGTTGACGGAGAGGTAGCTGCCGGACGGCAGCGCGTCCATCAGCCGCGTGACGATGGAACGGGCCTGGTCGTGGTCGGCGATGTGCCCCAGGATGTTGCTGAGGATGAGGGCGGTGGGGCGGCTGAAGTCCAGCGTCTTCGCGGCGGCGGCCAGGACGCGCTCCGGGTCCAGCACGCTGGAGTCGACGTAGGCGGTCGCACCCTCGGGGGTGGAGTAGAGCAGCGCGCGGGCGTGCGCCAGGACCATCGGGTCGTTGTCGACGTAGACGATCCTGCTCTCCGGCGCGATGCGCTGGGCGACCTCATGGGTGTTGTCGGCGGTCGGCAGGCCGGTCCCGATGTCCAGGAACTGCCGGATGCCGGCCTCGGAGACCAGATACGTGATGTTGCGGCGCAGGAAGGCCCGGCTGCTGCGGGCGATGGTGACGATGCCGGGGAAGACGGCGGTGTACGCGTCGCCCGCCTCCTCGTCGACGGGGTAGTTGTCCTTCCCGCCCAGCCAGTAGTTCCAGATCCGGGCCGAATGCGGCACCGAGGTGTCGATCTTCTGGTGCGCAGCGGGTCCGGGCGTCGTCGCAGGGTCGCTCATGGGTGCGGTCCGTCTCTCAGCCGAGGCAGGTGTGTTCAGCCAACAGGTGTGTTCCGCACAACTTACGTCCCAACAGTGCTGTCACGCACTTCAGTTCGTATCTCCGGTGCGATGCGTGCGGACGCTTGCCGCTCGGCGCCGGGACGCGCCCTCTCAGCCGTGCAGGGCGAGGTAGGGCGCCAGCGCGAACAACGTGATGACGAGCGCGTACTTGAGGCTGCGGGCAGGCAGGGCGTGGGCGATCCGCCAGCCCAGGAGCACGCCGGCCAGTTCCGGGACGCCGACCAGGGCGGCCAGGGGCCAGTCGACGGCACCGTGGGCGAGATAGCCCACGGTGCCCACCCCGGCGATGACGATCGACTGGGCCTGGGCGGAGGCCAGGGACTCCAGCACGGGCACGCCGAGCGCGACCAGCAGCGGGACGGTGAGCATCGGGCCCCCGATGCCGACGACGCCGGAGACGACGGCGACGACGAACCCGAGTCCGGCCACCACGGGGGCGGGCGGGTGGGTGAGCGCGGCCGCGGGCCGGTGGCGCTCGCGGTGCCACACCAGGGCGGCCACCACGGCCACGAGCACACCGAGCACCACCCCGAACGAACGTGCGGACACAAGGGTGTTGAGCAGTACCCCGACGGGAGTCCCGAGCACGGCCGTGCCGGCCAGGATCCCGGCGGTGCGGCGTGTTCCCGGCTCGCGCAACTGGCCGGAACGGGTGTAGGCCGCGGTGCCCAGCACACCGGTGGCGACATGGGTGACGATGGCGGTGCCGGCCACCTCGGCGGGGGACAGGCCGGTCAGGGTGAACAGCCCGATCGTGGGCAGCACCCCACCGGGGCCGACGGCGGTGATACCGATGCCTCCCACCAGCCCCAGCAACCCCAGCGCCACCACCACCGACGCCGACACCGACACCGACATGCCGTCCCCCACCTCCGCCTGGAGCATTCCGCCTGGAGCATGCCGGAGACCGGCGCGTCAGGGAACGGACGTCACACGGGGAGACCCCGCACGGGGACGGACCACGAGCTCGGCCGTCGCTAAGCCGACTGCCGGTCCGCCGTGTGTGCCGCCGCCTCCGGACGACTGTCGCCGCGGGCCAAGGCGCTGGGCCACCACGCCCGGGGTCCGATGTCGATCACGAGCGCGGGCACCAGCAGCGAGCGGACCACGAGCGTGTCGAGCAGTACACCGAAGGCCACGATGAAGGCGATCTGCACGAGGAACGCCAACGGGATGACCATCAGGGCCGCGAACGTCGCGGCGAGCACCACACCCGCCGAGGTGATCACCCCGCCGGTCGTGGTCAGCCCGCGCAGCACACCCTGCCGCGAGCCGTGCGCGAGCGCCTCCTCGCGTACCCGGGACATCAGGAAGATGTTGTAGTCGACGCCGAGGGCCACCAGGAACACGAATCCGTACAGCGGGACGGAGGCGTCCGTGCCGCCGAACCCGAGGAGATGCTCGAAGACGAGGGACGAGACCCCCAGCGTCGCCAGGAAGTTGAGCGCGACGGTCGCCACCAGCAGCACCGGTACGAGCAGCGAGCGCAGCAGGACGATCAGGATCAGCAGGATGATGCCGAGCACGACGGGAACGATCACCGTGCGGTCGTGCGCGGCGGTCTGCTGGGTGTCGTACTGCTGCGCCGTGTACCCGCCGACCAGCGCGTCGGCTCCCGGGACCGCGTGCACGTTCTCACGCAGCCGCTCGACGGTCTCCTTGGCCGCATCGCTGTCCGCTGCCGCGTCGAGCGTGGCGTCGATGCGGACACGTCCGTCGACGACCTGCGGCTCACCGGCCCCGGGCCGCCCCGAGGCGGAGACCGCGCCTGCCGATGCCACGCCCTCGGTGCCCTCGGCGGCGGCCGTCACCGCGTCGGCACGGTCGGCGTCGGCGATGATGACGGCCGGATTGCCCGAGCCGCCGGGGAAGTGCCTGCCGACCGTCTCCTGGGCGGCGACGGAGGGGGCGTCGTTCACGAAGATCTCGTCGAGCGGCACGCCCTTGGCGGACAGCGTGGGCGAGAAGGCCGCCAGGGCGGTGAGGACGAGTCCGGTCACGAGCCAGACGAAGCGCGGACGCGCGTTCACCCGCGCGGCGACCCGGAGCCACACCGTGTGGCCCTCCGCGGACGCGTCCGACTCCTTCGGGCGGGAGGGCCAGTAGGCGGTACGGCCCAGCAGGGCCAGCACGGCAGGCAGGAAGGTGAGCGTGGTGAGTACGGCGCACACGATGCCGATGGCGCCCACCGGTCCGAGAGCGCGGTTGTTCGTGAGGTCGCTCGCCAGCAGGGCCAGCAGCCCGAGCGCCACCGTGGCGGCACTGGCGGTGATCGCACCGAACGAGCGCCGCACCGCCACCAGGGCGGCCGCGGCCCGGTCCCCGCGCACGGCGAGTTCCTCGCGGAAGCGCGCGGTCAGGAGCAGGGCGTAGTCGGTCGCGGCGCCGATCACCAGGATGGACAGGATGCCCTGCACCTGCCCGTCGACCTGGACCACGTCCCGCTGCGCCAGCGCGTACACCACGGCACAGGCCAGTCCCAGGGCGAAGACGGAGCCGAGGATGATCACGAACGGCAGCAGGACGCTGCGGTAGACGAGCAGAAGGATCACCAGCACGGCGGCGAGCGCCACGCCCAGCAGCAGTCCGTCGATACCCGCGAACGCGTCCGACAGGTCGGCCTGGCTCGCTGCCGGGCCGGCGATCTGCGCCTCGGCACCCGGTACCTTCTGCGCCGCCGCGCGCACCCCGGCGAGGACCGTGGGCAACTCCTCGCCCAGGTCGGGCTGGAGTTGGACGACGGCCTGCAGGGCCTGGCCGTCGTCGGAGAGCAGGGCGGGCGACGGCCTGCCGACGACACCGGTGCTTCCGGCGAGCGCGCCCACGGATTCGGTGGCGGCTGCCTGCTGGGCCTCGGTGACCCGGGCCCCGTCCGCCGTCCAGACCACGACGGCCGGGAGCGTCTCGGACTGGGCGAACGCCTCACGGGCCTCGAGGACCTTGGTGGACTCGGCGCTCTGCGGCAGGAACGACGCCTGGTCGTTGGTGGCCACCTCGCCCAGCTTGCCCGCGTACGGCCCGAGCGTTCCGCCCACACCCAGCCAGACCAGCAGGAGGACGAGAGGTACGAGCCACCGGGCCCGGCGCGGTGCGGTTCTCATGAGCATTCCCCACAGTGGAAGAAGTAAGTCGATGAATGAGTATCTCGATCGTCGAGTGATCTTATACTGGGGTCATGAATGACTCAGGTGCCCCTTCGGCACCTCTTCTCGGTGACGACCCCACGGGGTTGCAGTCGTTCGCCGTCCTGCTGCGCCGGATGAACGGCGAGTTCAACCGCATCGCCGACGAGTTCGCCCAGGCGCACGGCCTGCATCTCACCGACGTCCAGGCCCTGATCGCGGTCCTGGACGCCGGCCAGGACGGCTCGGACGAGCCCATGACGCCCGGTCGGCTGCGCAGACAGCTCAACCTCACCTCCGGCGCCGTCACCGCGTGCGTCGACCGCCTGGAGAGGGCGGGGCACATCCAGCGGGTCAGGGCCGCCGACGACCGCCGCGTGGTCCACCTGCACTTCGCGGAGACGGCCAGAGAGCTGATCAGGGACTACTTCCGGCCGCTCGCGCGGAGCACGGACACTGCGCGGGGGCGCTTCACGCCCGAGGAGCTCACCGTGGTCGTCCGGTTCCTCGCGGAGATGAACCGGGAGCTCGTCCTGCTGCGCCGCGACTGATCACGGCTGATCACGACCGATCTCGGCTGATCACGACTGATGCGGAAGCCTCCCGGCCGACTCGACGCCCGACCCGGCGCAACGGCAGTGCCCCCGGCTCCTTCGACCCGCGCGGCACGCAGGGCCGCGCGGTGGGCCGCCGAGCCCATACTCCCCCGGGCCGAGGACCCATATTCATGCGGATACCACCTGGAGTGCACCAGACGGGTGGGGTTTGTCAGTGGGGCATGTTCTGATGGGGGACATGATCGAGGACAACGAAACCATCGAAGAGTTTCTCACCCAGCACGCCGTCGACGTCGAGGAGGCCGTCCGCAAGGCGGCCGCACAGGAGATCATGCCGCGCTGGCGCCGGCTCGCCGAGCACGAGATCGACCGCAAGTCCGGCCCGCACGACCTGGTGACCGACGCCGACCGGCAGTCCGAGCTGTACCTGACCGAGGCGCTGCTCGCCCTGCTGCCCGGCTCCGTCGTGGTGGGCGAGGAGGCGGTGCACGCCAACCCGGCGTCGTACGACGGGATACGCGGGGAGGCGCCGGTGTGGATCGTCGACCCCGTCGACGGCACCCGGCAGTTCGTGCAGGGCGACACCGGATTCTGCACCCTGGTCGCGCTCGCCCAGGGGGGAGTGATCCACGCGTCGTGGACCTACGCCCCCGCCCGCGAGGAACTCGCCACCGCCGTCCGCGGACAGGGCGCCTTCCTGGACGGGACGCGGCTGCGCGCGGGCTCCCCGGAACCCGGCCGCGACCTGCGGGTGGCCACCTCCCACCCGGACTTCACCACGGAGGAACAGAAACGTTCCCTCCTCGGCCTGCGAACGGACGGTGTGGCGCCCCGTTCCTGCGGCTCGGCCGGACTGGAGTACCTGGCCGTCGCCCGCGGCGAGTCGGACGCGACCGCGTTCTGCTGGGAGGCCGCCTGGGACCACGCGGCGGGCCTGCTCCTCGTCGAGGAGGCGGGCGGCACCCACCTGACCCGCTCCGGCGAGCCCTTCCGCATCACGGGCGGCAACGACCTCCCGTTCACCGCGGCCCGCGACGAGGCCACGGCCCGCCGGGTGGTGGGACTGCTCTCGGCCGGGGCCTGACCTCCCGGCCGGCGGCGCGGTCGGCCGGGACGCCGTCGCCCCGGGCCCCGCGGGAGTTGCCCCGAACCCGGGGCGGTGTCGGCGCACCGGCATATCCTGATCCTCCGGTTGCCGTCGGCTGACGAAGGAGCCCGAAGGTGGTGTCGATGCTCGATGTGGTCGTGGTGGGGGCGGGGCCGAACGGACTGACCGCCGCCGCGGAGCTGGCCCGGCGCGGCTTCTCCGTCGCGCTGTTCGAAGCGAAGGGCACCGTCGGCGGCGGCGCCCGCACCGAGGAGCTGACCCTGCCCGGCTTCCGGCACGACCCGTGCTCCGCGGCGCACCCGCTGGGCATCAACTCACCCGCCTTCCGCGCCCTCCCGCTGGAGCGCTACGGGCTCGAGTGGCTGCACGCGGACCTGCCCATGGCCCACCCCTTCCGGGACGGCACGGCGGCCGTGCTGTCCCGGTCGGTCGGCGAGACGGCCGCCTCCTTCGGCCCGCGCGACGCCGGCTCGTACCGCCGCCTGGTCGCACCCTTCCTGCCCCGATGGGACACCCTGGCCCGCGACTTCATGTCCCTGCCGCTCACCGCGCTGCCCCGCGACCCGGTCACCCTCGCCCGCTTCGGCCTCGTCGGACTGCCGCCCTCCACCTGGCTGATGCGTCGCTTCCGCGACGAGCGGGCCAGGACCCTGTTCGCCGGCCTCGTCGCCCATGTGATCGCCCCCCTCGGCGGTCTGGCCACCGGCGCCATCGGCCTGGTCTTCGCCCTCGCCGCGCACGCCCGCGGCTGGCCCGTCGCCCGCGGCGGCTCCCAAGCCGTCTCGGACGCCCTCGCCGGATACCTGAAGGACCTCGGCGGCGCGATCCACACCGACTACGAGGTCAAGCGCCTGGACGACCTGCCCCCGGCCCGCGCGTACGTCTTCGACACCTCGCCCACCGCCCTGGCCCGCATCGCCGGCTTCGGCGACCACTACGCGAACTACCGCTACGGCCCCGGCGTCTTCAAGATCGACTACGCGCTGGACGGCCCGGTGCCGTGGACCGCGCCCGAGGCCCGCCGGGCCTCCACCGTGCAGATCGGCGCGGACAGCGCCGAGATCGGCACCGCGCTGCGCGCCGCCTCCCGCGAGGGCCGCGCCCCTGACCGGCCGTTCCTCATCACCGTCCAGCCCAGCGTCGCCGACCCCACCCGGGCCCCGGCCGGCAAGCACACCTTCTGGGCCTACGGCCACGTCCCCAACGGCTGGACCGGCGACCTCACCGACACCATCGAACGCCAACTGGAGCGCTTCGCCCCGGGGTTCCGCGACCGCGTCCTGGCCCGCGCCACCGCCGGCCCGCCCCAACTCGCCGCCCGCAACGCCAACTACGTCGGTGGCGACATCGCCTCCGGCGCGGCCAGCGGCCTCCAGCTCCTGCTGCGCCCCAAACTGTCCCTCTTCCCGTACTCCACCCCGCACCCGGCCGTGTTCATCTGCTCGTCGGCCACCCCGCCCGGCCCCGGCGTGCACGGCATGTCGGGGCACAACGCGGCGAAGGCCGTCTGGAGGAGGCTGCGCCAGACATGACCACCATCACCCTCGTCCAGGGCGACATCACCCGCCAGCACGTCGACGCCCTCGTCAACGCGGCCAACTCCTCCCTGCTCGGCGGAGGCGGCGTCGACGGCGCGATCCACCGCCGCGGCGGCCCCGCGATCCTCGAGGAGTGCCGCCGCCTGCGCGCCTCCTCCTACGGCAAGGGCCTGCCCACCGGTCAGGCCGTCGCCACCACCTCGGGCGACCTGGACGCCCGCTGGGTGATCCACACGGTGGGCCCGCGGTACACCCGGGAGGAGGACCGGTCGGAGCTGCTGGCCTCGTGCTACCGGGAGTCGTTGCGGGTGGCGGACGAACTCGGGGCCCGTACGGTCGCCTTCCCGGCGGTCTCCGCGGGCATCTACGGGTGGCCCATGGAGGACGCCGCCCGGATCGCCGTGGAGACGGTGCGGGCGGCGGAGACGTCGGTGGAGGAAGTGCGGTTCGTCCTCTTCGACGACCAGGCCCACGAGGCGTTCGCCGCGCAGGTCCGCCGACCCTCATGAGCCGCCTGTCGCGGCGGCCGGTTCAGGCGGGGACCTGCTGCCCCGGGGGCGTGAAGTCCCCGGCCGCCCCGTGCCCCTCCGTGGACCGTGGCAGGACGTGCGGACCGGCCGGCAACAGGTCGTGGCCGATGCGTTCGGCGGGATGCCCGGCGTGGACGAGCCCGGCCGCCACCGAACGGACCATGTCCGACGGCCCGGCGATCAGGGTGCGCCCCTCGGTGAGGGGGGTGCTCCGGGTCACCGCGTGGACCAACCGGTCGTACCTGCCCCCGGCCGGCGCACCGCCCGTCACCGGGACCACGGTCAGCCATGAGTGGCGTTGTGCGAGGCCCGTCGGATACCCGATGTCGTACAGGTCGGACAGCGAGTCGGCGCCCAGGAAGAGCTGTACACGGCGGCGCACACGGTGTGCGGACGACCGCCGCACACCGCTGTCCAGCTCCTGCAGCAGCGCCTTCACCGCGGCCCAGCCGGTGTCCCGGACGACCAACCGCAAGGTGCCCGGGGGCTCCGCGTCGAGCGTCAGGTTGCCCTTCGGCGGTCCGAGCCGTACCTCGTCCCCGGGTGCGGTGTGGCGCACCAGCATCTCGCTGACCCCGCCGGGGCCACTGCGCCGGACGTGCAACTCGAGCTCCCCGTCCGGGCCGGGCCCGTCGGCCAGGTAGTACGGACGCCAGGTGTGCGGCAGCCGGGCGGACTCCAGCGTGGTGTACTGGCCGGCCCGGTACCGGAACGTCTCGTGCGGCAGGAGACGGAGCACCGCCAGGTCGGGCCCGTACAGCCGGTGGTCCGTCACCGTGGCGCGCCAGCACGGTGGTTCGTGCAGCGCGGCCTCCGCGCCCCGGACCATGGCGGTGACACCGAGCTGCAGCATCCGCATCCAGGCCCGCTCGAGCCCGGGGCTCCAGTACTCGCCCGCACGGCCCCGCAGCGCTTCGCACAACGCGTCCTTGAACGCCGTGTACTGCGCAGGGCGCACGCCGAGTTTGCGGTGGTCGCGGCCGAGCTGGGTGAAGGTCCCGGTGATCTCCTCGGGGCGGTGCAGGTGATCGATCAGGTACCAGAACGCCCGCGCCAGGTGCGCCTGTTGGAATGCCATCGTGTCGGGGAAGAGCGACCGCAGGGAGGGATGCCGTGCGAACAGCGCCCGGTACAGGTCGTCGATCAGCTCGTCGAGCGGAGCCACCAGGTCCAGGTCACGCAGGATGATCTGCTGGTCCGCGGCCGTGTCGTACGCCTCTTCGGCCGGGGGCCGGACGCCGCGGCCGGTGCCCGGGGCATTCCCGGGGGAGAGCAACTGCTGACGCAGCCGCATCGCGTCGTGCCGGGCGAGGAGTGTGTGGTACGTCCTGTCTTCCGCGCTCATGGTCAGCGGGTCCTTCCCGACTCGGGTCCGACGACGGGTACCTGTACGGAGCCGGGCCCGGTCCAGCCCCGGTCGGCGGCCGGAACGGGAGCCCGCCGGTCCGGTCGGCGCGAGGCCCTCGCCGGAAGCGGGCGGAAGAGTCGGGACATGGCTGGGCTCCTTGAGCGACGTGTCGAGGGTGCGAGGGCGGCTCGACGGCGAACGGACGCCGAACCGCCGGTTTCTGACGGGAGAAATCGCAGGTCAGTATGGCATCAGGGGTATATGCCCCAAGGTCCCTGGGGGACAGGGACCTTGGGCCCTGGCAGAAGGGGAGCAGGTGTGCACACCTGCCTGTACGCGCGCAGGCGGAGAGTCCCCGCCGTTCCAGCTCTCGACAGCGTTCAGCCCTTCTTGGATCTTGCGCTGGAGGTCACGGTCGTGCAGGGGGCAGGCGATTCTGCGGCATCCGGTTTGTCAACCTCGGGGCGGCGACGCCGGCGGCTCGGACTCGAAGCGTTGCGGGCGGAACCTCGGGAGGCCTCAGCCGTCTCCCAGCACCGCCCGGATCACGTGCCGGGCGTTGTGCGCCATCGCCGGGTTCGTCCTTCGGTAGTACGGCAGCGCGATCAGCGCCTGCGACAGCGTCCGCCCCTGACCGCGGACCCAGGTCGCGTCGTCCACACCCAGCGCCTCGTGGAAGACCTCCCGCGCATCGGGCGGCAGCAGATTCCACGCCGGGAACAGATCGCAGGCCGGATCTCCCACTCCCACGCACCCGAAGTCGATCACCGAGGTCAGCCTGCCGCCGTCGACCAGCAGGTTGCCCGGCATCAGATCGGCGTGCAGCCACACCGGCGGCCCGTCCCAGCCGGGGGCCCGCAGCGCGTCCTCCCACACGGCGGACGCGGCGTCGCAGTCGACGTCCTCCTGCGGGATCCCACGCAGTTCCTCGATCGCCGCCCGGGTCTCCACGTCGAGCGAGGCGACCGGCCCGCCGCGGTGAGCCCGCGGTGCCTCCGGCAGGCTGATGCTCCGCATCGCCGCCACGAACTCGGCCAGATCCTTGGCCAACAGCACCGGCTCGCTCAGTGCCCCGGCTTCGGGAAGCTCCCCCGCCAGCCACCGGTACACCGACCACCGCCACGGATACCCCTCGGCGGGCTCCCCGGCCCCGAGCACCTCCGGGATGGCCGTGGGCAGCAGGGGCGCGAGGCGGGGCAGCCACTCCTGCTCCATCGCCACGTCCTTGGCTCCGCCCTGCACCAGCGGCAGCCGCACAACCATGGCAGCGCCCAGCCGGTACATGGCGTTGACCGTGCCGCCGGAGGGGTGGCGCTCCAGCGGCAGCCCGGCCCACTGCGGGAACTGCCCGACGATCAGCCGCCGTACGAGGTCGTCGTCGACGGGATGTTGGCCGGGATGCATCTGCCCTGTGCGCATGGGGCACCATCCGATCGCCGAACGCCGGTGAGCGTCAAACGCTTTTCCGGCCGATGAACACGGCCCGCGTGGCAGCCGGCTCCGGAACGCCTGGCGCGCCGAGGTCGGGGGCTGGTCCCGGAAGTGGCCCCCTGAACTTTTGCCATGGTCAGGGTTCTGGTAAGTGTTTCGGAGGGGTACGGGCGACATGCCCGTAGCGGCGCCCGCAGGGAGGACGCACATGGGCACCACCATGCACGAGCTCGTTAGAGAGACGACCTCCCTATGTTGATCGCAATCGCTGCCCTGGGCATCACGATCTTCTGCCTCACCCTCTGGTGCTCGGTCACCGTCGCCCGGATGCGAGACCTCCCCACATGGCGTAGATATCTCCCCTTGACCCTCTTCCTTATCGCGACCACCGCCAGCCTGCTGCGTGCCTTCGACATTCCACAGATCGCCAACGCCGTCGCGTTCCCCCTCAACCTTGCCGCCCTCGTGCTGTCACTGCGCGAAATCCGCGCACGCCGAGGCACCCGCACCGACCTCCGCACCAACTGAAACCCGCGGGAGGGCGAGACGGCGAGTGCCGGAGCGGGGCTCGGCTCGGGGCGAGGCAGCGAAGCAGTTCGCGCTGGATGTCGAGTAGTCGTGAGAGGTTCGGTGGGGCAACGAGGGGCGCTGGCCCACCGGAGGTTCAGACGCGCGATTCGGCTGCCAGCGTTGTGAACGCCGCCCAGGCGTCGAAGGAGATGGTCAGGGACTGCCTCTGGGTGTCCTTCGAGTCCCGGACGAAAACGGACTCAGGACACAGAGCGACCTCCACGCAGTTGCCGCCCCCACCGCCGCTGTAGCTGCTCTTGAACCAAGCAAGTTCGGTGGTGCTCATAGCGCTCCTCGCATCTGCTCCAGCAGGCTCGCGGTGGCTTGATGACTCAGAGCCTGCGAGCGCATCTTGCCATAGCGCTGAAGCATGGCGCTTGCGGCTTTTGCGTCGGTGACGAGCATGCTGCAGTCATGCGCTTCGACGTAGCCCACCCATCGGTTCTCCGCCGTCTCAGCGAGGTAGAGAGGGCCCTCGAAGCCGGAGTGATCCTCCTGGATCCGAGGCATGAGCTGAATCTCCACGTTTCGGAGACGGCCCGCATCCAGGAGGTTGCTGAGCAGTGCGTGCGTGACCTCGGCGCCCGCCATGCGGCGGTCCAGCAGTGCTTGTTCGACGACGAAGCTGAACGTGCTGTTCGGCCGCTCCGTCAGGAGGCGCTGGCGTTCGAGCCGAGCCGTGACCTGCTGCTCGAACTGTTCTTCCGACAGGGGCGGTAGGCGCCGGTCGAAGAGGGTGCGAATGTACGGCTCGGGCTGGAGCAAGCCCGGAATCACAGCGCACTCATACGCATACAGCGAGATCGCCTCCTCCTCGATCCCCGCCCACTGCCGGAACCAGGACGCCAGCCCCGCCTTGCGGGTGAGGCTTCGTGCCGCCGCTGCCAGTACGCGTGCCGCGGTCGCGCCCAGGACCTCCTCCGAGCGGTCCAACAGGTCCCTGGGCGGGAAGCGCTTCCCCTGTTCGATCTTGGCGATGTACGCGGTCGAGTACCGCACCAGCGGCGCGAACTGCTCCTGCGTCAGGCGGGCTTCTTCCCGTAGGGCCTTGAGGACCGCGCCGAAGGTCTTCAGGCTCTCCGAGAGTTCCGGCTCGCAGTTCCCGCCTGCCGCCCCGCCGCCGTTGTCCGTCGCCATCGCAGTCGCCTTCCCCTGTGCCGCCGGGCCGTGTCCGTGCCGGGCCCGAACGCGTGCCGTACTGTGTGCCGGGCGCGCTGCGCCACGCTCGGCACGTTCATCGTCACGTACAGCGACCGACCCGGTCCAGCGGATGCGCCAGTACAGCGTGATCTGTATCGGTGGCGGACCTGCCAACGGGGCGTCAACGCCCAGCAGGCTGAGCCCCATGTCAGCCCCCTATGCCTCAACACCGGCTCCGGTCCGCTCCTTCGTGCAGCGCTTCTCCGCCACCCGGCGCGGTGCGCGCCTAGCCCGGCTGCTCGCCGCGCACCAACTCACCGAGTGGGGGCACCCGCACGGCACCGAAGCGCACGACACCGTCGTCCTCGTCGTCGGGGAGTTCACTGCGAACGCGGTTCTTCACGGCCTTGTTCCAGGGCGGGACTTCGCCCTCCGTCTCGTCCACGACGACGGCAAGGGCCTGATCCGGATCGAGGTGTCCGACACCCACCCCGCCCTGCCGACGTGCAAGGCTCCCGGCGCGGACGAGGACGGGGGCCGTGGGTTGGTCCTCGTCGACGCGCTTGCCGTCGACTGGGGCGTACGCGACCGCCCGGGCCCCGGCAAGACCGTATGGGCCGAGTGCGCGACGGCGCCCCGGAACCTCACGTGCCCCTCGGTGCTTCGCCCGGGGCTGCCGTCGGAAAGGGGGGCGGCTGGAGCGAGGGCAGGGTCAGGTGCCACCAGTCGGTGAGGCGGTCGGGGACGGTGGCCGCGCCTTCGAGCGCCTCGGTCAGGGAGCAGAGACCGAAGAACGCGCGGACCAGGGTGCGGGCGGTGCGGGCGGGGCGGACGTGGGGCGCCAGGTGGCCCGCGCTGCGCGCCTGGGCGAGGAGGCGGGTGGCGGCGGCGGTCCACAGGGGGAAAGGGTCGGGGAGCGCGGTGTTGATGGTGTCGCGTTCGGCCCACAGGCGTGCGCCCGCGCGCGTGACGGGGTCCCCGGCGAGGGCATGGGCGATGTCGTAGCTCAGGGCGACGAGGCGGTCCAGCGGCGGGACCGTCTCGTCCGTGTACAGTGCGGCGAGGTCCGGCCAGGTGGCGAAGCGGTCCTGGACCACGGCGAGGGCGACGCCCTCCTTGCTGGCGTAGTGGAAGTAGACGGAGCCGCTGGTCCGCCCCGACCTGGTGCTTATGTCGTTGACGCTGGTGCCCGCGTAGCCGCGTTCGGCGAAGAGGAAGGCTGCCGCTTCCAGGAGTGCTCTGCGGGTTGCTCTGGCCCGTTCCTGCAACGTCCTGTCCACCTTCGCTCAATTTCTCCGACAGCGACGAATGTAGTGCGCCCGCGTACGCCGGGAGCAAATAAGGGTCACGCTCACGCGGTAATTGCGTATTTCTTTCGAGGGTGAACGCGGGCGAGTGGTAATGGGGCCGGTCCGCTGTTTTTCCGGCTTCGCTCGGCCGCCGCAGGGCCCGGCGCCGCTGGTGCGGGTTGCCTGGTGAATATGCCCCAACTGGACTGACGGGCAGTCGCGTTGAAGGCTCGCGTTTCTGGCCGGCCCGGTCGGCGCCCAGGGGCCCATACACCCGGGCCACCCTCACCGTCGATAACTCCTTGCGGTCATTGCCGCACTCTCCGGAGCGGAAATAACGTAACGGGCGTGATGTTTCCGGTTGCTGTCGAAAGTCAGGAATGCGCGCAATTCCGCGCTCCGGTTGAGCCCTGACACGCGCCGGCCTGCGGCGCGCCCGGCACGAGATGCCGCCAGACCTGGACCGCGGTCACGCCGCGTGTGACCGCCCGCCCCTTCAGGAGGCCGCTGTGACCACTCCGGTACGCCCTTTGCTCGACTGGTCCCCCGAGGCAGTCGTCTTCGACTGCGACGGCACGTTGATGGACAGCGAACGCCACTGGCAGGAAGCGCGTCGCCGGGCCTTCCGGAGCTTCGGGTTCAAGGCTCCGCCGGGGTTCGCGGAGCAGGCCAAGGGCGTGCACTACGCCCACTGCGGGCGGCTGATGGCGGAGTCGGTGCGCAAGCCCGAACTGACGGCCGACCTGACCGCCTCGCTCCTCGGCCACTTCCTGTCCCTCGTCGCCGACGACCCGGTGACGATGCCGGGCGCCGTCGAACTGGTGCGGCTGCTCTCCGGCCGGCTGCCCCTGGCGGTGGCCAGCAACTGCCCGCTGGAGGTGGTCGAGGAGAGCCTCGCCCGGGCCGGACTGCGGGAACGCTTCCAGCACGTCGTCGTTCCGTCCGAGGCACCGCGGGAGGCGGACGGCCCGGCCGGAGCGCCCGCGGCGGAAGCGGTACGGCCCAAGCCGTGGCCCGACGTCTACGCCGAGGCGGCCCGGCTGTGCGGTGTCCGTCCCGGGCGGGCGCTGGCGGTCGAGGACTCCCTGACCGGTGTGGAGTCGGCCCGCCGGGCCGGACTGCGGGTGCTCGGCGTCGGCCCCCGGCCGGACGGCGAGGACGGGGGAGGGGCCGACCTGTGGGTGACCTCCCTGGACGCTCCCGAGCTCCTGGCGTGGGCCCGGACCCGGGTGCCCGGTCCGGCCCCGGGCGGCGGAAGGGGACAGGACCCGTCGTGAGGGGCCCCTCGTGAAGGGCCCGTCCGGCCCGCGACGTCCGGCGAGGGCCTCCGGCGGAGGGCGTCAGTCGGTGAGGCCCAGGGCGCCCGCCGCCTGGATGGCGAGCCACACCTCCGTCAGGGCACCGGTGGAGGACAGGTCGCGGCCGGAGAGGGCGCCGAAGCGGCGCAGGCGGTAGGCGAGCGTGTTCGGGTGGATGTGCAGCGCCGCCGCGGCGGTCTCGGTGCGGCGGTCGCGCTCCATCCAGGTGCGGACGGAGAGGAGCAGCTGGGAGTCGTGGGCCGCGTCGTAGCGCAACACCTCGCCGAGCACGTGGTCGACCAGCGCGGTCAGCACCGCGGGGTCCTCGGGCAGCCAGCGGCCCGTCGCGTCGGCACCGTAACGGACCAGTGGGCGGGCCGACTCGACCGCCTTCGAGACCGCCCACAGGGCTTCGCGCTGGGCGACCTTCAGGGCCGCGCCCGGACGGAAGGGGCGGCTCATCCCGGCCGCCACGGCCGGCAGCCCGCCGATGGCGTCGGCCAGTTCCGGGGCGCCGAGCACATAACGGTCGCCGCCGCGGGTGAGCAGCAGGTGGGGATGGTCCTCGAGGCAGTGCAGCAGCGCCTCGTCGGGAGCGTGCCGGACCACGAACAGGACGGCGTCGCCCTCGATGGAGTGCCGGGCGAGCCTGCGGCGGGCGGCCGCCGGGTCGAGCACCTCCTGAAGCAGCTCCGCCAGGGTCTCGGCGCCCTCGCGGCGCAGTGTCTCGCGCTCGTTGCGCACCATCGCCACTTGCAGCGCCGCCACCGTGGCGATGTGTGCTGGACGACCGCCAGACCGGCGGGCTGGGCGCCCTGCCTCATCGCGCTGATCGGTGCCTGTCCACCGGCACGACCGCGCTGTACGGCACCGGGCTGGACTTCTGCAGCGTCTTCACCCGCTTCAGCCGCGTCCAGGTGGCGATCCTCATCGGCGTCCTGGCCATCAGTGTCCTTTCGGGGGACCACCGACTCCAGCCGGTGAGGGATCGAATCCGTCGCCGCGCCATGGAGTCGCGCGGCGGTGGATCATAAATATGAGTGTCCGTCAGAAGTGGTAGCGTTTTGGTTGTGGCTGGAGGAGATGCCCGGGAGTCGCTGAACCTGCGTGTCCCCCCGGAGCTGAAGCGGCAGGTCGAGGAGTACGCCCACCGGGCGGGCATCTCGATCAACGCCGCCGCGTGTGTCCTCCTGGCCGACGCCCTGCGCCTTGAGCGGAGGCGCCGGTCGTGATCCGCGCGTACAAGTTCCTCCTGCGACCCACAGCCCGTCAGTCGGTCGCGCTGGGCGAAATGCTGCGGGATCACTGCTCGCTGTACAACGCCGCACTCCAGGAGCGGCGGGACGCCTACCGGCACGCCTCGAAGACCACAGTCCGATACGGGGAGCAGTCGGCACAGCTGAAGGAGATCAGGGCGTTCGACCCGGAGCGTCAGGGCCGCTGGTCGTTCTCCTCCCAGCAGGCCACCCTGCGCCGCCTCGACAAGGCATTCCAGGCGTTCTTCCGCCGGATCAAGGCCCGGCAGACGCCGGGGTACCCCCGGTTCAAGGGCGTCGGGCACTTCGACACCGTCGTCTTTCCGAAGGACGGCGACGGCTGCCGCTGGGACTCCACCCCCAACGACCGGCACACCCGTGTCCGCCTCCAGGACGTCGGGCACGTCCGTGTCCACCAGCACCGGCCGGTCGAGGGCCGCGTCAAGACCGTCTCCGTAAAGCGCGAAGGCAAGAACTGGTACGTGGTCCTCGCCTGCGACAACGTGCCCGCCGGCCCTCTTCCAGCCACGGGCGCGGCCATCGGCATCGACATGGGCGTCACATACTTCCTCACCACCTCCGACGGCGAACACGTCCCCAACCCCCGCTTCCTCAAAGCGGCGGCGGAGGACCTGACCGAAGCACAGCGGCATCTCGCGACGTTCCCGAAACGCACCCGGCAGCGCACGAAGAAGCACCGGGCCGCCGCCCGCCGTGTCGCGAAGATCCACGCGAAGATTCGCCGCCAACGCCTCGACCACACCCACAAGACCGCCCGCCACCTCGTGGCCGGGCACGACACGATCGCCCACGAAAGACTCAACACCGCGGGCATGACCCGCGCTCCGAAACCGAAGCCCGACCCGGACCGGCCCGGCGTGTTCCTGCCCAACCAGCGGGCCGCGAAGGCCGGACTCAACCGATCCATCCTCGACGCGGGTTGGGGGGGTGTTCCTCGCGATCCTCACCCACAAGGCTGAAAGCGCCGGTCGGACCGTCATTGCCGTGGAGCCCCGCAACACCTCCCGCACCTGCCCCGAGTGCGGGCATGTCGCAGCGGAGAACCGCACCACTCAGGCAAAGTTCCAGTGCACGGCGTGTGGGTTCACCTCGAACGCGGACCACGTCGGCGCGGTGAACATCCTCAACAGGGCCGGGCTGGCCCTCTGTGCGGCGGCCTAGCCACTGACACAGGAAGCCCGCCGCTTTGGCGGTGGGTGGAGTCACCGTGTTCATCTTCGTCGGCCGGTTCTGGCTGAACCTCACGCAGTCGATCTCCACCTTCGCCACCCTGATCATCACCTGCACCGCGCCGTGGATGATCGTGATGGCCCTCGGCTACGTCACCCGCCGGGGCTGGTACGACCCGGAGGCGCTCCAGGTCTTCAACCAGCGCCGCACGGGCGGGCGCTACTGGTTCAGCCACGGCTGGAACTGGCGCGGCCTGGCCACCTGGCTGGTCTCCGCCGCGGTGGCCCTGCTCTTCACCAACCTGCCCGGCCAGTTCGTCGGACCGCTCGGCAACCTGGCCGACGGCATGGACATCTCGCTGCCGGTCGGTCTGGTCCTCGCGGCGGTGCTCTACCTGGTCCTCCTCGCCCTGTTCCCCGAGCCGCGCGGGGTGTACGGACCGGCGGGACCCCGCCTCGTGCGGGCCTCCGACGCCGAGGTCCTGCCGATCAGCGGCGGCCCGCAGGAGGCGCAGGAGGCACCGGCGGAGCCGGCACCGGTCGGTTGACCCGTCCGGACGGCCGAACCGCGCGCCGTGGACCACGGGGCGGGCCCGCGCAACCGCGGGCCCGCCCCGTCGGCTTTCCCCGGCGGACGGGGCGGCGCGGTCACTCGGCCGCGTCGGTGATCCCGAGTCGCAGATGCTCCACGTGGTACACGGCCTGGTCGAGCAGGCTGGCGACATGGTGGTCGTGCAGCGCGTACACGACGGAGCGGCCCCGGCGTTCGCCCACCACCAGGCCGAGGTTGCGCAACAGCCGCAGCTGGTGCGAGCACGCCGACTGCTCCATGCCCACCTCCGCGGCCAACTCCGTGGCCGGCAGCGGTCCTTCGCGCAGCCGGGCCAGGATCAGCAGCCGGGACGGGGTGGACAGGGCCTGAAGCGTGGTGGCGACCTTCGCGACGTTGTCCGCGTCCAGACGGACGCGCTCGGCGTCGCCCTGCGCGGGGATGACGGCTCCATGACCCATGCGGACATCCTACTCAGTGCGCATGTAGGCATGAACGAGTCTTCATGTGTTCCTGTATGGTGCTGCGCGTGTCCGTGACTCTCGCTCCCACGTCCCCGTCGTCCGCCGGTGCCCCGGTGGCGCGGCGCCGCACCCGCGCCCTCGCCCTGCCGGAGGCGCGCTGGGCCCTGGCCGCGCTCGTCGCCTTCCTGCTCGGTCTCGCGCTCGATCTCGGCGGTGCGCCGGTCTGGGCGTGGGGGCTCCTGTACGCGGTCGCCTACGGGTGCGGCGGCTGGGAACCGGCCCTCGAAGGACTCCGGGCGCTGCGTGAGAAGACCCTCGACGTCGACCTGCTGATGATCGTCGCCGCGCTGGGTGCCGCCGCGATCGGCCAGGTCTTCGACGGCGCCCTGCTGATCGTCATCTTCGCCACCTCGGGCGCCCTGGAGGCCCTGGCCACCGCCCGCACCGCCGACTCCGTGCGCGGCCTGCTCGACCTCGCGCCCACCACGGCGACCCGGCTGACCGGCACCGGCGAGGAGTCCGTACCCACCGCCGAACTCACCCCCGGCGACGTCCTGCTGGTCCGCCCCGGAGAGCGCATCGGCGCCGACGGCACCGTCCTGGACGGCGTCAGCGAGGCCGACCAGGCCACCATCACCGGCGAGTCGCTGCCGGTCGTCAAGCGCCCGGCGACGAGGTCTTCGCCGGCACCCTCAACGGCACCGGCGCCCTGAAGGTCCGCGTCGAGCGCGACCCGGCCGACTCCGTGATCGCCCGCATCGTCGCCCTGGTCGAGGAGGCGTCCCGCACCAAGGCGCCGACCCAGCTCTTCATCGAGAAGGTCGAGCAGCGGTACTCGGTCGGCGTGGTCGTGGCCACCCTCGCCGTCTTCGGCATCCCGCTCGCCTTCGGCGAGAACCTCACCGACGCCCTGCTGCGCGCGATGACCTTCATGATCGTCGCCTCGCCGTGCGCGATCGTGCTCGCCACGATGCCGCCCCTGCTGTCCGCCATCGCCAACGCCGGACGGCACGGCGTACTGGTGAAGTCGGCCGTCGCCATGGAACGTCTCGGCGAGATCGACGCGGCGGCCCTCGACAAGACCGGCACCCTCACCGAGGGCGCCCCCGAGGTGACGGCGATACGCCCGCTGCCCGGTTCCGGCCTCGACGAGGACGCCCTGCTCGCCCTGGCCGCGTCCGCCGAGCACTCCAGCGAGCACCCGCTGGCCCGCGCCGTGGTGGCCGCCGCCCACGCCCGCGAGCTGCCCCTCACCCCCGCCGCGGACTTCACCGCCGTGCCCGGCCGCGGCGTCACCGCCACGGTGGCGGGCGCCGTGGTGACCGTCGGGCGCGCAGAGGCGGCAGAAGCAGCAGAGGCGGCAAAGGGGGCAGAGGCGGCAGAGGGGGAGGCGGTGGCCGACGGCGGGACCGTCGTCCGCGTCACCCGTGACGGCACCCCCGTGGGCACCCTCGTCCTCACCGACCGCCTCCGCCCCGACGCCCCCGGGGCAGCCGCCGCACTGACCGCGCTCACCGGAACCGCGCCCGCCCTCCTCACCGGCGACAACGCGCGGGCCGCCGCACACGTGGCCGGCGCGACCGGTCTCACCGACGTCCGCGCCGGACTCCTGCCCGAGGACAAGGTGAACGCCGTCCGGGGTCTCCAGGACGCCGGCCGCAAGGTCCTCTTCGTCGGTGACGGCGTCAACGACGCGCCCGCCCTCGCCGCCGCCCACACGGGCGTCGCCATGGGACGCGCGGGGTCCGACCTGGCCCTGGAGACGGCGGACGCGGTCGTCGTGCGGGACGAGCTCGCGGCCGTGCCCGCGGTCGTACGGCTGTCCCGGACCGCCCGCCGCCTGGTCGTGCAGAACCTCGTCATCGCGGGCACGGCCATCACCGTCCTGGTCCTGTGGGACCTGATCGGCCACCTTCCGCTCCCGCTCGGCGTCGCCGGCCACGAGGGCTCGACCGTACTGGTCGGCCTCAACGGACTGCGGCTGCTGCGCGAGTCGGCATGGCGAACCGGGGCGGCGCAGACCGACTGAGGTTCACGGAGGTTCATGTCGGATTCCTGCGAGCCCCCGCCCGCCCCGTCCCCGATGCTGGACCCATGCAGAAGGGGATGCACACCGACACCGAACGCTGCGTGCGGGCCGTCCGGTCCAAGGACGCGCGGTTCGACGGCTGGTTCTTCACCGCCGTCCTGACCACCGGCATCTACTGCCGGCCCAGCTGCCCGGCGGTACCGCCCAAGCCCGAGAACATGGTCTTCCAGCCGAGCGCGGCGGCCTGCCAGCAGGCGGGGTTCCGGGCCTGCAAGCGGTGCCGGCCCGACACCAGCCCCGGATCCCCGGAGTGGAACCGGCGTGCCGACGCCGTGGCCCGTGCCATGCGGCTGATCGCCGACGGGACCGTGGACCGGGAGGGCGTGCCCGGCCTCGCCGCCCGGCTCGGCTACAGCACCCGGCAGGTGGAACGCCAACTGCTCGCCGAACTGGGCGCGGGCCCCCTCGCCCTCGCCCGGGCCCAGCGCGCCCAGACCGCGCGGCTGCTCATCGAGACGACGGCCCTGCCGATGACGGAGATCGCCTTCGCCGCCGGGTTCTCCTCCGTCCGCTCCTTCAACGACACGGTGCGCGAGGTCTTCGCCCTCGCCCCGAGCGACCTGCGCGCCCGCGCGCCGCAGCGGACTTCCGGCAACCCCACGAGCACCCCCGGCGCGCTGTCCCTGCGCCTGCCGTTCCGCGCGCCGCTCAACCCCGACAACCTCTTCGGCCACCTCGCCGCGACCGCCGTACCCGGCGTGGAGGAGTGGAAGGACGGCGCCTACCGGCGCACGCTGCGGCTGCCGTACGGGCACGGCGTCGTGGCCCTGGCCCCGCGGCCCGACCACATCGCCTGCCGCCTCACCCTCACCGACCCGCGCGACCTCACCGTCGCCATCAGCCGCTGCCGCCGGCTCCTCGACCTGGACGCCGACCCGGTGGCCGTCGACGACCGGCTGCGCACCGACCCGGTGCTCGCACCCCTGGTCGACAAGGCGCCCGGCCGCCGGGTCCCGCGTACGGTCGACGAGGCGGAGTTCGCCGTCCGGGCCGTGCTCGGCCAGCAGGTCTCCACGGCCGCCGCCCGCACCCACGCGGCCCGCCTGGTCACCGCGCACGGCGAGCCGGTGGACGACCCGGACCCCGAAGGAGGCCTCACCCACCTCTTCCCTTCGCCCGAGGCACTGGCCGCCCTGGACCCCGAGACCCTGGCCATGCCCCGCACCCGCCGGACCACCTTCACCACCCTGGTCCGCGAACTCGCCGACGGCGGCCTCCGGCTGGGCGTCGGGAGCGACTGGCCCGAGACCCGCGAGAAGCTCCTCGCCCTCCCCGGCTTCGGCCCCTGGACGGCCGACGTCATCGCCATGCGCGCCCTGGGCGACCCCGACGCCTTCCTCCCCACCGACCTCGGCATCCGCCGCGCCGCCCGCGAACTCGGTCTGCCGTCCACCCCGGCCGCGCTCACCGCACGCGCGGCGGCCTGGCGGCCCTGGCGGGCGTACGCGGTCCAGTACCTGTGGGCGACGGACAGCCACCCGATCAACTTCCTGCCGGCGTAACGAAACAGAGAGTCACAGCCGATGAAACAGCACACCGTGATCGACAGCCCCTACGGCCTGCTGACGCTCGTCGCCGACGACGGCGTCCTGTGCGGCCTCTACATGACCGACCAGCGCCACCGCCCCCAGGAGGAGACCTTCGGAGACCGCGACGACACCGTCTGCCCCGCGGCGAAGGAACAGCTGAAGGCCTACTTCGCGGGCGAGTTGAAGGAGTTCACCCTCGAACTGCGCCTGCACGGCACCCCGTTCCAGCGTCGCGTCTGGGACCAGCTGACGCGCATCCCGTACGGCGAGACCCGCTCCTACGGCCAACTCGCCGACGTCCTCGGCAACCCCAAGGCCTCCCGCGCGGTCGGCCTCGCCAACGGCCGCAACCCGATCGGCATCATCGTCCCCTGCCACCGTGTCATCGGCGCGAGCGGCGGCCTCACCGGCTACGGCGGCGGCCTGGCCCGCAAGCAGCGCCTGCTGGACTTCGAGCGGGGAACGGCCCTGTTCTGAGCGGCGATCCGGGCTGTCCCACGATCCGGGCTAGGTCGCGATCCGGCCGAGCAGCGCGGGCAGGGCCGTGCCGATCGGCTCCCGGATGATCTCGTCGGCGCGGTCGTCGTACGGCGTCGGCTCGGCGTTGACGATGACGAGCCGGGCACCGTGGTCGGCGGCGACGCCCGCGAGGCCGGCGGCGGGATGGACCTGGAGGCTGGTGCCGACGGCGATGAAGACGGTGCAGGCCTTGCTGATCGCGAGCGCGTCGCCGAGCACCACAGGGTCGAGCCGCTCGCCGAACATCACCGTCGCCGACTTGAGGATCCCGCCGCACACCAGGCACGGCGGGTCCTCCTCCCCGGCCTCGACCCGGGCGAGCGCGTCCTCCATGGGGCTTCGGGCCCGGCAGCCCGTGCACACCACACCGCGTACCGTGCCGTGCAGCTCGAGCACCTTGCGGGCGGGCATCCCGGCGAGCTGGTGCAGCCCGTCCACGTTCTGCGTGATCACCCGCACCGGCACCCCGGACCGCTCCAGCTCGGCCACGGCCCGGTGCGCGGCGTTCGGCTCCGCCGCGAGCGCGCGGTTCTTGCGCCGCATCTGCCAGGACCGGCGCCGGATGTCCGGGTCGCCCATGTAGTACTCGTACGTCACGAGCTTCTCGGCCTCCGGGTCCCGCCGCCACAGCCCGTTCGGGCCCCGGTAGTCGGGGATGCCGGAGTCGGTGCTGACGCCGGCACCGCTGAGAAGGGCGACGAGAGGCTTGCTCATGCAGCCGAGGGTAGGCGGACGCCGACCGTCGCGGCGAGCCGATATCCACGGGCGGGGCACCGGGCGGGCACGGGTCAGTGCACCCGGTGCCCGTTCTCCAGCTCGGCGGTGTCCGAGCCGTCGGCGAGGACGTCCAGGGCGACCAGCACCCGGCGCCCCAGGGAACCCTGGAGGTACCCGGCCAGCTCCTCGCGCGGTACGAGCCGCCAGGACAGCAGCTCCTCCTCCTGCAACCGGATCGCCGCGAGGTCGTCCGCGCCGAGCACCCCGCCGTCGTACAGGTACGCCACCATCGGGGGGCGTCCGGGCCACCGCACCCAGTCCACCGCGAGCAGCCGCCCGAGCGGCCGGTCGAGCCCGATCTCCTCGGCCGTCTCGCGCCGCGCACCCTGCCGCGGGGTCTCCCCGTCGTCCGACTCGATCGTGCCGCCGGGCAGCGTCCACCCCTCCCGGTAGTTCGGCTCGACGAGCAGCACCCGGCCCTCGTCGTCCCGGAAGAGGGCGGCCGCGCCGGCGAAGATCCGGGGGAGCGAGGCGAGGTAGGCGGCGAAGTCCTGAACGTCCTGCGTGGTGGTCATACAGGCAGGGTAGTGGCGCCGGGGAACGCCACCGTGGCGACCGGAGCGGCCCGACCAGGGCGCACGGCAGCACACCCCGGTCCCGGGCTCGACACCGGACGGCGCACGCGCCGGGGCGCACGAGCCGCCGGCTGCACCGCCCGTATCCGGAGCCGGGATCAGGACGCTGCCCGTGCCAGCCGCAGCGTCCGCTCCGCCAGCTCGCTGATGCGTACCCCGTCGAAGCCGAAGACCGCGCTGCGTACCGTGTCCTGAAGGGGGTCCTTCCATTGGTTCGGAACGGCCGACGCGCCGCACAGGACGCCGGCCACCGAGCCCGCCGTCGCCCCGTTGGAGTCGGTGTCCAGGCCACCGCGCACGGTCAGGGCGACGGTGCGGGTGAAGTCACCGTCGCCGTACAGCAGACCGGCGGTGAGGACGGCGGCGTTCGGGACGGTGTGGATCCAGCCGAGGCCCGCCGTCTCCTCCTCGACGGTGGCGAGCGTGTCCTCCCAGGCCAGCCCGGTGTCGTGCAGGGCGCATACCCTGCGCACGGTGCGGGCCAGGCGGCAGCCCGCCGGGATCACCGTCAGCGCCTCGTCCACGGCGTGGCGCACCGTGGACGCCGTGAACGCCGCCGAGATCAGCGCCGCCGCCCACATCGCGCCGTAGACCCCGTTGCCGGTGTGCGACAGCACCGCGTCCCGGCGGGCCAGCGAGGCCGCGCGGCGCGGGGCGCCGGGGGACGTCCAGCCGTGGATGTCGGCGCGGATCAGGGCGCCGATCCACTCCTGGTACGGGTTGTCGTAGGTGGCCGTCAGCGGCGGCCTGCGGCCGTTCGCGAGGTTCCGGTACGCCGCGCGTTCCGCGGTGAACGTCTGCAGGTACGGCAGCCGCAGCAGCCACAGGTCGCCCACCTGCTCGGTGCTGAAGCCGAAGCCGTGGGTCTCCAGCAGGTGCAGGCCGAGGATCGCGTAGTCGACGTCGTCGTCCCGGCAGCTGCCGTGGACGCGGCCGCGGACGCAGGACCGCCACTCGGGGCGCAGGTCGCGGCGGTCGCTCTCGGCGAGCGGTTCGGGCAGGTAGTCGTCGAGGGGGAGGGCCGCCGCACGGCGCAGGTAGCGGTCGATGCGCTCACGGGTCCACACCTCGCCCTGCTCCACCGGCTTGCCCAGCATGTTGCCCGCGATCCGGCCCAGCCAGCCCCCGAGGACGCGGTCGGCGAGCCCCGGTCCCGTCTCCACAGCGGTCATGGGTCCGGTCTACCCGATTCCGGCCGCGACCGCGCCCTCCCGACCGGGCGTCCGCCGGTCCGGGGGGCGACGCCGCGGGTGCCCGCCGGTTAGGGTCGCAGGGGCGCGCGACCGGCCTCGACACGCGTACGGGACCCGGAGAACCCGGAGAACAAGGGGATTGCGAAAGTGGCGGACGCTGCAGTGAGCGGTACTCGGTCAGCACGGTCGGCACAGCGGGTGCTCGTCGCCGCGGACAAGTTCAAGGGGTCGCTGACGGCCGTGCAGGTCGCCGAGCGGGTGACGGCCGGGCTGCGTCGGGTGGTGCAGGACCTCGAGGTCGAGGCGCTGCCCGTGGCCGACGGCGGTGACGGCACGGTGGCGGCGGCGGTCGCGGCCGGCTTCGACCGGCGGGAGGTACGGGTCACCGGCCCCGTCGGCGACGAGGTGACGGCGGTCTTCGCGCTGCGCGGCGACACCGCCGTGGTGGAGATGGCGGAGGCCAGCGGGCTCCAGCGGCTTCCGGACGGCGTACCGGCACCGCTGACGGCGTCCACGTACGGTTCCGGCGAGCTGCTGCGGGCCGCGCTGGACGCGGGTGCGCGCACCCTGGTGTTCGGGGTCGGCGGCAGCGCCACCACGGACGGCGGCGCCGGCATGCTGGCCGCGCTGGGCGCCCGCTTCCTGAAAGCCGACGGTGAGCCGGTGGCGCCGGGCGGCGGCGGTCTCGCCGAGCTGGCCTCGGCCGATCTGTCGGGCCTGGACCCGCGTCTGGGCCGGGTCGAGTTCGTGCTCGCCAGCGACGTCGACAACCCGCTGACCGGCCCGAAGGGCGCCCCGGCGGTCTACGGGCCGCAGAAGGGTGCCTCGCCGCAGGACGTGGAGCGGCTGGACGCGGCGCTCGGGCACTTCGTGCGGGTGCTGGAGGAGTCGGCCGGGGTGAGGGCCGCCGCGGAGCTCGCCGGCTCGGCGGGCGCGGGTGCGGCCGGCGGCATCGGGCTCGGCGCGCTGCTCCTCGGGGCCGGGTTCCGGCCCGGTATCGAGGTGATGCTGGACGTCCTCGGATTCGCGCCCGCACTGGAGCGGGCCGACCTCGTGATCACCGGTGAGGGCTCGCTGGACGAGCAGACCCTGCACGGCAAGGCCCCGGCGGGGGTCGCCGCCGCGGCACGCGCCGCCGGCAAGGAGGTCGTCGCGGTGTGCGGGCGGCTCACCCTGTCGCCGGAGGCGCTGGGGCGGGCGGGGATCCGGCAGGCGTACGCGCTGACGGATCTCGAGCCGGACGTGGCGGCGTGCATCGCGCAGGCGGGACCGATCCTGGAGCGGACCGCGGAGCGGATCGCCCGGGACTTCCTGAGCTGAGGCCGCCCGGTCGCGCCGTGCCAGGGGGCTCCGCCACCCGCCACCCGACCGGCATCGGCAGGTGAGAAGGCCGCCGAAAAGCGAAGGGCCCCGAACCCAAGAACGGTTCGGGGCCCTTCGCAGTGCCGTTACGACTGTGCCGCCCGCGCCTCGCGGCGGTTGTCGCGGAAGTTGTTCACCCGGCGGGCCGTGGCGAACAGCGGGATCACCGCGCCCATCACCAGCTGCAGCGCGCACCCCGTCTGCAGCAGCAGCTGGCCGCTGGGGGCGTCGAAGGCCCACGCCGTCAGCATCCCCATGCTCAGCACGATCCAGGCCAGCATCGCCACCGCGAGGGGGCCCCGCGGCTTCGGGTACTCGACCCGGCTCACCATCAGCCAGGCGGTGCCCAGGACCGCCAGCACCGTCGCCACGAACGGCAGCTCCAGCAGCACGATCGAGACGACGGTCAGCGCGCCGAACGGTGACGGCATGCCCTGGAAGGTGCCGTCCTTGACCGTGACGCAGGAGAACCTCGCCAGCCTCAGCACCACCGCCAGCAGCACCACGATCGCGCTGACCGCGGCCACTCTCTGGTGCGCGTCGTCCGCGACCATGCCGTACACGAGGACGAAGTACGCCGGTGCCAGGCCGAAGCTGATCAGGTCCGAGAGGTTGTCCAGTTCCGCGCCCATCGGGGAGGAGCGCAGCTTCCGGGCCACCAGGCCGTCGAACAGGTCGAAGACGGCCGCGCACAGCATCAGGATCACGGCGGTGGCCGCGCTGTGACGAGCCATGCCGGACTCCTGGCTGCCCGTGAGGTGCGGGATCAGGATGCCGGTGGTGGTGAAGTACACGGCCATGAAGCCGCAGGTGGCGTTGCCGAGGGTGAGGGTGTCCGCTATCGACAGGCGGAGCGAGAGAGGCATCTCCTCCTCGTCGTCCTCCTCGTCGGCGTCGGGCACCCAGCCGGCCTGTGTCTCAGGATCAATCACGGTCAATTCGAGTCACCCCTGCCACGGTCTTCTGCCCCACCTCGACGTCGATCTCGACGCCCTCGGGCAGGTAGAGATCCACCCGGGAGCCGAACCGGATGAGGCCGATCCGGTCGCCCTGCTCGACCTTGGTGCCCTGGGGCACGTAGGGGACGATGCGGCGGGCCACCGCGCCGGCGATCTGGATCATCTCGATGTCACCGAGCTCGGTGTCGAAGTGCCAGACCACGCGCTCGTTGTTCTCGCTCTCCTTGTTGAAGGCGGGAACGAAGCCACCGGGGACGTGCTCGACCGACGTCACCGTGCCGGCCAGCGGCGCCCGGTTGACGTGGACGTTGAGCGGGCTCATGAAGATCGCGACACGGGTCCGGCCGTCCTTCCACGGCATGATGCTCTGCACCACACCGTCGGCGGGCGAGATGACCCGGCCCCGGGCGATCTCGCGCTCGGGGTCGCGGAAGAACCACAGCATCCCCGCCGCGAGAGCGGTGGCGGGGACGGCTACGGCCTTGGCGGCACCCGAGCGGCGGGCACGGACCAGGCTGACGGCTGCGGTGGCGACGGTCGGCAGAAGCCACGGCGATGCTCCGCGCGCGAGGCGTACACCGGCGAGGCTGTCGCGAGATGCAGAGGTTTTGCTGTGGGGCATGGATGACCTTCGTAGCGGATAGTGCCGCGCACTGACGGGGGACGGCGGCTTTCCGGCGATCGTAGCGGCTCCAGGTGACAACTGGGTAAGCCAGGCAGTCGAGTCGAAGGCCGGAGAGTGTTGACGGGGTGTGATCCGCTATTCCGAGAAAACACCCCGTATCCGGACATTCAGCCCTGGAATCGATACTCTTCGAGCAGTCTGCGACCGATGATCATTTTCTGGATCTCGGCGGTGCCCTCTCCGATCAGCAGCATCGGGGCCTCCCGGTAGAGGCGCTCGATCTCGTACTCCTTGGAGAAGCCGTACCCGCCGTGGATCCGGAAGGCGTCCTCGACGACCTCCTTGCAGTACTCGGACGCGAGGTACTTGGCCATCCCCGCTTCCAGGTCGTTTCGTTCGCCGGAGTCCTTTTTGCGTGCGGCGTTCACCATCATCGCATGCGCGGCCTCCACCTTGGTGGCCATCTCCGCGAGTTTGAACTGAATGGCCTGGTGGTGGGCGATCTGCTTGCCGAAAGTGTGACGCTGCTGGGCGTACTGGACACCGAGTTCGAACGCACGCTGGGCGACGCCGCAGCCACGCGCCGCCACATTGACGCGGCCGACCTCCACGCCGTCCATCATTTGGTAAAAACCGCGGCCGGTGACCCCGCCGAGCACCCGGTCGGCCGGAATCCGCAGGCCGTCCATGATGAGCTCGGTGGTGTCGACCCCCTTGTAGCCCATCTTGTCGATCTTGCCGGGGATGGTGAGACCGGGGCGGACCTCGCCGAAGCCGGGCTCCTTCTCCACCAGGAAGGTCGTCATCGACCTGTGGGGTGCCGTTCCCTCCGGGTGTCCTTCGTCACTGCGGACCAGAACGGCCACCAGGGACGACGTACCGCCGTTCGTCAGCCACATCTTCTGGCCGTTCAGGACGTAGCTGTCGCCGTCCTTCACCGCCTTCGAGGTGATCGCCGACACGTCCGAGCCCAGGGCCGGCTCCGACATGGAGAAGGCGCCGCGGATGTCGCCGGCCGCCATGCGCGGCAGGAAGTGGTCCTTCTGCTCCTGCGTGCCGTGCTGCTTGAGCATGTACGCCACGATGAAGTGCGTGTTGATGATGCCGGACACCGACATCCAGCCGCGGGCGATCTCCTCCACGCACAGCGCGTAGGTCAGCAGCGACTCGCCCAGACCCCCGTACTCCTCGGGGATCATCAGGCCGAACAGGCCGAGCTCCTTCAGGCCGTCGACGATCTGCTGCGGGTACTCGTCGCGGTGCTCCAGCTCGGTCGCGACCGGGATGATCTCCTTGTCCACGAAGTCCCGGACGGTGGAGAGGATCTCCTGCTGGATGTCCGTGAGGCCGTGGGTCTGGGCGAGACGGCTCATCTACTTCCCCTGTTCCTTCGGTTCGGGGCGGCCCGGCTGCTCGCCGCCGCGCTCCTTGATGTACGTCTCGGTCGGCACCATCACCTTGCGGCGGAAGACGCAGACGAGGGTGCCGTCCTGCTTGTGGCCCCTGGTCTCGACGTGGACGATGCCCCGGTCGTTCTTCGACTTCGACGGCCACTTGTCGAGCACGGTCGTCTCGCCGTAGATCGTGTCGCCGTGGAAGGTCGGCGCCACGTGCTTGAGCGACTCGATCTCCAGGTTGGCGATCGCCTTGCCGGAGACGTCCGGCACCGACATGCCGAGCAGCAGCGAGTAGATGTAGTTGCCGACCACCACGTTCTTGCCGAAGTCCGTCGTCTTCTCGGCGTAATGGGCGTCCATGTGGAGCGGGTGGTGGTTCATGGTGAGGAGGCAGAACAGGTGGTCGTCGTACTCGGTGACCGTCTTGCCGGGCCAGTGCTTGTACACCGCCCCGACCTCGAACTCCTCGTAGGTGCGTCCGAACTGCATGGCCGTCACGCCTCCGGGATCTCGAACTTGCTGGTGCGCCGCATACCGGCGGCGCGGCCCTTGCCCGCGATGACCAGGGCCATCTTGCGGCTGGCCTCGTCGATCATCTCGTCGCCGAGCATCGCGGAGCCCTTCTTGCCGCCCGCCTCGGAGGTGCAGTACTCGTACGCGTCCAGGATCAGCTCGGCGTGGTCGTAGTCCTCCTGGGAGGGCGAGAAGACCTCGTTGGCGGCGTCGACCTGGCCGGGGTGCAGCACCCACTTGCCGTCGAAGCCGAGGGCGGCGGCGCGGCCGGCGACCTCGCGGAAGCCGTCGACGTTGCGGATCTGGAGGTAGGGGCCGTCGATCGCCTGGAGGTTGTTGGCGCGGGCGGCCATCAGGATCTTCATCAGGATGTAGTGGTAGGCGTCCGCCGGGTAGCCGGGCGGCTGCTCGCCCACGACCAGGGACTTCATGTTGATGGACGCCATGAAGTCGGCCGGGCCGAAGATGATGGTCTCGACGCGCGGGGACGCCTGCGCGATCTCGTTGACGTTGTTCAGGCCCTGGGCGTTCTCGATCTGGGCCTCGATGCCGATCCGGCCGACCTCGAAGCCCATCGTCTTCTCGATCTGCGTCAGCAGCAGGTCCAGGGCCACGACCTGCCGCGCGTCCTGGACCTTCGGCAGCATGATGCAGTCCAGGTTCGGGCCGGCGCCCTCCACCACGGTGACGACGTCGCGGTACGTCCACTCGGTCGTCCAGTCGTTGACGCGCACGACGCGGGTCTTGCCGGTCCAGTCGCCCTCGTTGAGGAACTTGACGATGGTGTGCCGCGCCTCGGGCTTGGCGAGCGGTGCGCAGGCGTCCTCCAGGTCGAGGAAGACCTGGTCCGCCGGGAGGCCCTGCGCCTTCTCCAGGAAGCGCGGGTTCGAGCCCGGTACCGCGAGACACGAGCGGCGGGGACGAAGGCGATTGACGGTCGTCATGCGGGGACCTCCAGGGGGTCGAGCTTGTTCGCGTTCCGGATCTCGTCGACGATCCGGCCGATGATGCCGGTGATGTCGAAGTCCTTCGGGGTGAAGACCGCGGCGACTCCCGCGGCCCGCAGTTCTTCGGCGTCACCGTTCGGGATGATGCCACCGGCGATCACCGGTATATCTGTGGCACCGGCCACATGGAGGCGTTCCAGCACGTCCGGCACGAGCTGGGCGTGCGAGCCGGAGAGGATGGACAGGCCCACCGCGTGCACGTCCTCGGCGAGGGCGGCGTCCACGATCTGCTCCGGGGTGAGCCGGATGCCCTGGTAGACCACCTCGAACCCGGCGTCGCGGGCCCGCACGGCGATCTGCTCGGCGCCGTTGGAGTGGCCGTCCAGGCCGGGCTTGCCGACCAGGAACCGCAGCTTGCCGACGCCCAGGTCCTTGGCCGTCAGGTCCACCTTGCGGCGCACCTCGGACAGGGCCGAGCCCTCCTCGGCGGCGACCGCGACCGGCGCCGACGAGACGCCGGTCGGCGCGCGGAACTCGCCGAACACCTCGCGCAGGGCCCCGGCCCACTCGCCGGTCGTGGCGCCGGCGCGGGCGCACTCCAGGGTGGCCTCCATCAGGTTCTCGGTGCCGCGTGCGGCCTCCTTCAGCCTCTCCAGCGCCTTGCAGGGGCGCGGGTGGTTGAAGGGCGGCTGGTAGCGGGTGTCGCGCCAGTTCCGCAGCGCGGCGACGACGCGCGCCTCCACCGCCGGGTCGACCGTCTGGATCGCGGTGTCCAGGTCGGCGGTCAGCGGGTTCGGCTCGGTGCCCTCGAAGGCGTTGACGCCGATGATCTTCTCCTGGCCCGACTCGATCCGGGCCCGGCGCTCGGCGTGCGAGGCGACCAGCTGCGACTTCAGGTAGCCGGACTCGACGGCGGCCATCGCGCCGCCCATCTCCTGGATGCGCTCGATCTCCGCGAACGCCGACTCGACCAGCTCGTCGACCTTCGCCTCGATCACCTTCGAGCCCTCGAAGATGTCCTCGTACTCCAGCAGGTCGCTCTCGTGCGCCAGCACCTGCTGGATGCGCAGCGACCACTGCTGGTCCCAGGGCCGGGGCAGGCCCAGCGCCTCGTTCCAGGCCGGCAGCTGCACGGCACGCGCGCGGGCGTCCTTGGAGAGGGTGACGGCCAGCATCTCGAGCACGATCCGCTGGACGTTGTTCTCCGGCTGCGCCTCGGTCAGGCCCAGGGAGTTGACCTGGACGCCGTAGCGGAACCGGCGGTGCTTGGGGTTCTCGATGCCGTACCGCTCACGGGTGATGCGGTCCCAGATCCGGCCGAAGGCGCGCATCTTGCACATCTCCTCGATGAAGCGGACGCCCGCGTTCACGAAGAAGGAGATGCGGCCGACGACGTCGCCCATGCGCTCCTGCGGCACCTGGCCGCTGTCGCGCACCGCGTCCAGCACGGCGATCGCGGTGGACATCGCGTACGCGATCTCCTGCACCGGCGTGGCGCCCGCCTCCTGCAGGTGGTAGCTGCAGATGTTGATCGGGTTCCACTTGGGGAGGTGGGAGACCGTGTACGCGATCATGTCCGTCGTCAGGCGGAGCGACGGCCCCGGAGGGAAGACGTGCGTCCCCCGGGACAGGTACTCCTTGACGATGTCGTTCTGGGTCGTGCCCTGGAGCTCGGTGACGTCCGCACCCTGCTCCTCCGCGACGACCTGGTAGAGCGCCAGCAGCCACATGGCCGTGGCGTTGATCGTCATCGAGGTGTTCATCTGTTCCAGGGGGATGTCCTGGAACAGCCGGCGCATGTCACCGAGGTGCGCGACCGGCACGCCGACCCGGCCGACCTCGCCGCGGGCGAGGACGTGGTCGGAGTCGTACCCGGTCTGGGTCGGCAGGTCGAAGGCGACCGACAGGCCCGTCTGGCCCTTGGCGAGGTTGCGCCGGTACAGCTCGTTGGACGCCTCGGCCGTGGAGTGACCGGCGTACGTGCGCATGAGCCACGGCCGGTCCCGTTCCCTTCGCGCCTGCGGCGCGGTCTGACGCTCAGTCATCCGGCAGCCCTCAGATGTTCCGGAAGCGGTTGATGGCGTCGACGTGCCGCGCGCGCATCTCCTCGTCGCGCACGCCCAGGCCCTCCTCGGGGGCCAGGCACAGCACGCCGACCTTGCCCTGGTGCAGGTTGCGGTGCACGTCGTACGCGGCCTGACCGGTGTCCTCGAGGGAGTACACCTTCGACAGCGTCGGGTGGATCTTGCCCTTGGCGATCAGGCGGTTGGCCTCCCAGGCCTCGCGGTAGTTGGCGAAGTGGGAGCCGATGATCCGCTTCAGCGACATCCACAGGTAGCGGTTGTCGTACTGGTGGTCGTAGCCGGAGGTCGACGCGCAGGTGACGATGGTGCCGCCCTTGCGCGTGACGTACACCGAGGCGCCGAAGGTCTCGCGGCCCGGGTGCTCGAAGACGATGTCGACGTCCTCGCCGCCGGTGAGTTCGCGGATGCGCTTGCCGAGGCGCTTCCACTCGCGCGGGTTCTGGGTGTGCTCGTCCGACCAGAACTTGTAGTCCTCGGCGCTGCGGTCGATGATCAGCTCGGCGCCCATCCTCCGGCAGATCTCGGCCTTCTGCTCGCTGGAGACCACGCAGATCGGGGTGGCGCCGCCGGCCAGCGCGAACTGGGTGGCGTACGAGCCCAGGCCGCCGCTGGCGCCCCAGATCAGCACGTTGTCGCCCTGCTTCATCTGGGCGCCGTTGCGGGAGACCAGCTGGCGGTAGGCGGTGGAGTTGACCAGGCCCGGGGCGGCGGCCTCCTCCCAGCTGAGGTGGCCCGGCTTGGGCATCAGCTGGTTGGACTTGACCAGGGCGATCTCGGCGAGGCCGCCGAAGTTGGTCTCGAAGCCCCAGATGCGCTGCTCGGGGTCGAGCATCGTGTCGTTGTGTCCGTCGGAGGACTCCAGCTCGACGGAGAGGCAGTGTGCGACGACCTCGTCGCCGGGCTGCCAGGCGTTGACGCCGGGGCCGGTGCGCAGGACGACGCCCGCGAGGTCGGAGCCGATGATGTGGTAGGGCAGGTCGTGGCGCTTGGTGAGCTCGCTGACCTTGCCGTAGCGCTCCAGGAAGCCGAACGTCGACAGCGGCTCGAAGATCGAGGTCCACACCGAGTTGTAGTTGACCGAGGAGGCCATGACGGCCACCAGGGCCTCACCCGGGCCGAGTTCGGGCACGGGCACGTCGTCGAGGTGGATCGACTTGCGGGGGTCCTTGTCGCGGGTGGCGAGTCCGGAGAACATCTCCGTCTCGTCCTTGTGCACGGTGATCGCACGGTACGACTCGGGCAGCGGCAGGGCGGCGAAGTCCTCCGACGTGGAGTCGGGCGACTGGATCGCGGCCAGGATGTCCTTGACGGTCACGGTGTTGCCTCCGGCGATGAGCGGCCCTGATGAGGGAGGGGCGCTGAGGGTTACGTCGGTGCTGCTGAGGGTTCGAGGGGGTGCCGTCGGTTCGGCGGGGGTGGTGCTCCGGCAGCGCTTTGTGGCGCGGGAGGTGCCTGTGACGCAGGCGTCCGGGCGGGCAGGCCTGGAGAGGCTTGCTGGGACAGCCGGCGCACGAATGGTCTCTGCGCGCCGGCCGCCCGGACTCCTTCAACGTATGGCACGGCGTGACAGTACGCAAGGCACTGGGTGCCAGAAATCGGTCTCAGATGAAATCTTTACGTGACAAATGAGCGATGATCGATCGAACGGTGCCCGGAGGGGGTGCCAAAAGGGGCCCCGGCATGGCAAAACGGCCACCCCGGGGGGTGGCCGTCGTCACAGTGGTGGAGAGGCGCTCAGCGTGCGCCAGGGCTCTCTCAGCGCTCTTTGAGGGCCTGTTCGATGGTCCGCATCACCTCGTCGAGCGGGGCGTCGGTGCGGGCGACCGTCACCAGCACCTCACCCCGGTCGGACACCGAGGCGGCGGGCGGCTTCGGCGGCGCGGCGCGGCGGCCCGCCATGATCCCGCTCCCGAAGGTCCTGCGGACGATCGAGAAGGCGTGGTCGAGCTCCGCCTCCACATCGCCCTGGCCGTCCGCCCTGAGCCAGCGCCGGAGCACATGGTTGTGCGCGGTGACCACGGCGGACGCCGCGACCTCCGCCAGCAACGGCTCGTCGCCCGTGTCCTCGTCGTTCGCGTGCTCGTCGAAGTGGCCGAGCAGATAACGGGTGAAGAGACGCTCGTAACGGGCCACCGAGGCGATCTCCGCCTCGCGCAGCGTGGGTACCTCGCGCGTCAGCCGGTAGCGGGCGATGGAGATCTCCGGCTGCGCCGCGTACATCCGCATGACCTCCTTGATGCCGCGGCACACCGTGTCGAGCGGATGCTCGTGCGCCGGCGCGGCGTTGAGCACCGCCTCGGCGCGCACCAGGGTGTCGTCGTGATCCGGGAAGATCGCCTCTTCCTTGGAGCGGAAGTGCCGGAAGAAGGTGCGGCGGGCGACCCCGGCCGCGGCCGCGATCTCGTCGACGGTGGTGGCCTCGTACCCCTTGGTCGCGAACAGCTCCATCGCGGCGGCCGCCAGTTCCCGGCGCATCTTGAGCCGCTGGGCGGCTGCGCGACTGCCTGCGGAACGCTCCGGTGGCTCGGTCGTGGCTGGTGTACGGGCGGACTTGGCGGGCTGGGACATGCCCCGAACGTACTGCATGCGCGCGGCCCGGCGCGCGGGACCTGCGGCTTCCCCGCCTTCCGGGGGCGGGGAAGCCGTGCGGCCCGGGGGCTGTGCGAACCGGCCGGGATCCAGCAGCCCGCCCCACTGGGCGGCGCCGCGGAACCAGTCGTCCAGGCGGTGCTGCTCAGCGCTTGACATATTCGCGGAAGCCACGGCCGGTCTTGCGGCCGAGGCAGCCCGCGGCCACCAGGTGCTCCAGCAGCGGCGCCGGGGCGAGCCCCGGGTCGCGGAACTCGCGGTGCAGGACCTTCTCGATCGCGAGCGAGACGTCCAGCCCGACGACGTCCAGCAGCTCGAAGGGGCCCATCGGGTAGCCGCCGCCCAGCTTCATCGCGGCGTCGATCTCGTCGAGGGAGGCGTAGTGCTCCTGCACCATCTTGACCGCGTTGTTGAGATACGGGAACAGCAGCGCGTTGACGATGAACCCGGCCCGGTCGCCGCAGTCCACGGCGTGCTTGCGGATCGCCCGGCAGACCTCGTGTACCGTCGCGTGGACGTCGTCGGCGGTCAGCACCGTGCGGACCACCTCGACCAGCTTCATGGCCGGCGCCGGGTTGAAGAAGTGCATGCCGATCACGTCCTGCGGGCGCGAGGTGGCCCGGGCACAGGCGATCACGGGCAGGGACGAGGTGGTGGTGGCGAGCACCGCGCCCGGCTTGCAGACCTTGTCCAGCGCGGCGAACAGCTGCTGCTTGACCTCCAGTTCCTCGGCGACCGCCTCGACCGCCAGGTCCACGTCGGCGAAGTCGTCGTAGGTGCCCGTCGGCCGGACGCGCTCGAGGGTCTGGGCGGCGGCCTCGGCGGTCATCCGCCCCTTGTCGACGGAGCGCGCCAGGGACTTGCCGATACGCGCCTTGGCACCCTGTGCCTTCTCGTCGCTGCGGGCGGCCAGGACCACCTCGTAGCCGGCCTTCGCGAACACCTCGGCGATACCGGAGGCCATGGTGCCCGAGCCCGCCACCCCCACCGAGCGGACCGGCCGGCCCGCGACGGGGGAACCGCCCGCCAGGGGGGTCAGCGCGTCCCGCACGACCACGGCACTGCCCGGTTCCTCGTACGTGTAGAAACCACGTCCGGCCTTGCGGCCCGTCAGCCCCGCCTCGCTCAGCTGCCTGAGGATCGGGGCCGGCGCGTGCAACCGGTCGTGGGACTCCGCGTACATGGCCTCCAGGACCGTACGCGCGGTGTCCACGCCGATCAGGTCGAGCAGCGCCAGCGGCCCCATGGGCAGACCGCAGCCCAGCCGCATCGCCGCGTCGATGTCCTCGCGGGAGGCGTAGTGCGCCTCGTACATCGTGGCGGCCTGGTTGAGGTAGCCGAACAGCAGCCCGTCGGCGACGAATCCGGGCCGGTCGCCCACCGCGACCGGCTCCTTGCCCAGGTCCAGGGCGAGGTCGGTGACCGCGGTGACGGCCTCCGGCGCGGTCAGCACCGAGGAGACGACCTCCACCAGCCTCATCGCCGGGGCGGGGTTGAAGAAGTGCAGGCCCAGCACGCGCTCGGGGCGGGCCGATTCGGCGGCGAGGCGGGTGACCGACAGGGCGTTGGTGCCGGTCGCCAGAATCGTCTCCGGCCGCACGACGGCGTCGAGTTCACGGAAGATCTGCTGCTTGATCCCGTACGACTCCGGCGCCACCTCGATCACCAGGTCGGCGTCGGCCGCCGCGGTGAGGTCGGTCGAGGTGGTCACGCGGGCGAGGAGGGCCGTGCGCTCCTGCGCGGTGAGCCGTCCGCGCTCCACGGCACGGGCGGTCGAGGACTCCAGGGTGGCGACGCACCGCGCGGCCTGGGCCGCGCTGATGTCGACGCCGACGACCTCGCGGCCGGCCTTGGCCAGGACCTCGGCGATGCCGGTGCCCATGGTTCCGAGGCCGACGACGGCGATGGTCCTGAACGGGGACGCGGGAGCGCCGGACTGGGGGGACAGGGGAGTGGCCATCGAGGGACTCCAGGAATGAGGGTGACGACGGAAACCGCGCCCGGATGCGCCGAGGGCGCACGGGGTGCGAGCGGAGTGCGGGTGATGCCGGGCTGCGAGCGCACATGCCCGATGCCGTCGAGGCGGGCGCGTACACGCCCGGAAACGGCGGTCCGACCGGCCCTGTCCCGGGGCCGAGCCGTACTGCGGTACACGAGTACCGAACCGACTGCACTCACCGTGGCCGCGTCACCAGACCACCGTGAGGAGAAACAGAAAGCAGGAAACGGAAACACGAGTGGGTCACTCGCTCCTCTGAGCCTAACTTGCGGGTAACGAGCGCGCCAGCCCCCGGTGTTTGTGATGTACGTCCCGATCGGCTTCCCAGGCACCTAACCTCTGGTGCATGGACGAAGAGTTGCGTTCGCTCACGGAGCGCTTACGGACCGAGGCGTCCGATTCGGCGGCCCTCGACCGGCTCCTGGCGATCGAGGACCCCGATGCCCTGGCCGCCGTGCTCACCGAAACCGGACAGCCGCTGTGGGCCAGGGAACTGGCCGCCTTCCGGCTGGGATCGGCGGGGGACCGGCGGGCCTTCGAGTCCCTGGTGCTCCTCCTCAACCACCGCGACCCCCCGCGCTGCGCAGGCGCAGCGTACGCGCTGGCCCGGCTCGGCGATCCGCGCACCGCCCGCGCCGCCGCCGCGCTCGCCACCAACGAACTCCGTGTCGCCTACGCCCTGCACCCGGTACGCCTGCTGGTCGCACTGCGCGCCCCGGAGGCGGTGCCCGCCCTGGTCACCACCCTGCGGCGCCGGCTGCGCCCCCACGACCCGTACCGCCGGGTCGCCCTCGCGTGTGTGGACGGGCTGGGCGAACTCGGCGACGCCCGCGCCGAGCCCGTCCTGAACGAGGCCCTCGCCCACCCGGCGCTGGCCGAGGCGGCGGTCCACGCCCTGGCCCGGATCCCCCGGTGACGCCGGGCGCCCGGACCGCACGTCCCCGGCCGGAGGCAGCGGGGCCGACCGAGGGGCGTCGGCACGGCCCGGTCGGTCGGCCCGTCAGATGCTCAGCTGCGGAAGCCGAGCAGGCCGTGCAGGGCCGATCCGTGTGCCGTGCTCGGCGTCGCCTTCGACGTCCGCGGCGTCGGATCGGGCAGGGCGTCGCACACCGCGTCGGCCTGACCGTGACCGCGTGGCACGGTCCCGTCGGCCAGATACGCCGCCAGATGCCCGTCGAGGCAGGCGTTGCCGCTCAGCGTGATGCCGTGGTTGCCGCCGCCCTCCTCGACCACCAGGCTGGAGCGGGCGAGCAGCCGGTGGACCGTCACACCGCCCCGGTACGGAGTGGCCGCGTCGTCGGTGGCCTGGAACAGCAGCGCCGGCGGCAGCTTCCCGTTGGCGATGTCCACCGGCCGCAGCGACCGGGTCGGCCAGAACGCGCACGGTGCGTTGTACCAGGCGTTGTTCCAGGTCATGAACGGCGCCTCCTCGTGCGCCTCCCGGTTGTCCTTGCGCCACTGCCGCCAGTCCCGCGGCCAGGACGCGTCCCGGCACTCGACCGCCGTGTAGACGCTGTAGCCGTTGTCGCCGGCGGCGTCGACCGCGCCGAAGTCCTCGTACGTCTGGAGCAGCGGCTCGGCGTCGTGGTCGTTCACATACGCCGCGAACGCCTCCGCCAGGTAGGGCCAGTAGCCGTTGTAGTAGCCGCCCGGGAGGAAGGTGTCCTCCAGCTCGGCGGCGCCCACCCTGCCGTCGGCGGGTTTCTCGGCCAGGGCCGCGCGCATCGCGTACCACTTGGCTTCGATCTTCTTCCCGTCGGTGCCGAGCCCGTACGTGGCGTCGTGCTCGGCGATCCAGCCCATGAGGGCGCGGTGGCGTTCGTCGAAGGCGCGGTCCTGGTCCAGGTTGGAGTCGTACCACACCTCGGTGGGGTCGACGATCGAGTCCAGGACCAGGCGCCGCACCCGCTCCGGGAACAGCTTGGCGTACACGGCGCCCAGATAGGTGCCGTAGGAGTAGCCGAAGTAGTTGATCTTCTTCGCGCCCAGCGCCTGACGGATCACGTCCATGTCGCGGACCGCGCTGGTCGTGTTCACGTGCGGCAGCAGATCCGCGTACTTCTTGCCGCAGGCGTCGGCGAACGACTTCACGCGCTCGAGGTTGGCCAGCTCCACCGCGGGTGTGCTCGGCACCGGGTCCGGCCGCACCGGGCCGAAGTGGCCCGGCGCGCAGTCCAGCGCGGGCTTGCTCGCGCCCACACCGCGCGGGTCGAAGCCGATCACGTCGTACTGGGCGGCCACCTCCTTCGGCAGCGAGGCCGCGACGAACCCGGCGAGCGTCAGCCCGCTGCCGCCGGGGCCGCCCGGGTTCACCAGGAGAGGACCCTGGTACGTCTTCGCGGTGTGCGGTACGCGGGACAGCGCGAGCGTGATCCTTCGTCCGTCGGGACGGGCGTGGTCGAGCGGCACTTCGACGGACGCGCACTGCAGCGTCGGATAGCTCTTGGTGCCGCACTCCTTCCACACCGGCTTCGCCGCGCGGAGCGCCTCGGCGCCGCTCGGTGCGGCCGCTTCGGCGGGCAGGGCCGCCAGGCTCCCGGCCATGACGGCGGCGGCAGTGCACAGCACTGCTGCGCGTTTCCTCATGGGGCCTCCCAGGGCGGAGGGTCGGTGAACCGCGGGACTCACGGTTCACGCGGCATCGTCCCGGAATGCGCCCCCGGATGAACGCGTTCTCCCGACTCTTGACCCGATCGGGTTGCCCGATGCCCTCGAACGCTCCTAAGAGCTCCGAACGAAATGGGCGTCGCGAGCCGGGCGCCCATTTCGTTCGGAGCTCTAAAGGAAGGAGAGTTGGGTCGGGCCGGGCCCGGGGGACCCGGAGAGCGGTGGCCCGGCCGCCCCGGTGGGCCGGACGCGGTGGGGCAGCTCCGCGCGGGTGGGGCCGATGCCGTACTCCCGGGCCAGGTCGTGCACCTGACGGGTGACCCGGCGCTGGTACCACTTCGGGGCGTAGGCGCCCGCCGCGTACAGCCGCTCGTACCGGCTCACCAGGTACGGGTGGTGCCGCCCGAGCCAGGACATGAACCACTCGCGGGCGCCCGGCCGCAGATGCAGCACCAGCGGTGTCACGGAGGTGGCGCCCGCCGCGGCGATCGCCCGTACGGTGGCCCGCAGTTGCTCCGGGCGGTCGCCCAGGAACGGGATCACCGGCGCCATCAGGACCCCGCAGCCGATGCCGTGCGCGGCGAGCGTCCGCACGACCTCCAGCCTGCGTTCCGGTGCGGGCGTGCCCGGCTCCACCGTGCGCCACAGCCCGGTGTCGGTGAAGCCCACGGAGACCGAGACGCCGATGTCGGTGACCTGGGCCGCCTGCCGCAGCAGCTCCAGGTCGCGCAGGATCAGCGTGCCCTTGGTGAGGATCGAGAAGGGGTTCGCGTGGTCGCGCAGCGCGGCGAGGATGCCCGGCATCAGCCGGTAACGGCCCTCCGCGCGCTGGTAGCAGTCGACGTTCGTGCCCATCGCTATGTGCTCGCCCTGCCAGCGCCGGGCGGCGAGCTGACGGCGCAGCACGTCGGGCGCGTTCACCTTCACCACGATCTGGCTGTCGAAGCCGATGCCCGTGTCGAGGTCCAGATAGCTGTGCGACTTGCGCGCGAAGCAGTACATGCACGCGTGGGTGCAGCCCCGGTAGGGATTCACGGTCCATTCGAAGGGCATGCGGGAGGCTCCGGGCACCCGGTTGAGGACCGAGCGGGCGCGGATCTCGTGGAACGTGATTCCGGCGAACTCCGGTGTGTCGAAGGTACGGGTGGTCACCGCCTCCGCGCCGAACAGCGCGGCCTCGGCCCGGCTGTGTTCGGAGTCCGGTGTGAGGTTCTCCCAGCGCATGGCGCCTCCTCGGTAGCACTGGCTCACAGAATAGAACAAGTGTTCCCTTGATCGGGTGAGTGACATCTTCGGTCACCCTCCCGATCAGTTCCGGACTTCCGATTTGGGGGGCCGGGTGAGGGGGTGATTGGCTTGCACCGACCCCTTGAGCACCCTGAGAACTCATGTCCTGGAGGAAATCGATGGCGCAGGTCGAGGCCACTACGGAGCGGATCGTCGCGGCGGACGCGGAGACGGTGTTCGACGCCATCGCCGACTACAGCGGCACGCGCGCGAGGCTGCTGCCCGAGCAGTTCAGCGAGTACGAGGTCCGGGAGGGCGGCGACGGGGAGGGCAGCCTCGTCCACTGGAAGCTCCAGGCCACCAGCAAGCGCGTCCGCGACTGCCTCCTGGAGGTCACCGAGCCGAGCGACGGCGAACTGGTCGAGAAGGACCGCAACTCCTCCATGGTCACCGTCTGGCGCGTCACCCCGGCCGGGGAGGGTAGGTCCCGGGTCGTCGTGACCACCACCTGGACGGGTGCGGGCGGCATCGGTGGCTTCTTCGAGAGGACCTTCGCGCCCAAGGGGCTCGGGCGCATCTACGACGCGCTGCTCGCCAAGCTGGCCGCCGAGGTCGAGAAGTAGCCGTCGCTTCAAGAGGCCGGTGACGAGGGGAGGTTGACTCCCGGGCGGCTCTCCTCACCGGTTCGAGTGATCTCCGCACCGGCCTTCCGTATGCCGTAACTCGTCGCGCTTGCTCGTAGTTGTCGCTTTTACGCGGGAATCGTGTGGCAGCGCGACGAGGGGAGCGGCACGTGGGCGGCACCGGCGGGATCACTCTGACGCAGGACGAACCGGTCGCGACGGCGACCCCGTCGGCCGAGCGTCCGCCTCCGGAACGGGTTCACGGACCGGGTCCGGAGGCGGTCCCGGAGTACGACGCGGATTACGGCCCGGAGTACGGCCCGGAGTGCGACGCGGAACCCGGTGCGGAGCCCGATCAGGGGCCGGTGGGCCCGGCGTTGAGCCGGCGCAGGGTGCGGCTGGTGTTCTTCGCGCTGATGCTGGCGCTGCTGCTCGCCGCCCTCGAGCAGATGATCGTCGCCACCGCCCTGCCGAAGATCGTCGGCGAACTGCACGGCCTGGACCGGATGTCCTGGGCGATCACCGCCTATCTGCTCACCGCCACCATCGGACTGCCGATCTACGGCAAACTCGGCGACCTGTTCGGCCGCAAGGGCGTCTTCCAGTTCGCGATCGTCGTCTTCGTCGTCGGCTCCGCGCTCGCGGGCCGGGCACAGACCATGGACCAGCTGATCGCCTACCGCGCGGTGCAGGGCGTCGGCGCGGGCGGACTGATGATCGGCGTCCAGACGATCATCGCGGACATCGTGCCCGCACGGGAACGCGGCCGGTTCATGGGCCTGATCGGTGCCGCCTTCGGCCTCGCCTCGGTCGCCGGGCCGCTGCTCGGCGGCTACTTCACCGACCGTCTGTCATGGCGCTGGTGTTTCTACTTCAACGTGCCCTTCGGCGTCCTGACCCTGGTCGTCGTCGCCCTGGTGCTGAAACTCCCCAAGCCCTCCGCCAGAGGCCGGCTGGACGTCCTCGGCGCGCTGCTGCTGGTCGCGGCCTCCACCTGCCTGGTGCTGCTGACCAGTTGGGGCGGGACCGAGTACGCCTGGGACTCGCGCGTCGTCCTCGGTCTCGGCGCGGGCGGCGCGGCGGCCACCGTGCTCTTCCTCGTCGTCGAGCGCTTCGCCGCCGAACCCCTCATCCCGCTCCGGCTGTTCAGGGACTCCGTCTTCAACGTCACCGCCCTGGTGGGGATGGTGATCGGTGTCGCCCTGTTCGGCGCGGCCAGCTACCTGCCGACGTACCTGCAGATGGTCGACGGGGCCACGGCCACCGAGTCGGGCCTGCTGATGCTGCCCATGATGGCCGGCATCGTCGGCGCCTCCATCGTCTCCGGGCAGCTCATCAGCCGGACCGGCCGCTACCGGAGCCACCCCCTGCTCGGCGCCGTCCTCTCGATCGCCGGCATGTGGCTGCTGTCCCGCCTCGAACCCGACACGCCCCGGCTGCACTACAGCATCTGGATGGCCGTCCTCGGCGCCGGCATCGGCATGGTGATGCCCGTGCTGGTCCTCGCCGTGCAGAACTCCGTGCGCCCCGGCGACCTCGGCACCGCCACCAGCGCCAACAACTTCTTCCGGCAGATCGGTGGCAGCGTCGGCGCCGCGGTCTTCGGCACCCTCTTCGCCGGCCGGCTCACCGACGCGCTCGCCGAGCGGCTCCCGGCGGGGGAGGGCGCGGGGTTGCCCGACGCCGAGTCGATCACCCCGCAGCTCGTGCACGCGCTGCCGCCCGCACTGCGCGACCTCTACATCCAGGCCTACGCCGACGCCATGCCGCGCATCTTCCTCTACCTGGTGCCGGTGCTCGTCCTCGGTCTGTTCATCACCTTCTTCCTCAAGGAGAAACCCCTGGTGTCCCACTACGCCCCCACCGCCGACCCGACCTCGGAAACGCCGCACGTGACGGCATCCGTGCCGCAGGCCAGGTCGCCGCACGCCGCGGGCATCGCCGTCTGCGGCACCGTCCAGCATCCGGACGGGACCGTGGTACCGCGCGCCGCGCTCACCCTCATCGACGTCGCCGGGCAGCAGATCGGACGGGGCGCGAGCGGCGCCGACGGGCGGTACGCGCTGGCCACCCCCGGCCCGGGGGCGTACGTCCTGATCGCCGCCGCGGGCGGGCACCAGCCGCAGGCGGTCTCGGTGACCGTCGGCGAACGGCCCGTCGAGCTGGACGTCGTCCTCGGGGGCGCGGGCCGCCTCGCCGGCTGTGTGCTCACCGCCGACGGCTCGCCCGTACGGGACGCCATCGTGACCCTGACCAACGTCCACGGCGAGGTCGTCGCCACCACCCGCAGCGGCCGGGAGGGCGGCTACGAGATCACCGAGCTGGTGGCCGGTGAGTACACCCTCGCCGCGAGTGCGCCCGTGTTCCGCCCGGCCGCGCTCCCCGTCACCGTCCAGGCCGCCCGGGAGACCCGTCAGGACGTCGAGCTGGCCGGCGGCGCCGTGCTGCGCGGCACCGTGCGGGCCGGTGGTGGACGGGCCGTGGAGGACGCGCGCGTGACCCTGCTGGACGCGGCGGGCAACGTGGTCGACACCCTCACCACCGGACCGGACGGAACCTTCCGGTTCGTCGACCTGTCGTCCGGCGAGTACACCGTCATCGCCGCCGGCTATCCGCCGGTCGCCACCGTGCTCCAGGTCGCCGGGGGCGGCCGTACCGAACGGGACCTGCAACTGGGCCACGAGGACTGACCACGGGCCGGACCCGGACGCGCACCCGGCGGGCAATTCCCGTATTGCCGCACATCGCCACCATCCGTGGCCGTACGGTGGTGACGGCGGTACAGATCTTGGGAGCCGTGGGGAGAGAGGGCCTGGGCCATGGACCGTGGCACCAAGCGGGGCGCACCGGCAGACCAGGGAGCCGAGGACGGCGAGTCGGCCGAGGGCCTCGGCGCCGGCCGCATCCCGCTGGCCGTCGTCGTGGTGGACCGCGACGGGCTCGTCTCGCACTGGAGCACGGGAGCGCGGCGTCTGTTCGGGCTCGCCAAGGGCGATGCCCTCGGCCGCTCCGCCGCCGATCTGCTGCCCGTCTCCGGGGCCCTCCCCGACGGCGGCGAGGAGGAGGGCGGGCCGGCCGGCCGACACGATTCACACGGCTCATACGGCTCATACGGTTCATACGGTTCATACGCGGCCTACGACGGTCCCGGCCCTGGTCTCGAGTTCTCCCTCGACCAGGGCCTTTCCTATCCGGCCGCGGGCCGTGCCCGCCTCGCCGCCACCGCCGACGTGTCCCGGTCCGGCCGGGTCGACGTGCTGTGGTGGGCCTACCCGCTGGTCGGCCCCGGACGTGAACGGCTGCTGGTGCTCGCCGCCGACGCGGAGGCGCTGTACGGCGAGGAGACGGAGGTGTTCGAGCGGATCGCCCCCGGATTCGCCCTGCACACCGACTTCCCCGGCTCCGCGGACCTGGCCCGTCGACTGCCCGAGATCCTGCCCAGCATGAGCGTCGAGGAGAGCGCCCGCATCGTCGCCCAGATCCTCGAACTGGGCTATCCGGTCCTTGAGTTCAGCCAGAACGACCGGGTGCCCGTCACCCCTGACTGGGGGGTGCCCCGGCGCGCCGGGCGCAAGGCGCGCCGAGAGCGGGCTGCACGGGCCCGCGCCGCCGGCCGACCGGTGCTCGAGGAACTGCGGGAGGAGGGCGAGGACCTCGAGTACGCCGCCGTCCGCGAGCACCTGGAGTTCCTCAACGAGGTCAGCTCCCGGATCGGCACCTCCCTCGACCTGTCGCGGACCATCGTCGAGGTCAGCAAGGCCGTCGTGCCCCGCTTCACCGACGTCGCGGGCACCTATCTGCGTGAACAGGTCGTCGCCGGCGAGGGGTTCGACGAGGGCGTGCCCGACACCACCACCATGTGGCACCGGGTCGCCCTCGAGCACACCGACGAACCCGGTCGCTGGGACGACGTCGTGCCCGTCGGCGAGGCCATGCCCTTTCCGGCCCACACGCCGTTCTTCCAGTGCATGACCACGGGCGAGCCCGTCCTCGTGCCGCGCATCACCGAGGAGATGGGCCACGCCATCGCCTCGCAGTTCGAGAAGCGCGACATCCGCCCGCTGATCACCGGCCGCTCCATGCTGGTCGTGCCGCTGAAGGCGCGCAATGCCGTGCTCGGCTTCATGATCCTGCTGCGCCACCCGGAGCGGCGGGACTTCAACGACATGGACCGGGTCACCGGCGCCGAACTCGCCGCCCGCGCGGGCCTGGTGCTCGACAACGCGCGGATGTACACGTACCAGGAGAACGTCGCCGAGACGCTCCAGGAGAGCATGCTCCCGAACATCCCGCCGCGCATGGCGGGCTGCGACATCGCCACCCGCTATCTGCCGGGCACCCTGCTCGGCCGGGTCGGCGGCGACTGGTTCGACTCGGTGAAACTGCCCGGCGCCCGCACCGCGTTCGTCGTCGGCGACGTCATGGGCCACGGCCTGAACTCGGCCGCCATGATGGGCCAGTTGCGTACGGCCGTGCAGACCATGGCGGCGCTGGACCTGCCGCCCGCGCAGTTGCTGCGCAATCTCGACGACCTCGCGCAGCGGCTCGGCGACACCTACCTGGCGACCTGCCTGTACGCCGTCTACGACCCCATCGCGAGCGAGCTCCACCTCGCCAACGCCGGGCACATCCCGCCGGTCCTGGTCCGCGCGGCGGACGGCCGCAGCGAACTGCTCGACCTGCCCACCGGCGCCCCGATCGGCGTCGGCGGAGTGCCCTTCGAGGCGGTACGCGTGCGGGTGGAGCCCGGCGACCGGCTGGTGATGTGCACGGACGGGCTGGTCGAGGTGCGCGGAGAGGACATCGGTGTCGGCCTCGCCACGCTGTGCGAATCCGCCGTCCACCCGGCCGCTTCCATGGACGACGCCTGCGACACCATCATCCGCGCCCTCGCTGCGACGTTCTCGGAAGCGGGGCGCGGCGGCCGCAAGGACGACGTGGCCCTGCTGATGGCACGCCTGAGCGGCATCGAGCCCGACCACGTCGCCGAGTGGCGGCTCGTCCCCGACCCGTCGGAGGTCGCCCGGGCCCGCGCCATGGTCCGAGAGCAGCTGCACGAGTGGGGTGTGGGCAAGCCGGCCGACCATGCCGAGCTGATGGTCAGCGAACTCGTCACCAACGCCGTACGGCACGCCCACGCCCGGCCCGTCGCCCTCCGCCTCGTCCATGGCGACACCCTGCTGTGCGAGGTCGAGGACGACGACCACGAACTGCCGACGCTGCTCGACGCCGAGCCGACGGACGAAGCCGGGCGCGGCCTGCGTGTGGTCAGCACGCTCGCGCGGGAGTGGGGCACCAGCCGGACCACCTCCGGCAAGACCGTGTGGTTCGAACTGACCCTGCCGCGCCGCTGACCCTGCCCCGCCGCCGAGCAGGCGCGAACGAGGCGTGAGGGAATGCGCCGTGTGCTTGTCCGCGCGCCCCGGTGCGCGATACACCGTACTGGCCCGTCGCACGGGCGGGTTCGCCTACACACACCCCGGGGAGTCGGGCATGAGCGTGACCGGTCGGTACCGGGAGGCCTGGGAGGGTTTCTGGCGTGAGGCGCCGGACGAGCAGGGTGCCGTGTTCTGGGACGCGGAACCCACCCTGACCGTCGCCCGCCACCTGGCTTTGTTCGAACCACACCTGTCCGATCCCGGTCTGCCCCTGGTGGACCTGGGCTGCGGAAACGGCACCCAGACCCGCTTCCTCGCCGAGCGCTTCCCGTGCGTCCTCGGCGCCGATCTGTCCGCCGCCGCCCTGGAGCACGCCTGTGCGGCCGATCCGGTCGGCCGGGCCGGGTACCGGCAGCTGGACGCCGCCGAGAAGGGCGAGCCGCAGGGGCTGCACGCGGAATTCGGCGACGTCAACGTCTACCTGCGGGGTGTGCTGCACCAGTGCGAGACCGACGACCGGCAGCCCGTGGTGGACGGCATCGCCACCCTGGTCGGTGAGCGCGGCCGTGCCTTCCTCGTCGAACCCTCCGAGGCCGCCGGGCTCGTGCTGCGCGACCTGGCGGCCTCGCCGGCCGGGCCGCCGCCCAAGCTGGCGCCGGTCCTCCGGCACGGCATAGCGCCCGGCGAGGTGGCGGACGAGGCGGTACCGGAGTTCCTGACGGCGGCCGGGCTGACCCTCCTGGCGACCGGCACCCTGCCCCTGACCACGACCGAGTACACGCCCGAGGGCGCCCGGGTGGAACTGCCGTCCGCCTGGTACGTGGCGGGGCGCGTTGCGTGACATGGAGGTCGGCGGGGGTGCGGGCCGAGTTCCCGTTCCGTCATTGGTCTGGCCCGGTGAGAGTTTTCCACAGGCCTGGCCGCGCTTCGGCACCACGACGTAGCGTGAGCGCATGAAGATCCTCATCAGCGCGGACATGGAGGGCGCCACCGGCGTCACCTGGCCCGCCGACGTGCTGCCGGGCACACCGCAGTGGGAGCGCTGCCGGTCGATGTTCACCTCCGACGTCGACGCCGCCGTGCGGGGCTTCTTCGACGGCGGCGCCGACGAGGTGCTGATCAACGAGGCGCACTGGAGCATGCGCAATCTGCTCCTGGAGCGGCTCGACGAGCGGGCCGAGATGCTCACCGGGCGGCACAAGTCGCTGTCCATGGTGGAGGGCGTGCAGCACGGCGACGTGGACGGCATCGCGTTCATCGGCTACCACGCGGGAGCCGGCATGGAGGGCGTCCTCGCGCACACCTACCTCGCCAACTCCATCACCGGAGTGTGGCTGAACGGCGAACGGGCCAGCGAGGGCCTGCTCAACGCGGCCGTCGTCGCCGAGTACGGGGTGCCGGTCGTCCTGGTCACCGGCGACGACGTGGCCTGCGAGGACGCCCTCGGCTACGCGCCGGGGGCGCTGAAGGTCGCGGTCAAGGACCATGTGTCGCGGTACGCGGCCGTGTGCCGCACACCCGCCAGGACGGCCGCCGACATCCGGGCCGCGGCGAAGGAGGCCGCCGCGCTGGCGGGCCGTCAGGAGCCGGTGGCGGCCGGCCCCTTCACCGTCGAGGTGGAGTTCGACGCGGAGCACCTGGCGATGGCCGTCACCGTGGTGCCGGGCGTGGTCCGCGCCGGCGAGCGGAAGGTGGCGTACACGAGCGGGACCATGCACGAGGGGATCCGCACCTTCAAGGCGGTCACCACGATCGCCTCGGCCGCGGTGGAGGAACAGTATGGTTGACGAACGTGCCCTGGACGAGGTCGTGACGTTCACCTCCGAACTCATCCGGATCGACACCACCAACAGGGGCGGGGGCGACTGCCGGGAGCGGCCCGCCGCCGAGTACGCGGCGGAGCGGCTCGCCGGGGCGGGCCTGGAGCCGCTGCTGCTGGAGCGCGCCCCCGGCCGGACCAACGTCGTCGCGCGCCTCGCGGGCACCGACCCGACGGCCGATGCGCTCCTCGTCCACGGTCACCTCGACGTCGTACCGGCCGAGGCCGCCGACTGGAGCGTGCACCCGTTCTCCGGCGAGGTGCGCGACGGGGTGGTCTGGGGCCGCGGCGCCGTCGACATGAAGAACATGGACGCGATGATCCTCGCCGTGGTGCGGGCCTGGGCACGGCAGGGCGTGCGGCCCCGGCGCGACATCGTGATCGCGTTCACCGCGGACGAGGAGGCCAGCGCCGAGGACGGTTCCGGGTTCCTCGCAGACCGGCACGCGGCGCTCTTCGAGGGCTGCACCGAGGGCATCAGCGAATCGGGCGCCTACACCGTCCACGACGGAGCCGGCCGGCAGCTCTACCCGATAGCCGCGGGAGAGCGCGGCACGGCCTGGCTGAAGCTCACCGCGCGCGGGCGGGCCGGGCACGGCTCCAAGGTCAACCGGGACAACGCGGTGACCCGCCTCGCCGCCGCCGTCACCCGCATCGGTGAGCACGAGTGGCCGCTGCGGCTCACCCCGACCGTCCGTGCGGCGCTCACCGAACTCGCCGCCCTGTACGGTGTCGACCCCGACCTGTCCGACGTGGACACGCTGCTCGCCAAACTGGGCCCGGCCGCGAAACTCGTCGAGCACACCCTCCGCAACAGCAGCAACCCGACGATGCTGGACGCCGGTTACAAGCTCAATGTGATACCCGGACAGGCCGTGGCACACATCGACGGACGGTTCCTGCCCGGTGGGGAGGACGAGTTCCGCGCCACCTTGGACCGGCTCACCGGGCCGGACGTGGACTGGGAGTTCGAGCACCGCGAGCCGGCCCTCGCGGCGCCGGTGGACTCGACGACGTTCGCACGGATGCGGGCCGCCGTGCAGGAGTTCGCGCCCGAGGGGCACCCCGTGCCGTACTGCATGTCCGGCGGCACGGACGCCAAGCAGTTCTCCCGCCTCGGCATCACCGGCTACGGGTTCGCCCCGCTGAAACTGCCGGAGGGCTTCGACTACCAGGCCCTCTTCCACGGAGTCGACGAGCGCGTCCCGGTCGAGGCGCTCCACTTCGGTGTCCGCGTTCTCGACCGGTTCCTGCGGACGGCCTGAGCGAATGGGGGAAACGGTGCAGACCCTGCCCTACGGCGAGTGGCCCTCGCCCATCGACGCGGCCACGACCGCGGCACACGACGGAAAGCCCGAGTTCGTGGGATTCGTCGGGGACGAGGTGTGGTGGACCGAGCCCCGGCCCGCCGAGGGCGGCCGGCGCACCCTGGTGCGCCGGCACAATGAGGGGGTGGAGCGCGAAGCGCTTCCTGATAAGGGTGGTGGTGGGCGACGGGCGGGCGGCACGGAGGTGTCCGTGCTGTCGGCGCCGTGGAACGTGCGCAGTCGGGTCGTCGAGTACGGCGGACGGCCCTGGGCCGGGTTCGTCCGGGACGACGACCCGCTCGTGGTGTTCGTGAACTTCGCCGACCAGCGCCTCCACCGCTGTGAACCCGGCGGCGAGCCGCGTCCGCTGACCCCTCTTTCCCCGGTGGGGCAGGGGCTGCGCTGGGCCGAGCCTACGCTGCTGCCGGACCGCGGCGAGGTGTGGTGCGTCCTGGAGGAGTTCACCGGCGACGGACCGAGCGAGGTGCGCCGCGTCCTGGCCGCCGTACCGCTGGACGGCTCGGCCGCCGAGGACCGCGGTGCCGTCCGTGAACTCACCGACGACCGGCACCGGTTCGTCACCGGTCCGCGCCTGTCGCCCGACGGGCGGCGCGTCGCCTGGCTGGCCTGGGACCATCCGCGCATGCCGTGGGACGGCACCGAACTGCGTCTCGCCGAGGTCGCGCCCGACGGCACCCTGCACAACGCCCGCACCGTGGCCGGCGGCCCCGGCGAGTCCATCGCCCAGGCCGACTGGACGCACGACGGCCGGCTGCTCCACACGAGCGACCGCACCGGTTGGTGGAACCTCTACCTCGACGGCGAACCGGTCTGCCCGCGCGAGGAGGAGTTCGGCGGACCGCTGTGGCAGCCGGGGTCGCGCTGGTTCGCCCCGCTGGAGAGCGGCCTGATCGCCGTCGTGCACGGCCGGGGCGCCACCGCGCTCGGCATACTCGACCCCGAGACGGGCGAGGTCGTCGACGCCGTCGGGCCCTGGACCGAGTTCGCGCCCACGCTCGCGGCGCACGGAGAGAGAGTCGTCGCCGTCGGCGCCGGACCCCGCAGTGCCCCCGAGGTGGTGGAACTGGACGCCCGCACCGGCAGGACCCGGGTGATCGGCGCCCCGCACAAGAACGCCGTGGACCCCGCCCACTACCCCGACCCGCAGGCCCGCACCTTCACCGGTCCGGGCGGCCGGGAGATCCACGCCCAGGTGTACCCGCCGCGCCACCCCGACTGCGTCGCGCCCGACGGCCAACTGCCGCCGTACGTGATCTGGGCGCACGGCGGGCCCACCGGCCGGGCCCCCCTCGTGCTCGACCTGGAGATCGCCTACTTCACCTCACGCGGCATCGGCGTCGTCGAGGTCAACTACGGCGGCTCCACCGGATACGGACGCGCCTACCGCGACCGGCTGCGCGAGCAGTGGGGCGTGGTCGACGTCGAGGACTGCGCGGCCGTCGCGCTCGCCCTCGCCGACGAGGGCACCGCCGACCGCGACCGGCTCGCCATCCGCGGCGGCAGCGCCGGCGGCTGGACCACGGCCGCCTCCCTCACCACGACCGACGTCTACGCCTGCGGCACCATCCGCTACCCGGTGCTCGACCTGACCGGCTGGGGCCCGGGGGAGACCCACGACCTCGAGTCCGAGTACCTCGAGAGCCTCATCGGCCCGCGCGCCGAGGTTCCCGAGCGGTACGCCGAACGCTCGCCCGCCGCGCACGCCGACCGGCTCACCGCCCCCTTCCTGCTGCTCCAGGGCCTGGACGACGTCATCTGCCCTCCCGTGCAGTGCGAGCGGTTCCTGGCCCGGCTGAAGGGCAGGAAGGTGCCGCACGCGTATCTCACCTTCGAGGGCGAGGGACACGGCTTCCGGCGCACGGACACCATGGTGCGCGCCCTGGAGGCGGAACTGTCGCTGTACGCCCAGGTGTTCGGCCTGACGGTGCGGGGAGTGCCGGTGCTGGAGCTCACCGAATGAGCAGGGTCGAGCCGTTGCTGCGGCCGCCCCGGCCCGGCCCCGGTTCCCGGGTGGCCGTCGTCGCGCCCAGCGGGCCCGTGCCGGAGGAGCGGCTCCAGGCCGGGCTGGACGTGCTGCGCGGCTGGGACCTCGACCCGGTGGTCGCCCCCCATGTCCTGGGCCGGCACCGCGACTTCGACTACCTCGCCGGCACGGACGCCGACCGGGCCGCCGACCTGCAGTCCGCCTGGTGCGACCCCGCCGTGGACGTGGTGATGTGCGCCCGGGGCGGCTACGGCGCGCAGCGCATGGTCGACCTGCTCGACTGGACGGCGATGCGGGCCGCCGGGCCGAAGGTGTTCGTAGGGTTCAGCGACATCACCGCCCTGCACGAGGCGTTCGCCACCCGGCTCGGCCTGGTCACCCTGCACGGGCCGATGGCGGCGGGCATCGACTTCGTCAAGAACGCACGCGCGCAGGACCACTTGAAGGCGACCCTCCTCGCCCCGGAGACCGTCCGCACCATCACCTCTCCCGACGGCACCGCGCTGGTCCCCGGGCGGGCGCGGGGCGTCACCCTCGGCGGCTGCCTCGCCCTGCTCGCCGCCGACCTCGGCACCCCGCACGCCAGAGGCTCCGCACGCGGCGGGCTGCTGTGCCTGGAGGACGTGGGGGAGGAGCCGTACCGGCTCGACCGGTACCTCACCCAACTCCTGCGCGCCGGATGGTTCGACGGGGTGTCGGGGCTGCTGCTCGGCTCCTGGGCGCAGTGCGAGCCGTACGAGACGGTGCGGGCCCTGCTCGCCGACCGGCTCGGCGGCCTGGGCGTGCCCGTGGCCGAGCGGTTCGGCTTCGGTCACTGCGACGGGGCGCTCACCGTCCCCTTCGGTGTCCCGGCCGAACTCGACGCGGAGGCGGGCACCCTGACACTCGACGAACCGGCACTGAGCTGATCCCGTCCGGCACCGGCACGGGCCCGCCCGGCGGGCCGGCACGCGGGCACGTCCGGCGTGCCCGGGGTAGGGTCGCACCGTGCCGCACACCGCCTCCCGTCACCTCGCCGAGGGCCCCCGCGTGGGGATACGGCACTTCACCCACGCGGACAGCGCGGAGTTCACCGCCCGCGCCCGGGAGAGCAGGGAACTGCACCGTCCCTGGCTGTTCCCGCCGGAGAACGCCGCGGCGTACTCCGCGTACGCGGAGCAACTGATCCGGGACCCCGCCAAGGCCGGTTTCCTGGTCTGTGAGAAGGCCGACGGCTCCATCGCCGGGTTCATCAACATCAACAACATCGTCCACGGCGCGTTCCAGAGCGGTGCCCTCGGCTACGGCGCGTTCGCGCACGCGGCGGGCCGCGGCCTGATGCACGAAGGGCTGGACCTCGTCGTACGGCACGCGTTCGGGCCGATGCGGCTGCACCGGCTGGAGATCAACGTGCAGCCCGCCAACGCAGCCTCCATCGCCCTGGCCCGCAGCTGCGGATTCCGCCTGGAGGGCTTCTCACCGGACATGCTCTTCATCGACGGGGCCTGGCGCGACCACGAACGCTGGGCGCTCACCCAGGAGATGCGCGGCCCCCGCTGACCGGCGGCCCGCCGCCGCCATCCCGCTCGGTGCGTCCCGCCCCTGTTCAGACGGGCGGCCGGCGGCTTCCATGGGTAACCGTGACGACGATCCGACGTGACGCGACGACCCTGCCCGCCGCACACCTGGGCCCGGACAACCCCCTGCCCGCCCTGCGGCCCCTCGACGAGGCACACCGCATCGAGGACCGCGACAAGGAGGACCTGCCGCGCGACATGGCCCGGCAGGTCGGCTACGCCCCCCTGCACAGCCTGCTGCCCGTACGGGTCCGCGACGGCTACGACCGGCACCGCCGGCCCCGCTCGCTGGACACCCTGGTGATCGAGAACGACCGACTGCGGGCCACCGTGCTGCCCGGCCTCGGCGGCCGGATCTCCTCGCTGTTCCACAAACCGACAGGCCGTGAACTCCTTTACCGCAACCCGGTGTTCCAGCCCGCCAACTTCGCCCTCAACGGTGCCTGGTTCTCCGGCGGCATCGAATGGAACATCGGCGCCACCGGCCACACCACCCTCTCCTGCGCACCCGTGCACGCCGCCCGCGTTCCCGCTCCCGACGGCGGGGAGATGCTGCGCCTGTGGGAGTGGGAACGGCTGCGCGACCTGCCCTTCCAGGTCGACCTGTGGCTGCCCCACGGCTCCGACTTCCTGTACGTCGGCGTCCGCGTCCGCAACCCGCACGAGCGGCCGGTGCCGACCTACTGGTGGTCCAACATCGCCGTCCCCGAGGAGTGCAGGGTCCTCGCCCCCGCCGAGGAGGCCTGGCAGTTCGGCTACGAGCGGCGACTGCGCCGGGTGCCGGTGCCCGAGTACGACGGCGTCGACCGCACGTACCCGCCGAACAGCACCTACGCCGCCGACTACTTCTACGAGGTGCCGGACGACCGCAGGCGCTGGATCGCCGCCCTGGACGCCGATGGCCACGGGCTGGTGCAGACGTCCACCGACGCACTGCGCGGCCGGAAGCTGTTCGTGTGGGGCCGGGGGCCCGGCGGACGGCGCTGGCAGGAGTGGCTCACCGAGCCGGGCACCGGCGGTTACTGCGAGATCCAGGCCGGGCTCGCCCGCACCCAGCTCGAACACGTCCGGCTGGAGGCCGACAGCGAGGTGACCTGGCTGGAGGCGTACGGGCCGCTCGACGCGCCGCCGTGGGCAGGACGGTGGCCCGATGTACTGCGTGAGACGGAGACCCGGCTGGAGGCGGCCCTGCCGCGCGCCGAGGTCGACGCGGCCCACGCGGCCTGGCTGCCGTACGCCGACGCCGAACCCGGCGAGAAGCTGGCCACCGGCTCCGGCTGGGGCGCGCTGGAGGTACTGCGCGCCGGCTGGAAGCTGCCCGGTACACCGTTCGACGCGAGCACACTGACCGAGGACCAGGAACCCTGGCTGCACCTGCTGCGGGCCGGCTCCCTCCCCGAGCCGCCCGGCAGCCGGCCGCCCGGCGGGACGCTGGTCGCCACCCACTGGCGGGACATGCTCGAGACGGCCCCCGCGACCCCCCTCACCGAATACCACCTCGGCGTCGCCCAGTGGCACGCCGGTGACCGGGCACAGGCGGTGCGCAGTTGGGAACGGGGCCTGCGGGACGCCCGGCCGACGCGCCGCTGGGCGACCCTGCGCTGCCTCGCCGTGGCCGACCAGGAGGACCGCAACCCCGAGCGCGCCGCCGACCGCTACGGGCAGGCCTTCGACGACCTGTGGAGCGCGGCCGGGGAGGCACCACGCCATGCCGGCGGCGGTGACGCCGAGCCGTGGGCGCCGGCCGTCGCCGCACTCGGGAGGGAGGCGACCGAGGCGCTGCTCGCCGTGGGGCGTACCGCCGACGCGCGGTCCGTGTGGCGGAGGCTGGACCCCGCGGTCCGGGCGGGCGGACGGCTGCGCCTGGTGGAGGCGGCGCTGCTGCTCGCCGAGGGCCTGCACGACGAGGCCCGCGCCGTGTTCGACGCGGGCTTCGAGGTCGCCGACCTGCGGGAGGGGGACGAGGTGATCGGACGGATGTGGCAGCGGCTCACCACGCAGCCGTTGCCCCAGCGGTACGACTTCCGGATGCGCCCCGCACCGTGACCGCGTGACTCAGACGGTGGCGCGGCGGTCCGCGTACTCGTAGACCGCCCCGTCCGGGTGCCGTGCGATGAGGTTGCGGCCCACCGGGGTGGGGAGCGGGCCCGCGACGATGTCCGCGCCCATCTCCGCGAGTACCCGACCGGCCTCCTCGACGTCCTGCACCGCGATGGTCGCCGCCACCTTGCGCAGCACGTCCAGTTCGGCCGCGGGACCGCTCATCAGCAGGAAACAGCCGACCGCTGCCACGTGGACACCGGCCCGCTCGAAGCGGAGCGCCTTGCCTCCCGCCAGCCGCTCGTAGAAGGGGATGGCGGTCTCGATGTCGTCGACGCAGACGCGCAGCGTGGCACCCAGTATCTCCATGGGACGAGCCTAGGGCCTGCCCTTTGGATCACGCCGGACTTCCGGGGGCCGGAAAGCGCCGGAGGCGCGGGGGCGCGGGCCGGTGGACGTTTGGCGGCCGCGGCGGGGGAAACGCGGAAGTCTCCCGAGCCATGCGACGACAGCGCTGGAGGCGAACCGTGAGTCGACCCCGCATCGTGATCATCGGTGCCGGCTTCGCCGGATACCGCACGGCCCGTACCCTGTCGCGGCTCGCCCGGGGAAGGGCCGAGATCACCCTGCTGAATCCGACCGACTACTTTCTGTATCTGCCCCTGCTGCCCCAGGTCGCCGCCGGCATCCTGGAACCGCGCCGCGTCACCGTCTCCCTCTCCGGCACGCTGCCGCACGTACGGCTGGTGCTGGGCGAGGCCGACGGCATCGACCTCGACCAGCGGACCGTGCGCTACACCGACCCCGAGGGGGAGCACGGCACCCTCTCCTACGACCGGCTGGTGCTGGCCGCCGGCAGTGTCAACAAGCTGCTGCCGATCCCCGGCGTCGCCGAGCACGCCCACGGCTTCCGCGGTCTGCCCGAGGCGCTGTATCTGCGCGACCACGTGACCCGGCAGGTGGAACTCGCGGCCGCCACCGACGACCCCGCGAGCTGCGCCGCCCGGTGCACCTTCGTCGTGGTCGGCGCCGGTTACACCGGAACCGAAGTCGCCGCGCACGGAAAGCTGTTCAGCGACGCGCAGGTGCACAAGCACCCCCTGCGGACGGGCATGCGACCGCGCTGGCTGTTGCTGGACATCGCCGACCGCGTCCTGCCCGAACTCGACGAACGGCTCTCCTCCACCGCCGACCGGGTGCTGCGCGAACGGGGTGTGGAAGTACGGATGGGGACCTCCGTGAAGGAGGCCACGCACGACGGAGTGCTGCTGACCGACGGCGAGTTCGTCGACACGCGGACGCTGGTGTGGTGCGTGGGCGTGCGGCCCGATCCGCTCGCCGAGTCGCTGGGACTGTCCATGGAACGCGGGCGGCTGCTGGTGGACCCGCACCTGCGGGTGCCGGGGCGGCCCGAGGTGTTCGCCTGCGGCGACGCGGCGGCGGTGCCCGATCTGGAGAAGCCCGGCCAGTACACCCCGATGACCGCGCAGCACGCCTGGCGGCAGGGCAAGGTCTGCGCGCACAACATCGCCGCCTCCCTCGGCGACGGCCGGTCGCGCGCCTACCGCCACCGCGACCTGGGGTTCGTGGTGGACCTGGGCGGCGTCAAGGCGGCGGCCAACCCGCTCGGCGTCAATCTGTCCGGACCGGCGGCCGGAGCGGTCGCCCGTGGCTACCACCTCGCGGCGCTGCCCGGCAACCGGGTGCGTGTCGCCGCCGACTGGCTGCTGGACGCCGTACTGCCGCGTCAGGCGGTGCAGTTGGGGCTCGTACGGTCCTGGTCGGTGCCGCTGGACACGGCGTCCCCGGAACTCGCCCGGGTGCCGTCCGGCCCGGAGCGGAAGCGGTCCGGCGGCGAGACCGCCGAGCCGGCGAAGAAGCAGCCCGGAGGTGAGCCTGCGAAGAAGCAGCCCGGCCCCCGGCCGCCCGCCGGCTCCCACGCCTCCCCCGGCCCCGTCAAGCGCACCGACTGCCCAGCCGACCCCGCCGATCCCCGTGATCCGGCCGAAGGAGACTCATGAAAACCGGTGAACTCGTGGAGCTCGGACAGCAGTTGCGAGTGGACAGTGTCCGCGCGGCAGCCGCCGCGGGCTCCGGGCACCCCACGTCCTCGATGTCCGCGGCCGACCTGACGGCCGTCCTGCTGGCGCGCCACTTCCGCTACGACTTCGACCACCCCGACCACCCGGGCAACGACCGTTTCGTCCTCTCCAAGGGACACGCCTCGCCCCTGATGTACGCGGCCTTCAAGGCGGCCGGGGCCATCGACGACGAGGAACTGCTCACCTTCCGCAAGCTCGGCAGCCGCCTCGAAGGGCATCCCACGCCCAGGCGGCTGCCCTGGGTCGAGACGGCCACCGGGTCGCTCGGCCAGGGACTGCCGGTCGGCGTCGGTATCGCACTGGCCGGGAAGCGGCTCGACCGGTCCGGCTACCGGGTGTGGGTGCTGTGCGGGGACAGCGAACTGGCGGAGGGCTCCGTGTGGGAGGCCGCCGAGCACGCCGGGTACGAGAACCTCGACAACCTCACCGCCGTCGTGGACGTCAACCGGCTCGGCCAGCGCGGCCCCACCCGGCACGGTCACGACCTCGACGCCTACGCCCGCCGCTTCGCGGCCTTCGGCTGGCACACGGTGGAGGTGGACGGCCACGACGTCGACGCCGTCGACCGCGCCTACGGCGAGGCGGCCTCCACCAAGGGGCAGCCGACCGTGATCCTCGCCCGCACCCTCAAGGGCAAGGGCGTCGCGGCCGTCCAGGACCGTGAGGGCCTGCACGGCAAACCGCTGCCCGAGGCCGACGAGGCGATCGCCGAACTCGGCGGCCCGCGCGACCTGCGCCTGAGGGTGCGGGAGCCGGCCGACGCCCGCACGCTGCACGCCGTGCACACCGGACAGGCCGAACCGCCCCGGTGGGACAGGGGCGAGGAGGTGGCGACGCGCAACGCCTTCGGTGAGGCGCTGGCCGCCCTCGGCACCGTGCGCGGCGACATCGTGGCCCTGGACGGCGAGGTCGGCGACTCCACACGTGCGGAGTTCTTCGCCAAGGAGCACCCCGAACGCTACGTCGAGTGCTACATCGCCGAGCAGCAGATGGTCGCCGCGGCGGTCGGCGTGGCGACCCGCGGCTGGGTGCCGTACGCGACCACGTTCGCCGCCTTCCTCACCCGCGCCCACGACTTCATCCGCATGGCGTCGATCAGCGGTTCCGGCATCAACCTGGTCGGCTCGCACGCCGGTGTCGCCATCGGTCAGGACGGGCCCAGCCAGATGGGTCTCGAGGACCTGGCGATGATGCGGGCGGTGCACGGCTCGACCGTGCTGTACCCCTGCGACGCCAACCAGACCGCACGCCTGGTCACTGCCATGGCGGACCTCGACGGCATCCGCTACCTGCGCACCTCGCGCGGCGAGGGCCCCGTCCTCTACGGCCCCGACGAGGAGTTCCCCGTCGGCGGCAGCAAGGTGCTGCGGTCCTCGGCCGAGGACCGGCTGACCCTGCTCGCGGCGGGCGTCACGGTGCCCGAGGCCCTGGCCGCAGCGGACGCCCTGGCGGGCGAGGGCATCGCGGTACGGGTGATCGACCTGTACTCGGTCAAGCCCGTCGACCGGGACACGCTGCGCCGGGCGGCGGAGGAGACCGGCTGCCTGGTGACGGTGGAGGACCACCACCCGGAGGGCGGGCTCGGGGACGCGGTCCTCGACGCCTTCACCGATGGGCGACCCGTCCCGCGCCTGGTGCGGCTCGCCGTCCGCGACATGCCGGGATCGGCCTCCCCCGAGGAGCAGTTGCACGCCGCCGGCATCGACGCCGAGTCGATCGCGGCGGCCGGGCGGCTGCTGGTGGGGGAGGCGATCGTGCCGTGAACGACGCGGTGAAGGAGACGATCACGCCGTGAGCGACGACGGGGCGCGAACGGTACGGGCCGGCCGCCGCACCGTGCGGATCCGCCGGCCGGGGAAGGTGCTCTTCCCCGGCGGTGAGGGCGCCGAGGAGTACACCAAGGGCGACCTCGTCGACTACCACCGGGCCGTCGCCCCGTTCATGCTGCCGCACCTGCGGGGCCGCCCGCTGATGCTGGACCGGCGCCCGGACGGTCTCGACGGGCCCACGTTCATGCAGAAGAACACCCCCGAGAGCTACCCGGAATGGATCACCCGCGTCGAGGTGGCCAAGGAGGGTGGCACGGTGTGCCACACCGTGTGCGACGACACGGCGACCCTGCTGTACCTCGTCGACCAGGCGAGCATCACATTCCACCGCTGGCTGTCCCGCGCCGCCCCGATCGACCGGATCGACCGTCCGGACCGGCTGGTCTTCGACCTCGACCCCGCCGAGGACGATTTCGAGACGGTGCGGGAGGCGGCGCGGCTGCTGGGGGGACTGCTGGACGAGCTGAAGCTGCCCACGGCGCTGATGACCACCGGCTCCCGGGGCCTCCATGTGATCGTGCCGCTGAACGGTGGCGACGACTTCGACGACGTGCGCGCCTTCGCCCGCGAGGTCGCCGACACCCTCGCCGACGCCCACCCCGACCGGCTCACCACCGCCGCGCGCAAGAAGGAGCGCGGCGACCGGCTCTACCTGGACGTGCAGCGCAACGCCTACGCGCAGACCGCGGTCGCACCCGGCACCGTCCGGGCCCTGCCCGGCGCCCCCGTAGCGGCCCCCGTCTCCTGGGACCAGCTGGACGACCCGGGGCTGCACGCCCGCCGCTGGACCGTCGCCGACGCCGTCGAACAGCTGCGGACCGACCCCTGGGCCGGACTGCCGCGCCGGGGCCGCGCCCTGGGGCCGGCCCGCCGGCGGCTGGACGCGCTGCGGGGCTGACCGGCCCGGCCGGACGACCAGGCACGGAGCGTGGCTGGGGCAACCGGGTGAGCCCCGGGAGGTTTGACGAAGGGACTTATGGCCACACGGAGGAGGAGGTGCCCATGGCGAACGCAAGAAACACCGAAGACTCCAAGGGTTCACAGGAACCACGGGATGCTCACGCATCCCGCAAGTCCACGGAAAACGCCAGAGCGAACAAGCGGCCGAGCCCGATGGAGGTACTGCGCCAGGCGCGCGGACAGCTCGCGGAGCTCACCGGTATGGAAGCCGAGTCCGTGTCGTCCTTCGAGCAGACGGAGGAGGGCTGGGCGCTGGAGGTCGAGGTCCTCGAGCTCGAGCGCGTACCCGACACGATGAGCCTGATGGCGAGTTACCAGGTGGAGCTCGATCCCGACGGACAGCTCATCGGTTACCGGCGTGTTCGCCGCTACGAGCGAGGACGGTCCGACGCGCGCAGGTCCGGCGGCCGGTAGGCCGCCCGCCCGGACCCGCTCCCACACTCACAGAAAGGAAGGAACAGCCGGCATGACAGTCGTACCGACACAACAGTCCGGCGGCGGAGGCGGCAGCAGCGGCCTCTACGACGTGCTTGAGCTCGTTCTGGACAGAGGGCTCGTCATCGATGCGTTCGTGCGCGTGTCCCTGGTCGGCATCGAGATACTCAAGATCGACGTCCGCATCGTCGTCGCCAGCGTCGACACCTACCTGCGCTTCGCCGAGGCGTGCAACCGGCTCGACCTGGAGGCCGGGCCCCGCAAGAGCCCGGGCCTGCCCGACGTGGTCGGCCAGGTCACCGAGTCCGGCGCCCGCGGCAAGTCCAAGGGGGCGCTGTCCGGCGCCGCCGAGACCATCTCCGACGCCTTCCAGCAGGCACGCGACGAGGGTTCCGAGCGTGAGACACAGTCCCGTCCGCGAGCCCGCAAGAGCACCTCGTCGCGTCGGAGGGAGGAGCAGGAGTGAGCACCTACGTCTACGGCATCACGGCGAGTTCGCACCCCGGCCTCCTCGAAGGCATGGGCGGTGTGGGCGACCCGGCGCGTCCGGTGCGCATCGTGAAGGAGGGCGAGCTGGCGGCCGTCGTCAGTGACGCCCCCGAGGACCTGCGCCCCAAACGCAGGGAACTGCTCGCCCACCAGAACGTGCTCGCCGAGGTCGGCGCGGCCGGCTGTGTGCTGCCGATGCGGTTCGGCAGCGTCGCCCCCGACGACGACTCCGTCACCGCCGTGCTCGCCGAGCGTGCCGAGCACTACCAGGAGCGCCTGCGGGCGCTGGACGGCCGAGTCGAGTACAACGTCAAGGCCAATCATGACGAGGAAGCCGTACTCCACCACGTGATGGCCGGCAATCCGGAGATCCGCGCTCTCGCGGAGGCCAACCGGCAGGCCGACGGCGGAAGTTACGACGACAAGATCCGCCTCGGCGAGATGGTCGCCGATGCGGTCAGGGCCCAGGAGGCCGAGGACGGCGTCGCCGTGCAACGCGCCCTGGAACCGGCGGCCGACGCCGTGAGCGTGGGTCCCGAGTCCACGGGCTGGCTGGCCAACGTCTCCTTCCTGGTGCCGCGCGACGCGGCCGGGGACTTCATGGCCGCCGTGGACCGCGTCCGCGAGGACATGCCGCACCTGGAGGTGCGGCTCAACGGCCCGCTGCCCCCGTACAGCTTCGTGGAGCCCGGCCCGGCCGAACCGGCGAGCGCCACGGCGGGTGGGGCGGACGCCGGAATGGGGTGACGACATGGGCCTGATCTCGGAAGTGCTGCTGCTGCCGCTGGCCCCGGCGCGCGGCAGCGGATGGGTCATCCAACAGGTGCTGCGCGAGGCGGAGCGCATCTACTACGACCCCGCCGCGATCCGTGCCGAACTGGCGCAGCTCGAGGAGCAGTTGGAGGCCGGAGAGATCACCGAGGAGGAGTTCGACCGGCAGGAGGACGAACTCCTCGACCGATTGGAGACCGCGATGCGCACCAGCGCCACAGGGGACGGGACGGCACCACAATGAATCGGACAGCACTCGGCCTTGCGATAGGGGCCGGATACCTCCTCGGGCGGACGAAGAAGCTGAAGATGGCGGTCGCCGTCGGCGGGCTGGTGGCCGGCAAGAAGCTGAACCTCGGGCCGCGGATGATCACGGACCTGGTGTCCACGCAGCTGCAGAAAAACCCGCAGTTCAAGGAGCTCGGGGATCAGCTGCGCGGCGATCTGCGAGGTGCCGGCAAGGCGGCCTCCGGGGCACTCGTCGAGCGGCAACTCGACTCCCTCGCCGACAAGCTGCACGATCGTACCACCGAGATGCGCGAGCAGCTGACCGGTTCGGGCCGCCCGGACCGCGAGGCCGGGGACGGCGAGGAAACCGAGGACGCCACGGACAAGGAACCGGACGACGAGGAGCCGGAACCGGCACCCGAGCGGCCGGCGAAGAAGGCCTCGTCGAAGAGGGCTCCGTCGAAGGAGGCCGCCAAGAAGGCATCCGCGAAGAAGGCACCGGCCAGGAAGGCCGCTCCGGCGAAGAAGACGGCCGGCAAGAAGACCGCGGCCGCGCGGACGACCTCCTCCCGGGGTACCCGCACCTCGAAGGGAGGCGGTGAGCGATGACCGAGACACTCGGATCGGCCACTTCTGCCGCGCGTGACAAAGTGGGCGAGGGCACGAAGAACCCGCTTGCCGACCTGGCCCACAGCGAGGCAGCCGACCGCCTCAAGGCGGAGCTGCAGGACTACCTCGCGGCCCAGGCCACCCGCCTGCTGACGGGTGTCGGCCGCAAGCTGGGCGAGACGACCGGCAAACTCACCGACATCGCCGAGGGCAACAGTCCGGGTTTCGCCAAGCTCGCACTCGACGGCGGCCGCAAACTCGCCGAGGGCAAGGGCCCCCTGCGCAGCGCCATCGAACTGGGAGCCTCGCGGGCCAAGGACAACGTGATGGGTGCCCTGAAGGGGCTGGGCGGCGGCGGCAAGGGCAAGCGCAAGCGCTCCGCGGGCAAGAAGCCCACCGTCATCATGGAGCACATTGATGTCGGTGTCCCGCTGCGCACGGCCTACGACCAGTGGACCCAGTACCAGGACTTCAGCACCTTCGCCAAGGGCGTCAAGAGCGCCAACAAGTCCGACGACACCACCTCGGACTGGCAGGTCAAGGTTCTGTGGTCCAACCGCAGCTGGAAGGCGAAGACCATCCAGCAGGTGGCCGACGACCGCATCTCCTGGTCCTCCGAGGGAGCCAAGGGCACGACGAAGGGCGTCGTCTCGTTCCACCCCCTCGGCGACAACCTCACCCGGATCCTGCTGGTCATCGAGTACTACCCCACGGGTTTCTTCGAGAAGACCGGCAACATCTGGCGCGCCCAGGGCCGCCGGGCCCGGCTCGACCTGAAGAACTTCGCCCGCTTCATCACGTTCAAGGGCGAGGCCGAGGACAGTTGGCGCGGCGAGATCCAGGAAGGCGAGGTCGTCCGCAGCCACGAGGACGCCGTCGCCGAGGAGGAGGAGGAAGAGTCGCCGCCCGGGGACGAGGAGCCGGAGGGCGAGTACGACGCCGAGGGCGCCGAGGGCGCCGAGGACGACGAAGAGGCCGAGGAACCGGCCGAGGAACCGGCCGAGGCCGAGGACGAGGACGCCTACGAGGAAGAGGGCGAGGACGAAGGCGAGGGCGAGTACGAGGAAGAGGAGGAGGAAGAGGACGAAGGCGAAGGCGAAGGCGAGTACGAGCCTGAGGACGAGCCCGAGTACGCCCAGGACGGGAGCCGCCGATGACGACACCCCGCCGGCTCCCCGAGCCCTATGGCCAGGGCGGCGGCGCCAATCTCGCCGACATCCTTGAGCGGGTGCTCGACAAGGGCATCGTCATCGCGGGCGACATCCGCATCAACCTGCTCGACATCGAACTGCTCACCATCAAGCTGCGGCTCGTCATCGCCTCCGTCGACAAGGCGAAGGAGATGGGGATCGACTGGTGGGAGACCGACCCGGCGCTGTCCTCCCGCGCCCGTCGCTCCGAACTGGCCAGGGAGAACGCCGAGCTGCGTGAGCGGCTGGCCGCACTGGAGGGCGACCGTCCGTTGGAGGCCGGCCGTCAGCGGGAGACGGACCGTCCGTTGGAGGCCGGACGCCAGCGGGAGGCTGACCGTCCACAGGAGGAGGCCCCGTGACCGGACTGCGGTACGTCTACGCCATATGCCGTCCTTTCGGCACACCGCTCCAGGCACAGCTGACCGGTGTGGCGGGTGATCCGCCCCGGCTGCTGACCCATCACGGCCTGGTGGCCGTCGTCAGCCATGTGCCGGAGGCGGACTTCGCCGAGGAGCCCTTCCACGCGCATCTGGAGGACCTCGACTGGCTGACCACGGTCGCCCGCGCCCACCAGGGCGTCATCGACGCGCTCACCACCGTCACCACGCCGCTGCCGCTGCGGCTCGGCACCGTGTTCCGCGACGACAGCGGCGTACGGACGATGATGGAGGCGCGCGAGGAGGGCTTCCTGCGGACGCTGGACCGGTTGGACGGCCGGGTGGAGTGGGGCGTGAAGGTTTTCATCGAGGCGGAACGGCCGGCGGACACCGCCGCACCGCCTGCGCAGAAGCCCGTGTCGGGCCGGGACTACCTGCGCCAACGGCGCATGGCGACGAAATCGTACGACGACCTGTGGCAGCAGGCCGAGACCTTTTCGACCCGGCTGCACGAGACGCTTTCCGGCTGCGCCGAGGACTCCCGGCTGCACGCCCCGCAGAATCCCACGCTCTCCGGTGCGTCGGGTCGCAATGTGCTGAACGCGGCCTACCTCGTACCGCGAGCGGAATCCGAGAAATTCGTGGAAAGGGTGGAACGGACGAAGGACGGGACACCCGGGATACGCGTCGAACTCACCGGCCCCTGGGCGGCCTATTCCTTCGCCGGGGAAGAATCCGCCGGAGAGGGATCCACCGGGGAGGAATCGGCCGCGGGGGAGGGGGCATGACCGTCGTCGAGCGCCGGGAGATAGCCCTGGTGGACCTGCTCGACCGGCTCCTGGCCGGCGGCGTGGTCATCACCGGGGACATCACGCTGCGCATCGCGGACGTCGATCTGGTCCGTATCGACCTCAACGCGCTCATCAGCTCGGTGAACGCGAACGTCCCGTCGCCCTTCGAGGAGTCGCGTTGACGGCCGCCCCCGACGACCGTCACGGCGAGCCGCACGAAGGCCGGCGAGAGGGGCGCGGCCGGCGCAACCGGCTCGACCTGGAGCCGGACACGGTCGAACGCGACCTGGTCAAACTGGTGCTCACCGTCGTGGAACTGCTGCGCCAGCTCATGGAGCGCCAAGCGGTGCGCCGGTTCGACGAGGGAGACCTGACGGAGGAGCAGGAGGAGCGCATCGGACTCACCCTGATGCTGCTCGAGGAGCGGATGACGGAACTGCGTGAGCGGTACGGACTGCGGCCCGAGGACCTGAACCTGGACCTCGGGCCGCTCGGACCGCTGCTGCCGCGGGACTGATTCCCCGGCCGCCCGGTGACGGGAGGTTCCCGTCACCGGGCCGTTCGCCGTCTCACCACTTGTACCAGCGGCCCCTGCCGCCGCTCGCCGATGTGCTGCGCATGAAGAATCCCAGCAGCCACACGACGAGAACCGCCAACGCGATCCACCAGAGCGCCTTCACCGCGAAACCGGCGCCGAAAAGAATCACGGCCAGAAGCAGAACGAGAAGAATGGGAACCATAGTGTCAACCTCCTGTCGTTCTGGTTGCCCGGAATTCTCGTTTCAGGCTTCCTTTCGGCAGAGAATTTCTCCGTGCAGCACGCTGAACCAGCCGTCCTCCCGCGCGCCCCATTCCCGCCACGCCGCGGAGACCTCCCGCAACTGCCCGCCGGTGGCGTGACCCTCCTCGACGGCCCGCTCGGCGTAGGCCGACGCCACGGTGCGGTCCGCCCACAGGCCGCTCCACCAGGCCCTCTCCCCGGCCGTCGAGAAGGTCCAGGTCGCCGAGGTCGCCGTGATGTCGGTGAAGCCCGCGGCGAGCGCCCAGGACTTCAGCCGGCGCCCGGCGTCCGGCTCGCCCCCGTTGGCCCGGGCCACCCGCCGGTACAGGTCCAGCCAGTCGTCCATGCCCGGGGACGGGGGATACCAGGTCATCGCCGCGTAGTCCGAGTCCCGGACGGCGACGTGGCCCCCCGGCCTGGTCACCCGGCGCATCTCGCGCAGCGCCCGGACCGGGTCGCCCACGTGCTGGAGCACCTGGTGGGCGTGGACGACGCAGAAGGTGTCGTCCGGGAAGTCCAGTGCGTGCACGTCGCCCGTCGCGAAGGTGGTGTTGGTCAGTCCCCGTTCTCCGGCCACTGCCCGTGCCTGCTCGAGGATCCCCGGCTCCCGGTCGAGACCGGTGACGTGCCCGTCCGGGACCAGCGCCGCCAGGTCGGCGGTGATGGTCCCGGGCCCGCACCCGATGTCCAGGATCCGCATGTGCGGCTCGAGCACCCCGAGGAGGTACCCTGCCGAGTTCTCGGCGGTCCGCCACGTGTGCGACCGCAGTACCGACTCGTGGTGCCCGTGGGTGTAGACGGCGGTCTCCCGCGTTTCCGGCATGCCCGGCCCACCCCTTCCGCTGTCCGTAGGAGGCCCTTCACGCTACGCGCTCCGGCCGTATGGCGAGACCCGCGTATCGCATGATGGACGTCGTCGCGTGGAAAACCCGTTTGCCGCCTGTGCCGACGACCCCGCACAATCCCCACCATGGGTCACCTGGAAGCAGCGCATCTGGAGTACTACCTCCCCGACGGGAGGGCCCTTTTGGGCGATGTGTCCTTCCGGGTCGGCGAGGGTGCGGTCATGGCCCTGGTGGGCCCCAACGGGGCGGGCAAGACGACCCTGCTCCGCCTCCTCTCCGGCGAGCTGAAGCCGCACGGCGGATCCGTCACCGTCACCGGCGGCCTCGGCGTCATGCGCCAGTTCGTGGGCTCCGTACGGGACGGAACGACCGTGCGCGACCTCCTCGTCTCCGTCGCCGCGCCCCGCATCCGCGAGGCGGCCCGCACCGTCGACGAGGCCGAGCACGCGCTGCACGTCGCCGGGGACGAGAGCGCCCAGCTGAGGTACGCACAGGCTCTCGCCGACTGGGCCGAGGCACGCGGCTACGAGGCCGAGACGCTGTGGGACATGTGCACGACGGCCGCACTCGGCATCCCGTACGACAAGGCGGAGCGGCGCCAGGTGCGCACCCTCTCCGGCGGTGAGCAGAAACGTCTGGTCCTCGAAGCGCTGCTGCGCGGCACCGACCAGGTCCTGCTTCTCGACGAGCCCGACAACTACCTCGACGTCCCCGGCAAGCGCTGGCTCGAGGAACGACTCGAACAGACCCGCAAGACCGTGCTCCTCGTCTCCCACGACCGCGAACTCCTCGCCCGCGCCGCCCGGCGCATCGTGTCCCTCGAACCGAGCCCCACCGGCGCGGACGCCTGGGTGCACGGCGGCGGCTTCGCCACGTACCACGACGCACGCCGTGAACGCTTCGCCCGCTTCGAGGAGTTGCGCAGACGCTGGGACGAGAAGCACGCCCAGCTCAAGAAGCTCGTCCTCAACCTGCGCCAGGCGGCGGCGAACAGCCCCGACATGGCCTCCCGCTACCAGGCCGCCCAGACCCGGCTGCGCAAGTTCGAGGAGGCGGGGCCCCCACCGGAGCCGCCGCGCGAGCAGAACATCACCATGCGCCTGAAGGGCGGCCGCACCGGAGTACGCGCGGTCACCTGCGAACAGCTCGAACTCACCGGCCTGATGAAGCCCTTCGACCTGGAGGTGTTCTACGGCGAACGGGTCGCGGTGCTCGGCTCCAACGGCTCCGGCAAGTCGCACTTCCTGCGCCTGCTCGCCGGGGACGACGTGACGCACACGGGCGACTGGCGGCTCGGCGCCCGCGTCGTCCCCGGACACTTCGCGCAGACCCACGCGCACCCCGAGCTGGAGGGTCGCACACTCCTGGACGTCCTGTGGAAGGAGCACGCCCAGGACCGGGGCGCCGCCATGTCCCGGCTGCGCCGCTACGAACTGACGGGTCAGGCCGAGCAGTCCTTCGACCGTCTCTCCGGTGGTCAGCAGGCCCGGTTCCAGATCCTGCTGCTGGAGCTCCAGGGGGTCACGGCGCTGCTGCTCGACGAGCCGACCGACAACCTGGACCTGGAGTCGGCGGAGGCGTTGCAGGAGGGCTTGGAGGCGTTCGAGGGCACGGTGCTGGCCGTCACGCACGACCGCTGGTTCGCCCGCTCCTTCGACCGCTACCTGGTCTTCGGCGGCGACGGCAGGGTCCGGGAGACCCCGGAACCCGTGTGGGACGAGCGTCGCGTGGAACGGGCCCGGTAGCGGCCCGCCGCCGTACCTCCGGTCCCCGTACCTCCGGTCCCCGTACCTCCGGGCCCCGGAGGTACGGGGACCGGGATGTTCGTAGAGTGGGTGCAGGGACGCGGGACCCGTGGCCTCCCCGGGCGGGTGTCCGGACCGCAGGCACGCCTACGACGAGCGGGGCATCACGATGACCGGAGTCGAGCCGAACCGCCTGGACGATCAGCAGCTCATGAAGGAGCTGGAGAACATCCATCGCACGCGTCATGACACGCTGCTGTACGGCTCCAACGACGCGCTGCGGGTCCACAACGACCGTATGGCGCAGCTGGAGGGCGAGTACCTCCGCCGCCATCCGCGCCGCCCGGTGGCGGCGGGCCGCACCCGCGAGGGGGCCCGGGAGCGGAGCGGCGCGGACAGGGCGACACCCGCGAACCCGGGCGCCTGAGGGACCCGGTGAGGAGCCGGGACCCGCGGGGCGCGGGTCCCGGCTCCTTCGGGTCGTTCAGGCCGCTTCCGCGGCGAACACCTTCAGGTACGTCTCGCAGAACGCCTTGAGGTCGTCCGGCTTGCGGCTGGTGACCAGCTTGGCGGACTCGTGGTCGCAGATCTTCACCTGCTCGTCGACCCAGGTGGCACCGGCGTTACGGAGATCGGTCCGCAGGCTCGGCCAGCTGGTCAGCTCCCTTCCGCGGACCACGTCCGCCTCGATGAGGGTCCAGGGCGCGTGACAGATCGCGGCGACGGGCCGCCCCTGTGCGAAGAAGTCCCGGACGAACGCGACGGCCTTCTCGTCCGTGCGCAGCAGGTCCGGGTTGGCCACCCCGCCCGGCAGCACCAGCCCGCCGAAGGAGTCGGCGGACGTGTCGCCGACGACCTCCTGCACCGGGAAGGTGTCCGCCTTGTCGAGATGGTTGAACGCCTGGATCTCGCCCGGGCGGGTCGACACGAGCACGGGTTCGTGACCGGCGCCGACGGCCGCCTCCCACGGCTCGGTCAGCTCGACCTGCTCGGCGCCTTCGGGTGCGACGAGGAATGCGATACGCATGGGGGACTACATCCTTTCGTGCAATGCGTGCAATTCGCGCAACGCATGCAATTCGCGCAAGACGTTCGGCTTCATGGTCGGGTGCATCCGGATCGACCGGTTACGGGCTGCCTGCTTCCCGGGGCCGCGTCAGTGCCTCGGCCAGCTCCTGGACGCTGTTGTAGCGTGCCTGTCGCGGCAGCCGGCCCAGTGCCTCGACGAGGGTGTCGGGCGCGTGCCGCCGGTCCAGGGTGCGCATCAGCTCGCGCGGGCCCGCGGGGAACGACCCCCGGCTCAGGAGCCTGGCCAGCTCCAGCCGCACCGACTCCAGTGACGTCGGTCCACGGTTCGGCGTCACCGGGCCGTGCGCGACCGCGGGGTCGTCCTCGGCGAACGGCTCCGGGTCGTTCCACTCCTCGGTCCGGGTGGGGTGCCCTGACCTGAGCAGACCCTGCAGTTCGTGCTTCATCTCGTCGTCGCGGTGAACGCTCAGCCGGTCACTGCCTCGCTGCATGTCTCTCTCCAGATGGTTCGGGGTCTGCACCGCGTACCCGGCCGGCGGACACCGACACGGGGTTCGGCGGACGGATCGTCACCGTCGGGTGCCGGGCGCCGCCGGGTTTGTCCCGCGGACGACGGGGGACCCGGTTCCCTCACCCCCCGCGCCTCCTGCGAAAGGACCGGCCATGGCGGTGCTCGCCGTGCTCATTCCGATACTCATGCTCGGCGTACTGCTGATGCTGGGCCGCTACGAGGACCTCGTGCTGCCCGGTGTGCAGGAACAGGATCCCGACGGTCTCCCCGCGCCTCACGGCAGGGGCGTCGCCGGCAGCCGTTGACCGACCGGCCGGGCCCGGGGACGCCGGGTGCCGGTCCTTCCCCCGTCCGGGTGCACCCGTCCCCCCGACGGCGGCGGACCGCGCGCGGTGCCGCGGTCGGCGGGCTGGGATGGGTGCGGGGCGCGACGTCTGCGAACGGGACCGCCGTGCCCGGCCGTCGCCCGAAGGAGCCCGCACCATGCGCCGCACCGTCCGCGCCCTGTCCCTCGCCGCCGTCTCCGGCACCGTCCTCGGCGCGCTCGCACCGGCCGTGTTCGCGGATCCGTCCGCGGATCCGTTTGCCGAGGTCAGTCCGGGCAGGCCGGCCCCGGGTGGCACCGTCACCGTCTCGGTCCTCTGCGACCCGGCCGGCGACCGCCCGCCGGAGACCCTCGAGGCGACCTCGGAAGCCTTCGACAAGGGCGTCGTCGAACTGAAGAAGGTGACCGGCTCCGACGACAAGGAGTCCGGCCCGGCCTACCGGGGCACCGCGAACATCCGGGGCGCCGGGGGTGCCGGGGGCCCGGGCGGCGACCCGGTGGACGAGGCCGACCCGTCCGACGAACCCGTTCCGCTGGAGGAGACCGACTCCCCGGGCGAGGCCGACCCCTCGGAGGAGGTCGACCCCTCGGAGAAGGCCGACCCGCTCTACGACATCGATCCGCTCTCCGCGGTCGACGGGCCCGACCCCGCCGGCGAGGACTCCGCGCGGACCGTCGAGGGCACATGTCCTGCCGCGCCCGGGAAGAAGGGCAAGCCGTGGAGTGCCGCCTTCACCGTCGCCCGCCACTCCGGCGGTTCCGACGCCCCCTCCCCCTCCCCCTCCCCCTTTCCCTCGACCTCGTCCTCGACCTCGCACTGCCCCGAACGCGAGCGCGCCCAGTGCGGAAGCACGGCGGTCCCGGGCGGTGTCCACGCCGGCACGGGCGGCGGGTTCAACGACTCCGTTCCCGCCCTGGCCGCGGGCGGCCTGCTGATCGCGGGCGCGTTCGGCGCCGCCGCCCACCGGCTGTACCGCGACAGGACCGCGCGTACGGGCCGCTGATGTTCCCCGAGCGGCCCGCGGCCGTCCGCTAGGAGTGGCACCGTGGGTACTGACCAGGGTGACCGACTCGGGTGACCCCCGTGGGCACGCCGGGGCACCAGACACTGCGCGGAGGTGCGTATGCGGCGGACGGACTCCGGAGGGCACGGCCCCGTTCGCTTCGGACCGGCACTGCCCGAGGACGGGCTGCCCGCCCTGCCCGAACTCTCCGCCGTCCTCGCCGCCGCCGCGTCCCGAGGGGAGGCCGAGCCGGTCGGCGGCGGCCCCGCCCTGCTGGACGCCGCGTGCGGCCACGGCGACCGGCGCGGTCTGCCCGCCGACCCCGACCGGGTGGCCGTCGCCCCCGGCGCGCCCGCCCTCCTCATGGCGCTCACCGCTGCCGTCGGCGGGGACGTACTGGTGCCCCGCCCCTGCGCCGCCTGGTGGGCCCCCGAGGCCCGGCTGCTCGGCCGCCCCGCCTTCCACGTGCCGACGCCCCCCGAGAGCGGCGGCGTCCCCGATCCGTACGCCCTGCTGGAGACCGTGCGGCGGGTGCGCGCCGAGGGCGGTGACCCGCGTCTGCTGGTGCTCTCCGTCGCCGACGACCCCACCGCCACCGTCGCCCCGCCCGAACTGCTGCACGAGACCGTCGAGGCCGCCGTCGCCGAGGGACTGCACCTGGTCAGCGACGAGACCTGGCGGGACACCCTGCACGCACCGCACGAGGCCGTGCTGCTCAGCCCCGCCGAGATGCTGCCCGAACACGTCACCGTGGTCACCGACCTGGCGGGCGCCCTGCTCCCGTCCGGCTGGCCCGCCGCGATCGGCCGCTTCCCGGCGGGCGCGGACGGTGGCGCGCTCCACGCGCGGGTGCTCGACGTACTGACCGCGCTCGACGCGCGGGTGGCCGCCCCGGTCGCCGTCGCGGTGGCCTACGCGCTGGCCGAGCCGGAACCGGTCACCGCGCGGACGGCCGCCGCCGTACGCCTGCACGCCCGGGTGGCCGCCGCCGCGCGGGACGCGGTCGTCGCCGCGGGAGCCCTGGCCCGCCCCCCGCAGGCCGGACGGCACCTCTACGTCGACCTCACACCGCTGGCCCCCGCACTCACCGCGCACGGCGTCGGCGACGCCCAGGAACTGGAGGACTTCCTCACCGGGCGGCTCGGCATGCCCGCGCCGGGCGGCCACCGCTTCGGCGACGATCTCGAGGCACCGCGCGTACGGCTGTCCACCGCGCCCCTGCTCGGCGACACCGCCGAGCGGCGGGCGGAAAGCCTCGCCTCGTCCGCACCGCTGGAACTTCCGCACGTGCGGCGCGCGTTGAACCACCTGAGGGCGGTCTTCGACGACCTCCGCGAGGAAGTTCGGCGATGAGAGCCCCCTCGCAGGACCTGGGAGGACCCGACCGGTGGTGGTCAGCCCCGCAGGTGCCGCCACAGGCTCGGGGTCACGCTGATCAGGACGGTCAGGACGATCGCCGCGAGCACGCCCTGCCAGGGCTCCTCGAACAGCGAGCCGCCGAGGACACCGATCAACTGGTACGTCAACGCCCAGGCCAGACAGGCCGGCAGGTTGCCGCGGACGAAGCGGCGCAGGGGCCACTCGGCGATCAGGCAGGCCAGCATCACCGGAAGGCGCCCCGCCGGAATCAGCCGGGACAGCACCAGCACCGTCACGTCGTGCTCGGCGAGCTTGGTCTGCGCCTGCGCCAGCCGCTCCTCCGGCGCCCGCGCCCGGATCGCCTCCAGCCAGCGCGAACCGTTCCGCGACCGCATTCCGCGCCGCCCCAGCCAGTACAGGGCGACGTCCCCGAGGAACGCGGCCAGGGACGCCGTCGCGAACACCAGCACCATGGAGAGCGGCGCCATCCGGTGGAAGGCGACCACCGTCGCCGAACTCACGAGCGCCCCCGTCGGCACCACCGGCACCAGCGCCCCGATCAGCACCAGCAGGAACAGCGAGGGATACCCGATCGCCTGCTGGGTGGACTCCGGGACCACGGTCACCGGCACGGCGGACAGCAAGGCAGGGGCGAGCAGGGCGGCCGGCGAGGCCAGGGCCGACACGGGCGCACCGACCGCCTGTACGAGGGCGGCGGGCGGTATCACCGCGGGTCCTCCAGACGGACCCTCTCCCCGTGCCCCAGCCGGTGCACCGGCACCCCGGGCGCCTGCTGGGCCGCCCGCCGTACGAATTCGTCGCCCGGCGAGTGGAACTCGTGCGGACGCACGGCGTCCATGCCGATCGGCCAGTACGTGCCGTAGTGCACCGGTACCGCGCTGCGCGCCTCGAGCCGGGCCAGCGCCTCGGCCGCGCGCGCCGCGTCCAGGTGCCCCTCACCGAGGTACGGGCCCCAGCCGCCCACCGGCAGCAGTGCCACGTCGACCGCCCCGACCTCCTTGGCCATCGTGTCGAACAGGCCGGTGTCGCCCGCGAAGTACGTGCGCGCCTCGCCCTCCACGACGTAGCCGAGCGCGGGGGAGCGGTGCGGTCCGAGCGGCAGCCGCCGCCCGTCGTGCCGGGCGCTCACGACCCGTACGGCCAGAGGGCCGACCGCCAGCACGTCGCCGGGTGCCACCTCGCTCACCTCGAGGTGCGTGAGCCGCCGCAGCCCCGGCACCGCACGGCGTGCGCCCCGGGGCACGAGCAGGCGCGTGCCCGGGGCGAGCAGTGCCAGCGAGGGCAGATGCAGATGATCGGCGTGCAGATGGGAGACCAGCGCCACGTCCGCGTGCCGGGCGCCCGGCGGTGGCACGGCACCGCGCCGCCGCCGCAGATGCGCGAGGCGGCGGGCGAACAGGGGATCGGTGAGTACACGGGTGTGCGAGTCCTCGACCGTGCAAGTGGCGTGACCCCACCAGGTGATCTCCACCGGCACCTCTTCGCCTCCTTCCGCGACTCCCCGAAGCCTACGCGCAGGAGTAGGGTCGGCGGCGCAGTCCGGAGGTGAGGGGGCGCCATGGGGCCGGTGCGGGTGACGGCGATCGCGAGTCTGACACCACTGGCGGAACTGGACGCCGATCCCTTCCTCGTGGACTCCCGCAGTCAGCACGCCATGTGCGCCCGCTGGGCCCGCGAACGCGGCTACGCGGTGACCCGGGAACTGCTGGTGCGGGGGCTGCGCTTCGACCACAACCTGCTGTGGGACGGCGTACGGCCGGGCACCGATCTGTTCGTGGCGCCCAGCCGCCGGGTGCTGGAGAGCGCCCTGGCCTCCGTCGAGGAGTTCACCGCCGAGTGCGCGCGGCGCGGGGTACGGGTGGAGACCGTCGGCCGCGCCGAACCGTCGTACGACGCCGCGATGAAGGCCCGGGTGCACCGCCGCCTGTCCATGCCGACGGCCGGCTACGACGGCCGCTGAGCCGCCCTCGGCCCTTCCCTTCGGGGCCCATCAGGGACGAATCGGCGCTTCCGGGCGTTGTGGCAGGGTGGGTACGGGCAGGGGCCGGTTCGCGGGCCACCCCGGCTGGTGGCGGCGACGAGCCGGGACGTGAGGTGGACTGGGCGTGAGTGGCGTGCGGTGGCGACGGATCGCCAGTCAGATCGGGCGGAGCGTCACCGTGTGGGCGGTCGCCACCCTCACCATGCTGGTGCTCGCCGGCATCCTCCCCGACTTCCGGCTGCGCTCCGCCGACGGCGACAGCGCCACCGACATCGCGGTCACCGCTGCGCTCGGCGCCGGTGCCTTCGGCCTGCTGTCGGCGCTGGTGTGGCCGCTGCTGGTGCGGCTGCTGCTGCTCGTACCGGCACTCGTCCTCGGCCTGCTGGTGTTCTTCCTCAACGGCGCACTGCTGCTGCTGGCGCTGCGGCTCAACCCGATCGAACGCGGGACCGCCGCGTGGGAGACCGCGGTCGTGGTCGCCGCCGTGATGTCCGCCGTCGCCTCCGCCACCGGAGCCGCCCTCGCCGTGCGCGACGACGACGCCTACCGCCGCCGCCTCTACCGGCTCGCCTACCGCCGCCGCGGCTCCGCACCACCCGTCCCGGCCACCCACGGCACCGTCTTCCTGCAACTGGACGGCGTCGGCCACGACGTCCTGCTGCACGCGGTCGACCGGGGCCTGATGCCGACCGTCGCCCGCTGGCTCGGCGCCGACGACGCCCGTCCCCCCTCCCACCGCCTCACCTCCTGGCACACCGACTGGTCCAGCCAGACCGGCGCCAGTCAGCTCGGCATCCTGCACGGCAGCAACCACGACGTCCCCGCCTTCCGCTGGTACGAGAAGGACCGCCGGGAGGTGATGGTCTGCAACCGGCCCACCAGCGCCGTCGAACTGCAGCGGCGGGCCGCCCGCCACGCCGGCCACGCCGGGCTGCTGGCCGCCGACGGCGCCAGCCGCGGCAACCTGTTCAGCGGCGGCGCCGGCGAACAGGCCCTGGTGCTGTCCATCACCGCACGCCGCCGCACCCGGGAGAACCGCTCCCGCTCGGGCTACTTCGCCTACTTCTCCGACCCGGCCAACGCCGTGCGCACCGCCCTGTCCTTCGGTGCCGAGGTGGTCCGCGAGACAGCCCAGTCCACCCGGGCGCGGTGGACCAAGCAGTTCCCGCGCGTGTCCCGCGGCGGGCTCTACCCGTTCGTGCGGGCCTTCGCGACCGTCGTCCAGCGGGACGTGGTCGTCGCCGCCGTCATGGGCGACCTGCTGGCCGGCCGCACCTCCGTCTACGCCGACCTGGTCGCCTACGACGAGGTGGCCCACCACTCCGGCCCCGCGAGCCGGGACGCCGAGAAGGTCCTGAAACGCCTCGACCGCTCCCTCGCCCTGATCGAGCACGTCGTCGAGCACGCCCCCCGCCCGTACCGGATCGTCGTCCTCTCCGACCACGGCCAGAGCCCCGGCGAGACCTTCCGCGCCCGTTACGGCCTCACCCTCGGCGACCTGGTCCGAGCCGGGTGCGGACTGCCCGTACCGCGCCGCGCGCGGCGCACCCACAGCGATGCCGAGGCCCGCGCGGCGGTCCGGGCGGCACTGCACCGGCCGGTCGAGGAGGGCGTCGAGCAGTACCGTCCCCCGCGCGGCTCCGAGCCCGTCGTGCTGGCCTCCGGCAACCTCGGCCTGGTCTCCTTCCCGGACGTGCCGCACCGGATGAGCAAGGAGGAGATCGACGCCCGTCATCCGGCACTGCTGCCGACCCTCGCCAACCACCCCGGCATCGGCTTCCTGCTGGTCCGCAGCGAACGGCACGGCGGTGTCGTCCTCGGCGCGCACGGCGCGGAGATCCCCCTCGACGCACTCGACGACGATCCCGGACCCCTGGCCGCGTTCGGGCCGGGCGCCGCCGACGTCGTACGCCGCACCCACTCCTTCCCGCACACCGCCGACATCATGGTCAACTCCTTCCACGACCCCGCCACCGGGGAGGTCCACGCGTTCGAGGAGCAGATCGGCTCCCACGGAGGCCTCGGCGGAGCCCAGTCCCACGCCTTCCTGCTGTCGCCGGTCGCGCTGTCCCCGCCGGTCGCCGACGGAACCGAACTCGTCGGTGCCGAACACGTCCACCGGGTGCTGCGCCGCTGGCTGGCCGAGTCCGGCGACTTCGCCCGTCCGACCCGTCCCGGTCAGGAACGCGCGGCCTGACCCCGAGCGGGCCGGGTCTTCCGGACGAGGGGCCGGTCCTGCGGGTGAGTCGAGCCGTAGTGTGATCGGATGGGGTCGGGAATCCCGGTGACCCGGGCGGCCCCGGACAGAGTACGGACCGGACACACGGCCGGACATCTTCGAAAGGATGCGTCATGGCAGCCACGCGCTCCGCACACACCGTTTGGGAAGGCAACCTCTTCAAGGGCAGCGGGGTCGTCACCTTCGACTCCTCCGGCAGCATCGGTGAGCAGCCGGTCACCTGGGCGTCGCGCGCGGAGGAGGCGAACGGCAGGACCAGCCCCGAGGAGCTGATCGCCGCCGCACACTCCAGCTGCTACTCGATGGCCTTCTCCAACATCCTCGACAAGGCCGGCAACCCGCCGACCCGCCTGGTGACCTCCGCCGACGTCACCTTCGTGCCCGGTGAGGGCATCACCGGGATCCACCTCACCGTGGAGGCCACCGTCCCCGGCCTGGACGAGGCGGCCTTCCAGTCCGCGGCCGAGGACGCCAAGGTCAACTGCCCGGTCAGCCAGGCGCTGAAGGGCACCGAGATCACGCTGACGGCGAAGCTCTCCTGACCCGCGGTCCCTCCCCCGCAGTAGACCGCAGTACACCCGCAGGCCGCCCCGTCGACGGGGCGGCCTGCGCCGTGTGGCCGCCTGAACGAGCGGTTGACAAACAGTCCGCATAAACTATTGACAACAGCCCGCTCAAGTTTTGTGCTGGAAACCTTGAGGTCCGAAGAGGTGTGCCCTGGCGGAAGGGGACAGCGATGGGACGTGCGGTCGGAATCGACCTGGGAACCACGAACTCGGTGGTGGCCGTGCTGGAGGGCGGTGAGCCGACCGTCGTCGCCAACGCGGAGGGTGCGCGGACCACCCCCTCGGTGGTGGCCTTCGCCAAGAACGGCGAGGTGCTCGTCGGCGAGGTCGCCAAGCGGCAGGCCGTGACGAACGTCGACCGCACCGCCCGCTCGGTCAAGCGGCACATGGGCGACGGCCAGTGGCACTTCCCCGAGCAGGGCTCCGTGGACGGCACCCGCTACCGGGCGCAGGAGCTGTCGGCCCGGGTGCTGCAGAAGCTCAAGCGGGACGCGGAGGCCTACCTCGGCGAGGACATCACGGACGCCGTGATCACCGTCCCGGCGTACTTCGACGACGCCCAGCGGCAGGCCACCAAGGAGGCCGGGGAGGTCGCCGGGCTGAAGGTCCTGCGGATCATCAACGAGCCCACGGCGGCGGCCCTCGCGTACGGCCTGGACAAGGAGAACGAGCAGACCGTCCTCGTCTTCGACCTGGGCGGCGGCACCTTCGACGTGTCGCTCCTGGAGATGGGCGACGGAGTCATCGAGGTGAAGGCCACCAACGGCGACACCCACCTCGGCGGCGACGACTGGGACCAGCGCCTCCTCGACCATCTCACCCAGCGCTTCAAGAACCAGTACGGCATCGACCTGGCGCAGGACAAGATGGCCGTGCAACGGCTGCGGGAGGCCGCCGAGAAGGCCAAGATCGAGCTGTCCTCCTCCTCCGAGACCACGATCAACCTGCCCTACATCACGGCCTCCGCCGACGGCCCGCTGCACCTGGACGAGAAACTCACCCGGGCCCAGTTCCAGGAACTCACCGCCGACCTGCTGGAGCGCTGCAAGACGCCCTTCCACCAGGCCGTCAAGGACGCCGGCGTCAAGCTCTCCGCGGTCGACCACGTCATCCTCGTCGGCGGCTCCACCCGGATGCCCGCCGTGACCGACCTGGTCCGCGAACTCACCGGCAAGGACCCGCACAAGGGCGTCAACCCGGACGAGGTCGTCGCCGTAGGAGCGTCCCTCCAGGCGGGCGTCATCCGCGGCGACGTGAAGGACGTCCTGCTGCTCGACGTCACCCCGCTGTCCCTCGGCATCGAGACCAAGGGCGGCATCATGACCAAGCTGATCGAGCGCAACACCACCATCCCGACCCGGCGCTCGGAGACCTTCACCACGGCCGAGGACAACCAGCCCTCGGTCGGCATCCAGGTCTACCAGGGCGAACGCGAGATCGCGGCGTACAACAAGAAGCTCGGCGTCTTCGACCTGACCGGCCTGCCCCCGGCGCCGCGTGGCGTCCCGCAGATCGAGGTGGCCTTCGACATCGACGCCAACGGCATCATGCACGTCTCCGCCAAGGACCTCGCCACCGGCCGGGAACAGAAGATGACCGTCACCGGCGGCTCGGCGCTGCCCAAGGACGACATCGACCGCATGATGCGCGAGGCCGAACAGTACGCCGACGAGGACCGCAAGCGCCGCGAAGCCGCCGAAATCCGTAACCAGGCCGAGCAACTCGTCTACCAGACGGAGAAGTTCATCCGGGACAACGGTGACCGGATCCCCGCGGAGACCAAGTCCGAGGTCGAGGCCGCCGTCGCGGAGCTCAAACCCCTGCTGGAGCAGTCCGCCGACACGGCCGCCCTGCGCGCCGGCGTCGAGAAACTCGCCGCGGTCAGCCAGAAGATGGGCCAGGCGATGTACGCCCAGGCCGGCCAGGCGTCCACCGGCGACGCCGGGCAGCACACCTCACCGCAGGAGGAGGAGGGCGTCGTCGACGCGGAGATCGTCGACGACGAGAACGACGGAGGTGACGGGGACCGCGGGAAGGAGGGGCGCGGTGCTCAGTAGCCGTCCCGGAACTCCCGCAGCAGTTTCTGGGTGTGCTGGGTGGTGGCGGCCCGCGCCACCATGTGGTCCAGCACCTCCAGATGCGCCGAGACCTCCTTGCGGGAGTCCAGATACAGGGCGCCGGTCAGGTACTCGGTGAACACCATGTCCGGCAGCTCCGGCTCGGCGAAACGGAACAGCGAGAACGGCGCGTACGTCCCCGGATGCGGGCCGTCGGCGAACTCGGCGACCTGGAGCGTGATCCGGTCCCGCTCGGACCACTCCAGCAGCTTGTCGAACTGGTCGCGCATTACCCGGCCGTCCACGCTCACCGGCCGCCGCAGCACCGTCTCCTCGATGATCACCCACAGGTGGGGCGGATCCGGCCGTTCGAGGAGCCGCTGCCGCTCCAGGCGCAGCGACACATGCCGCTCGACCGCCTCCGGTCCCTGGTTCCCGATCGTCCCGGCCTCCAGGACGGCACGCGCGTAGTCCTCCGTCTGCAGCAGCCCCGGCACGAAGTGCGGCTCGTAGGAGCGGATGATGCGAGCGGCGCCCTCGAGGCTCACGTACAGGCTGAACCAGTCGGGCAGCACGTCGTGGAACCGCTGCCACCAGCCCGGACGGTTCGCGTCCTCCGCGAGCCCGATGAACGCGGCCGCCTCGCTCTGCCGCACCCCGTAGGCCGTCAGCAGGATCTGGACGTACGGGATCTTCAGCGCGACCTCGGCCGTCTCCATCCGCCGTACGGTCGCGGGTGCCACCCGCAGGACCCGGGCGGCCTCCTCACGGCTGAAGCCCGCCGTCTCCCGCAATTCCTGCAGCCGCCTGCCGAGCACCACCTGGCCCACGGTGGGTGCGGCCCGCCGTTCACTCACGCCACGTCTCCCCAACGCCCCCGGCCGGACACCGGTTCAGTCTGCCATGACGGACCGACCCTCTCACGGGTCGCGGGTCGGCGCCCCTGTTCCGGACGATCCCGGTCCTCGACCGGGAAGGCACCGTACGGAGGAGCCGCACCGCCTTGACCAGGCCCTCGCGGCTCCTCCTGTGGCACGCTGGGACAGAGCCCCGCCACCGCAGGAACCGGCCCGCAGGAGACCGAAGAGGAGCGCGCCCATGTCCGACGAACCGCTGTCGCCGCAGGAGATCGAGGAGCGGCTGGCCGACCTGCCGGGCTGGGCGCTCGACGGCGGCCGCCTCACCCGTTCCTACCGGCTCGGCTCCCACTTCGCGGCGACGGCGATGGTCGTCCACGTCGCCCAGGTGCAGGAGGAGCTGAACCACCACTCCGACCTCACTCTCGGCTACAACACCGTGTCCCTCGCCGTCCAGACGCACAGCGCGGGCGGTGCCGTCACCGAGAAGGACCTCGAACTGGCCCGCAGAGTACGGGACTTGGCACCCGATCACGGTGCACACTGAGGTGTGTGCTCGACTACGACGAGGAAGCGGAGCGCTACGACGCCTCACGCGGCGGTGAGCCCCGGGCCGCCGCGGCCGCGGCGGCGGTGCTGGGCCTGGTACCGGCCGACGCGCGGGACCTGCTGGACACGGCCTGCGGCACCGGCATCGTGACCCGGCGCTTCCCCGCCGCCCGGGGCGGCCTGCGCGTGACCGGTGTCGACCTCGCGCCGGCGATGGCCCGGAGGGCGGCGGCCCGGCTGCCCGGCGCCGTGGTCCGCGCCGACGGCCGCCGACTGCCTTTCGGCGACGCCCGGTTCGACGCCGTCGTCAGCGTGTGGCTGCTGCACCTGGTGTCCGGCCCGAAGGACGTGCGGGCCCTCGTCGGCGAGTGCGCCAGGGTCCTGCGGCCCGGCGGGGTCTACGTCACCACCGTCGACAAGGGCGCCTCGCACAACGTGGGCAGCGACATCGACGCCGTCCTCGCCGCCCGCCCGCGCAGCCCGGTGCACGACGCCGTCGCGGACGTGACGGCCCGCGCCGCCGAACACGGCCTGGTCCTTGCCGGACAGGCCGTGTTCCGGGGCCACGGCCAGGGCCGCAGTCCCCGCCGGACCATCGCCGACCTGCGCCGCGGCTGGTTCGTCACCCTTCCCCCCGGCGATCCGCGCGTCGACGGCTTCGCCACCGCCCTCGCCGCCCTCCCGGACCAGGACCGCCCCCGCCCGGACCCGGTCTTCCGGCTACGGGCGTACCGAAAGCCGCCGGTGTCCGGAACAGGATGAACTCCCGTGCGGGGAGCGGCAACCCGGGCGGGTTTTCCCGCCGGATCACGTCACCGTGCAGGCCTGCCCGTCCAGTTCGAAGGCGGCCGGTTCCGGGTTCGTCGCCGAACGGCTCGCCGTGAAGCCGAAACCGACCGACGAGCCCGCCGCGACGGTGCCGTTCCAGTCGGTGTTGCGCACCGTCACCGCCGAACCGGACTGTGTGTGGGCCCCGTTCCAGAGCTGGGACACCCGCTGACCGTCCGTGAACGACCAGGTCAGCGACCAGCCGTTCCAGGCGTCCGAACCGGTGTTGGTCACCTGGACCTGGGCCTGGAAACCGTCGGGCCACTGGTTGGTGATCTCGTAGGACACGGCGCAGGCGCCCGTCGGCTCCGGATCCGGGCCGGGATCGATGCCTCCGCCGCCGTCGTCCCCGCCCCCGGTGCCCGAGGTGTCGCCGTAGACGATGCCGCGGCCGTTGGTCGCCACGTACACCCTGCCGTACACCTGCGGGTCGCCGGTGATCGCCGCACCCGTCCACCCTCACTGGTGGGCGTCGTCGTCGATTGCGGGTCCAGCTCTCGCCCCGGTCCGTGGAAACGCAGCACCGCGCCCTTCCCCGGTCCCAGTCGTTGGTGTACGTGCCGACCGCCGCGTACACCCGGTCGGGGTCGGCGGAGTCGGAGGCGATGCTGACCACGCCCGTGTGGCCCCAGTCGTCCCAGCCGACCGAGTCCGGCAGCGGGGTCCAGGTCTTCGTCGACTCCTACCACCGGTAGGCGCCGCCGATGTCGGTGCGGGCGTAGGCCAGGTTCTTCTCGCTGCGGTTGAAGACGATGCCCGGCACGAAGCCGCCGCCGTCGATACGGGCGTTCTTCCAGGTGTAGGTGTCGGCGGCGAGGGTGGTGGCCGGCTCCGGGGCGTCGGCGGCCAGGGCGGGCGGGCCGCCCGTGAGCAGACCGGCCGCCAGCGCGAGCACGGCCGTCAGGACGCGGGTTCTTCGCACGGTGAGGTCCTTCCTCAAGGTGGGGGGAGAGAGGGAGCGTGCGAGGGCCGGACGGGTCCCCCGTGCGCGAGGGGACCCGTCCGGCCGCCGTGGCCCCGGCGTCAGGTGCCGGGGCCGGCACACGGAGCGCCGGCGGGGGCTATTCGAGCAGCTCCGCGTACGAGCCCATGGCCAGGGCGATGTCGGCCTGGGCCCAGAACCGGTGGTACGTGAAGGTGGGCGCGGCCCCGCCCGCCAGATAGGACTCGATCTTCGACCAGGCCGGGTCGTCCTGGTAGAAGGAGCGGATCGACTCGAAGGTCGACGACGAGTTGATCCGGTCACCGTTCGGCATGGTGCCGGTCCATCCGTTCGGGATGTGGACCGGGTCGTCGAAGCGGTGGTAGTCGGCGCGGGTCTCCGGGACGGCGATGCCGAGGTCGTCCCGGTGGTTGTCCCACATGCCGTCGAGGAGCGCCTTCGCCGTGTCCGCGGCCTCGGTGTCGCCCGAGCGGTCCGCGTAGTACGTCAGCGTCTTGGCGTAGGCCGCGGCCACACCGACGTCGTCGGTGTAGTCGGCGACGGTGACGTGCAGCGAGCTGTTGGCGCCGGGGGAGGACGGGTTCCAGGTGTCGGGCCTGCCCGACCACTGGAGCGTCGAGGGGACCCGGAAGGTGCCGTCCGGGTTGATCGTGGTCTCCGACAGCGCCCAGTCGACCCACTTGTCCAGGACGACCTTGGCGTCGGCGTCACCCGTCTGCTGGTAGTACTCGGCGACCCGCTCCATGGACCACGCCTGGAAGCCGAACCACTGGTTGGACGGCGGGTCGTGGTACACCGGCTTCTCGTCGTAGTACATGCCGTGGAACGTCGGCGTCCCGGCCGGCGGGGTCGCGTAGCGGCCCGCCCAGCTGTTGGTGGCGCCGCCCGCGATGGCGCCCTCGTCGGACTGCAGCCAGCGGTAGAACTCCAACTGCCGGTCCAGGGACTTGGCCCAGTCCGCCGCGCCCGTCGCCGACTCGGGCTTCAGGTCGTCGTGGGAGCTGAGGGCGTAGGCCGCCAGGGGGTTCTGGTAGCCGCCGTGCGCGTGGCTGGAACCGATGCGCCAGGCCCAGCCCGCGGAGGCGTCGGTGGCGCCGCCCCAGGCGTAGTACCAGGACATCAGGTAGTGCGAGGCGTCCTTGCCGTTGCCGGCCGGGCAGGAGGACGGACCGGTGCAGTTCCCGACCTTCTTGAAGTACTTGTCGTACATGGAGTAGCGCAGGTAGTCGCCCATCTTGGCGGCCTTGGCGACGGTCGCGGAGACGTCACCGCCGTTGCCCTGCTCCTTCGCCCACAGGTCCGCCCAGTAAGCGGCCTGCACCGCGCGGGCGTCGGCGTCCGGGGCGTTGGTGAACTTCCACTGCTTCGCGTAGGAGGCGTCCTTGGTGAACAGGTCCAGGTACCCGTTCGTGCCGCCGTACTTGAAGGCGTCGCAGGTGGGCTGCGGCACCGTCTCCCACACCGACTCCTGCGAGCCGCGCTGGAAGGTGTTGATGTACGACGGGCCGGTCGCCGTCGGACCCGCCTCGCACTTGCCGGGCTCGTTGCCGTAGCCGTAGGTGTTGTCCACGTCCTGGAGCCAGTGCATCCCGTAGACGTCGTCCGTGCCGTACGTGGAGCGCAGTTCGGCGGCGATCGGATCCGGACCGACGGAGACACCGGTGTCCAGTGGCGCCGGGTACTCGGCGGGGGTGTCGAGCTCGGGCGCGTAGGTCGCCGGCTTCGAGGCGTTGTAAAAGAAGTTGGTCGGCTGGTCCGCGTGGGTCGGGATCATGTACCGCTCCATGATGTCCCAGGCCCCGTTGAACTTCGACCAGTCACCGGTCACCTTGCCGTACATGGCCTGCAGCCACAGCAGATAGCTGTAGGCCTCCGAGGTGGTCTCGTGGCCGTGGTCCGGCGCCTCGACGATCAGCGTCTCCACCGAGTGGTACGGGATGCCCTCGGGGGAGAAGTAGCCGTTCGCCGGGTCGGTGATCTTCCCGTGGAGCTCCAGGAAGCGCGCGTCGTACGCCTTGGCCGCGCCCAGCTGCGTCACCGTGACCGACGCCTTGCCGTGCCCGGGGGCCGACGACTCGAAGACCGCCGAGCCGGTGCCCGACGAGTCGGCGCCGATCGTCACCCGTTGCGCGGTGTTCCAGTTCGACGGTGTGAAGGTGAGCGAGACGCCACCGGTGACCGACAGCCCGGAGTTGCCGCTCGCACGGGTCGTCGTGACGGTCGTGTTCGTGCTCGGTCGCGTCGACAGCTTCACCTCGTACGTGCCCGACTTGCCCTGCTGGACGCCCAGTTGGGAGGGCATCGCCACGACGGCCGGACCGGAGGCGACCGTGATGCCGACCGGGGTCGAGGTCGCGGAGGCGCCCAGGCTGTCGTACGCCTTCGCCGTCAGCGAATGACTGCCCACGGTCAATCCGGCGACGGAAAGAGCGAAGGGCGCGCTCGTGTCCGTGCCCAGCAGCTCGGTGTCGTCGTAGAACTCCACCTTGCTGATGGTGGCGTTGTCGGCTGCCGCCGCGGTCGCCGCGAGCGGGACCGGCTCGCCCCGGGTGTAGACGGCGCCGGCCTGCGGGCTGGTCAGCACGGTGATCGGCGGCTGGTGGGCCCCGGTGCAGGGGGTGCCGTTGATCGCGAAGGACGCGGGTGCGGCGTTGCTGCCGCTGTAGGCGAACTGCGCGCCGGTGGTGACGGCGCCACCGGTCGCGATCCGCGCGTTGTACCCGGCGTCCCGCACGGTCACGGTCTTGCCGGACTGGCTCCAGCTGCCGTTCCAGCCGTTCACGAGCTGCTGGTCGCCCGCGTAGGCGTAGGTGAGGGTCCAGCCGTCGATGGCTTCCGCCCCGCGGTTGGTGAGGGTCAGGTCCGCGGTGAAGCCGGAACCCCAGTCATTGGTCCGGTAGTCCACGCTGCACTGAACGGCCGCCGCCTGAGCGGGAGTCGATCCTGAGGACAGCATCGTCAGCGGAAGTGCGAGAGCGGCCGCCGCGGCGGTCCACAGTCGCCGCACGCCGCGGTGTCTTCTGGGTGGGGGGCGCATGGTGCTGGTTCCTCCTGCGACTCGGAGACGTCAAGGCTTGAACCAGTGGGAGCGCTCCCATAGCGAGGACGGGGCCCGGAGCGGTCAAGGCTTGTGAGGAGTCGAAAAGATTCGACGGCCCGAGTCGAGCGAAAGTCAGTGACTCCTCTGTTCTTTGCCGTCACTTGGCGCTAGCTTCATGGACACCAGTGGGAGCGGTTCCATCAGTCGACGCGTCCGTCACGATGCGTCCGAACTGCAAGGAGTCGCTCATGCGGCACCCCCCGCGTTCAGTACTTTTAGCCCCGCCCCAGCCATGCCCGGTGGAGCACTCCGCCACCGCTTCCCCGAGGGACGTCGGCACCGGATCCGCGGTGTCCCGGCTCGACGGCGCCACCCGTACCCCCGACGCGGGGACAGCGCACTCCTGTGGGACCCCTCATGGCCGGTCCGGCCTTTGAACATCCCGGACCGCGGACCGGACCCCGTCCTGATCCCGAGCCCCGAGGCACCCCCACGCCGTACGGCACCGGGCCGCGCGAGCCACGCGCGCCCCGACGGACAGCCCTCTTCGGACAGCCCCCTACGGATAGGAAACCCGCACTCATGAGTCGTACCAGAACCGCGCTCCTCGCTGCCATGGCGCTGGTCGCCGGTGCCGCCGGGACGGCCTACGCCGCCGTCCCCGGCGACGTCGGCGCCGCCGCCGTCCCCTGCACCGTCGACTACCGGGTGCAGAACCAGTGGGACACCGGCTTCACGGCCGCCGTGACGGTCACCAACCTCGGTGCCGCCAAGTCGTCCTGGTCACTGAAGTGGTCCTACGCGGGCAACCAGCGGGTCACCAGCGCCTGGAACGCCAAGGTCACCCAGTCCGGCGCCAACGTCACCGCCGTCAACGAGTCCTACAACGGCACGCTGGCCACGGGTGGTTCGGCCAGCTTCGGCTTCCAGGGCACCTACAGCGGCAGCAACGCGGTCCCCGCCACCTTCACCCTCGACGGTGTCACGTGCAACGTCGACGGCGGCGGCCCGACCGACCCCGACCCCACGGACCCGCCCGGTCCCGGTGACCGGGTCAACAACCCTTACAGCGGCGCCAAGGTGTACGTGAACCCCGAGTGGTCCGCGAACGCGGCAGCCGAACCGGGCGGCAGCCGCATCGCGAACCAGCCCACCGGTGTCTGGCTGGACCGCATCGCCGCCATCAACGGGGCCAACGGCAAGATGGGGCTGCGTGCCCACCTCGACGAGGCCCTGCGGCAGAAGGGCTCGGGCGAACTCGTCATCCAGCTGGTCATCTACAACCTGCCCGGCCGTGACTGCTCCGCCCTCGCCTCCAACGGCGAACTCGGCCCCACGGAGATCGGCCGCTACAAGACCGAGTACATCGACCCGATCGCCGCGATCCTCTCCGACCAGAAGTACGCCTCGCTGCGGATCGTCACCACGGTCGAGATCGACTCCCTGCCCAACCTCGTCACCAACACCGGCAGCCGCGCCACCGCGACGCCGGAGTGCGACGTGATGAAGGCCAACGGCAACTACGTCAAGGGCGTCGGCTACGCCCTGAACAAGCTCGGCGACGTGGGGAACGTGTACAACTACGTCGATGCCGGCCACCACGGCTGGATCGGCTGGGACGACAACTTCGGAGCCTCCGCCGACGTGTTCCACGACGCGGCCACCGCCGAGGGCGCGACCCCGTCGGACGTCCACGGCTTCATCACCAACACCGCCAACTACAGTGCGCTGAAGGAGAACAACTTCACCCTCAACGATTCCGTGGCCGGCAAGTCGGTCCGCGAGTCCAAGTGGGTCGACTGGAACCGGTACGTCGACGAGCTGGGCTTCGCCCAGGCCTTCCGCAACGAACTCGTCTCGACCGGTTTCGACACCAACATCGGCATGCTCATCGACACCTCCCGCAACGGCTGGGGCGGCACCGCCCGGCCCGCCGGACCGGGCGCGACGACCAGCGTCGACACCTACATCGACGGCGGACGGTACGACCGCCGCATCCACATCGGCAACTGGTGCAACCAGTCGGGCGCCGGACTCGGCGAACGCCCGAAGGCGGCACCGGAGAGCGGTATCGACGCCTACGTGTGGATGAAGCCCCCGGGTGAGTCCGACGGGGCCAGCAAGGCCATCCCGAACGACGAGGGCAAGGGCTTCGACCGGATGTGCGACCCGACCTACACGGGCACCCCGCGCAACGGGAACAACCTCACCGGAGCCCTGCCGGACGCCCCGGTCTCCGGGCACTGGTTCTCGGCACAGTTCCGGCAGCTGATGCAGAACGCGTACCCGCCGCTGTCCTGACCGGCCGACCCCTGGTCCGCCGGGGCCGAGGGGCCGGGCCGCGCGCCCGGCCCCGGTCCCGGCGGACCGACCCGTCTCGGGAAACCGTTTTGCCGGAACGGCAACACCATTGGCCTCTGCCCGGTGCGTCGGCGCACTCTGTCCGCATCCGAGCGGAGAGGCTGACCACCATGGCGCACCACCACCAGCACGACCACACGGGCACGGGCACGGACACCGAGATCGACTGGGCGGAGATGGCCGCCCTGCTCGAATCGGAGGCCGAACTGTTCACGCCCCTGTACGAGCGGGCCCTCGGCTGGCTCGCGAAGGAGGTGACGGAACCGGGACTGATCGTGGACGCGGGCAGCGGGCCCGGTGTCATCTCCTGTCTGTTCGCCGAGGTCTTCGAGGGCGCCCGCATCATGGCCGTCGACGGCTCCGCCCCGCTGCTCGAACGGGCGGCGGAGCGCGCCGCCCGGTACGGCGTCGGTGACCGCTTCGGCACCCTCGCCGGTGAACTTCCCGGCGTGCTCGACGAACTGGAGTACCCCGCCGACCTGTTGTGGGCCAGCCGCAGCGTCCACCACCTGGGCGACCAGCGTGCCGCACTCGCCGCCCACGCCGCCCGGCTCGCGCCCGGCGGCACGCTGGCCGTGATGGAGGGCGGCCTGCCCACCCGGTACCTGCCGCGCGACATCGGCATCGGCCGGCCGGGACTCCAGGCCCGCCTCGACGCCGTGCAGGCCGACTGGTTCACCCACATGCGCACCGAACTGCCGGGCTCCGTCGCGCACACCGAGGACTGGCCGGCGCTGCTGACCGCGGCCGGTCTGCACCACGCCCGCTCCCGCACCTTCCTCCTCGACCTTCCCGCCCCGGTCACGGACCGTGCCCGCGCCTACGTCGTCGCCACTCTGGGCTACGTCCGCGAGCGGCTCGCCGACGGTCTGGACGCCGAGGACCGCGCCACCCTCGACCGTCTCCTCGACCCGGACGACGCGGCGAGCCTGCACCACCGCCCCGATCTCTTCGTCCTCGCCGCCCACACCGTGCACACGGCGGTCCGGCCGGTCTAGACACCGGCCGGACCAGCCACACGCGCGGCGGCCTCCCGGACCGTGCAGCAGTACCGGGGGCCGCCGCGTTCCGCGCCTCGGAGGCCGGCGGGTCAGTTCAGCGTCGCCGGGTCCGGGCCCAGCCTGCGGCCCTCGTCGAGGGCGCTGATCGCCGCGAGGTCCTCGGTGTCCAGACTGAACCCGAAGACGTCGATGTTCTCCTTGATGCGGGACGGCGTCACCGACTTGGGGATGACGACGTTGCCGAGCTGGATGTGCCAGCGCAGCACGACCTGGGCGGGAGTACGGCCGTGCTTCTGCGCGATGGCCACGATCGCCGGGACCTCCAGCAGGCCCTTGCCCTGGCCCAGCGGCGACCAGGCTTCGGTGGCGATGCCCTGCTGCGCGTGGTACTCGCGGGCGGCGCGCTGCTGGAGATGCGGGTGCAGTTCGATCTGGTCGACCGCCGGCACGACCGACGTCTCGGCGATCAGGTGCTCCAGGTGCTCGCGCTGGAAGTTCGACACGCCGATGGCACGGACCCGGCCCTCGGCGTAGAGCTTCTCGAACGCCCGGTACGTGTCGACGTAGCGGCCCCGGGCCGGCGTCGGCCAGTGGATGAGGTACAGATCCACGTGGTCCAGCCCGAGCTTCGACAGGGACGCGTCGAAGGCGCGCAGGGTGGAGTCGTAACCGTGATCGGTGTTCCAGAGCTTGGTGGTGACGAAGAGGTCCTCGCGGGGAACCCCCGAGGCGGCGATCGCCCTGCCCGTGCCCTCCTCGTTGCCGTACGCCGCCGCGGTGTCGATGCTGCGGTAGCCCGCCTCCAGTGCCGCCGCGACGGCCGTCTCGGCCTCCGCGTCCGGCACCTGCCAGACGCCGAAGCCCAGTTGGGGCATCTCGACGCCGTTGTTCAGGGTGATCGGGGGGACCTTGCTCACGAGCTCTCGATCCTTCGGGTTGTGATCGGATGACACACCCATCGTCAACGATCATGGCTCCCGATGCATTCCGGACGGCGCGATTCACGTGCGGTACGGCGCCTCCGCCGTCTCCGCCGCCCCCTCCTCGTATGTCTTCTCGATCGCCCTGCGCTTCAACCGGTCTCCGCCCGCCAGGATCGCCGCCGCCAGCGCGTGCGCCGCACCCTGCGCCGAGGGGCGCCGCCGGCCGTGCACCACCACGAAGTCCACCCGGCCCGGCTCCGGCAGCCCCGCCCGGTCCGGCATCCGTACCAGCCCCGGCGGGATCAGCCCGCGCGAGTGCACCATCACGCCGAGCCCGGCGCGGGCCGCCGCGAGCAGGCCGTTGAGGCTGCCGCTGGTGCACACGATCCGCCACTCACGGCCCTGCCGCTCCAGCGCCCGCAGCGCGAGCTCCCGGGTGATGCCCGGCGGAGGATAGACGATCAGCGGCACCGGGCGGTTCGGTTCGAGACGCAGCCCCTGCGCGCCGATCCACACCAGCTCGTCACGCCACACCAGCTCGCCCCGGGGGTCCTTCGGCCGCCGCTTGGCCAGCACCAGGTCCAGCTCGCCCGCGGCCAGCTTCTCGTGCAGCGTGCCCGACAGCTCGACCGTGAGCTCCAGGTCGACCTCCGGGTGCTCGTACCGGAACCGCTCCAGGATCTCCGGCAGCCTGGTCAGCACGAAGTCCTCCGACGCGCCGAACCGCAGCCGGCCGCGCAGCCGGGTGCCTGCGAAGAACTGCGCCGCCTGCTCGTGCACGTCCAGGATCCGCCGTGCGAAGCCGAGCATCGCCTCGCCGTCCTCGGTGAGCTCCACGGAGTGGGTGTCCCGGGTGAACAGCTGTCGCCCGGTGGCCTCTTCCAGGCGCCGCACATGCTGGCTGACCGTCGACTGCCGCAGCCCGAGTCGCCGAGCGGCCCGGGTGAAGGACAGCGTGTGCGCCACGGACAGGAACGTCCGCAGTTGCGTCGGGTCGTACATCTCGGTCTCGGCCACCCCGGAAGGTTATCGCGGAACGCGATGACAGTGAGAGCGGTATACGGGATTCCCGATCACGGTGGGAGGGAGCAGGATGGAGAGGGGCTTCCCGTGCTCGCGCGGCGGAGCCCCGAAGAACGACCGAGCGACGCGAAAAATCGCCGCATCGCCGAGCGCCTCGAAGAGTCCCGAAGAGTCCCGAGTGAGTGGAGCAAGTGAAGCACCGTGAAACGCCCGCACTGGCCGAGCCGGATGCCGATCGACCCGTACATCCTGCTCCTGCTCGGGACGGTGGGCCTGGCCGCACTGCTCCCGGCGCGCGGCACCGGCGCCGATCTCGCCTCCGGTGCCTCCACCGCCGCCATCGCCCTCCTCTTCTTCCTCTACGGCGCCCGGCTCTCCACCCGTGAGGCGCTGGACGGACTGAGGCACTGGCGGCTCCACGGCACCGTCCTGGCCTGCACCTTCGTCGTCTTCCCGCTGCTAGGCCTGGCCGCCCGCGGGTTCGTCCCGGTCCTGCTGACCGACCCCCTGTACCAGGGCCTGCTCTTCCTCACGCTCGTCCCGTCCACCATCCAGTCGTCCATCGCCTTCACCTCCATCGCCCGCGGCAACGTGCCCGCCGCGATCTGCGCCGGCTCCTTCTCCTCACTCGTCGGCATCGTGGCGACCCCCCTGCTCGCGGCGGCGCTGCTGGGCGGGGGCGCCGGCGGGTTCTCCGCCGACTCGGTGACGAAGATCGTGCTGCAACTGCTGGTGCCGTTCGTTGCCGGGCAGGTGCTGCGCCGCTGGATCGGGGGGTTCGTCACCCGCCACCGCAAGGTGCTCCAACTGGTCGACCGGGGCTCGATCCTGCTCGTCGTCTACACCGCGTTCAGCCAGGGGATGGTGCGGGGCGTCTGGAACCAGGTGAGCCCGGCCCGGCTGGGCGGCCTGCTCGCCGTCGAGGCCGTACTGCTCGCCGTGATGCTGCTGCTGACCTGGTACGGCGCCAAGGCGCTGAGGTTCGGCCGGGCGGACCGGATCGCGATCCAGTTCGCGGGTTCGAAGAAGTCCCTGGCCGCCGGACTGCCCATGGCGAGCGTGCTGTTCGGCGCGCAGGCCTCGCTGGCCGTGCTGCCGCTGATGCTGTTCCACCAGATGCAGCTGATGGTCTGCGCGGTGATCGCCAAACGCCGCTCGCACGACCCCGACCCCCTCGACGCGGGGACCGCCGAGGACGTGGACGTCACCCTCCGGACCCCAGTCGGAGCGTCACGAACCGGGGCCGGTACAGGGACACGTTCCGGCTGAGCAGTACCGCGGCGCCGGACGGCTCGAGCAGGTTGACGTCGTAGCTGAGCACCAGCCGTCCGTCGTCGCTCAGTTCCGGGTGGGTCTGCGGGTTGTAGGCGGCGGTCCCGCCCTGCGGCAGCGCGGGAGTGAACTCCTGCGCCGGTCCGTGCCACGGGCCGGCGGGGGAGCAGGACCAGTACGACGCCACCGTGGTCAGCCCCTCGGCGTCCGCGGCCATCGTGAACAGGACGTACCTGCCGCCGTCCCGCACCACGGAGAAGGCGCTGCCCACGCCGGTGCGGTGTCCGTCGCCGAGCACCGGGCGCGGGCGGGCGCGGGTCTGCCACGCCGAACCGTTCCAGTACTCCCAGGCCGCCGGATCGGCGAGCCCGCCCTCCACGACCCGCGCCACGTACGCGTGGGAGGCCCCGCGGGAGACGGCCCGGCCGTCGTCGCCGCCGAAGACGTACGTCCAGCCGTCCTCCTCGACCAGGGTGGTGCCGAACAGGACCCGGCGGGACGGATCGGGGACGTTTCGCTGGTCGAGCACCTCCACCACCGACTCCAGACGCAGATCGGGCAGGGAGAGCGTGGCGACCTCGGTGGCGGTGGGCACGCCGTAGATCCACGGGGACTGCCCGGTCGTACGCACCCACAGCACGACCCGGACGACCCGTTCCGCGGAACCGGGGGAGCGGGGCTCGACCCGGGCGGCGACCGGCCAGCGCCACCGGTCCGGCGCGGGGTCGGGGAAGAGCGGCGCGGGAAGGGTGGTCTCCAGCCGGCCGTCCCGCATCAGCACGGCCGAGTTGCGCACCAGCGGAGTGGCGGGGTCCCGCCAGGCGTGGGACTCGCCGACCGGGTTGGGCGGGCCGTACACGTGGCCCAGGTAGGTGTCGGAGAACAGCCACAGCAGCCGGCCGTCGGGCAGCCGCACCGAGTGGGTGCCGTCACCGCCCGTCCAGTCGTCGGTGCGTGCGGCGTCGTCGCCGTAGCGGGCGAACTCGGCGGTGAGGGTGTCCTCCGCCGCCCAGGAGGCGACGGTGTGCGGCGCGCAGACGCCGTCGCCGCGCCGGTCGTCGTTCTCCGGCAGGACGGAGACCAGCACGGCGCCGAGGACCAGCGCCAGGGCCGCCGCGAGCAGCAGGCGTGTCCTGGCCGCCGTCCTCCCCCGTAAGCACACCCCTGCTCGTACGCCTGCTCGTGCTGTGTCGTCGGGCACGCTCCGGGACGTTAGTGGCCGGAGTGGCCCGGGTCCATGGCGGGGTGGTCACGCGTCGAGGCGGGGCCCCCACGGCGCAGGGGGCGCTCCCCGCCGGGAGGGACCCCGCCGCCGTGCCGCGGGGAACCGGTCAGCCCTGGGCGACCGCGGTCCGCAGGACGATACGGTCCTCACCCGCGTACACGTTCATGGAACTGCCCCGCAGGAACCCCACGAGGGTCAGCCCCGTCTCCGCCGCCAGGTCCACGGCCAGCGAGGACGGCGCCGAGACGGCCGCCAGCACCGGGACGCCCGCCATGACCGCCTTCTGCGCCAGCTCGAAGGAGGCCCGGCCGGAGACCATCAGGACGGTCCGGGACAGCGGCAGGTTCCCGTTCTGCAGCGCGCGGCCGACCAGCTTGTCGACCGCGTTGTGCCGGCCCACGTCCTCCCGCACGTCCAGCAGCTCGCCGTCCTCGTCGAACAGGGCCGCCGCGTGCAGGCCGCCCGTCCGGTCGAAGACCCGCTGGGAGGCGCGCAGCCGGTCGGGCAGAGCGGCCAGCAGCTCCGGGGTGAGGCGCAGGGGCGGGCTGTCGGCGATCGGGTGGCGGGTCGTGGTGCGCACCGCGTCCAGACTCGCCTTGCCGCACAGACCGCAGGACGAGGTCGTGTACACGTTGCGCTCGAGTGTGATGTCCGGGATCGCCACGCCCGGCGCGGTCTGCACATCCACCACGTTGTACGTGTTCGAACCTCCCCCACTCTCGGCTCCGCTCGAGCGGGAGGTGCCCCCACGCGTGGCCCCCGCGCAGTACACGACGTTCCGCAGGTCGGAGCCGACCGCCAGGACGCCCTCGCTGACCAGGAAGCCGACGGCCAGCGCGAAGTCGTCACCCGGGGTGCGCATCGTGATCGCCAGCGGCTTCCCGTTCAGCCGGATCTCCAGGGGTTCCTCGGTGACGAGCGTGTCCGGGCGGGTGGACACCACCCCGTCGCGGATGCGGACCACCTTGCGTCGTTCTGTGACTCGTCCCATGTCCCCAGTCCCTGGTCGGTTCCTGGTGTCAGTCCCGGTTCTGTACGTGCTGATAGCCGAAGCGGCCCTTGATGCACAGGTTGCCGTGGGTCACCGGATTGTCGTGCGGTGAGCTGACCTTCACGATCTCATTGTCCTGCACGTGCAGCGTGAGGTTGCAGCCCACTCCGCAGTACGCGCACACCGTCGTCGTCCGCGTCTGCGCCGACTCGTTCCAGGTGCCCGCCGCCCGCATGTCGAACTCCGACTTGAACGACAGGGCACCCGTCGGGCACACCTCGATGCAGTTCCCGCAGTACACGCACGCCGACTCGGTCAGCGGACCGTCGTGTTCGACCGCGATCCGCGCGTCGAAACCACGGCCCGCGACCGAGATCGCGAAGGAGTTCTGCCACTGGTCGCCGCAGGCGTCCACGCACTTGTAGCAGAGGATGCACTTGCCGTAGTCGCGCACGTACAGGTCGTTGTCGACCCTCGGCTCCTCGTCGATCCGGGCCGCGTCCGGGCCGAAGCGGTCCGGTTTCGCCTCGTACTCCTTGATCCACTCGGCGGCCCGCGGGGTCGTCGACAGGTCGACGGAGGACGCGAGCAGTTCGAGGACCACCTTCCGGCTGTGCCGGGCCCGCTCGGTGTCGGTGCGCACCTCCATGCCCGGCTCGGCCTTGCGCGAGCAGGCCGGGACCAGCGTGCGCGAGCCCTCGACCTCCACCACGCACACGCGGCACGCGTTCTTCGGCGTCAGCGTGTCGCCCTCGCACAGCGTCGGGACGTCCTTCCCGGCCGCCCGGCAGGCGTCCAGGATCGTCGAGCCCTCGGGCGCCCGGACCGGCTCGCCGTCCAGGGTGAACTCCAGCAGGCGGCGGGGAATCCCCAGCGGTGTCACGGTCATTCGTAGGCCCCCAGACGGTCGATGGCGGATTCCACGGCGTTCCACGCGGTCTGGCCCAGACCGCAGATCGAGGCGTCCCGCATCGCGCTGCCCACCTCGCGCAGCAGGGCGATGTCACCGGCAGCGCCGGAGCCGGTGCGTTCCACGATCCGGGTGAGCGCCTCCTCCTGGCGTACGGTCCCGACCCGGCACGGCACGCACTGCCCGCAGGACTCGTCACGGAAGAACTGCGCGATGCGCAGCAGCAGCCGGGGCAGCGGCACGGTGCCGTCGAAGGCCATCACGACCCCCGAGCCGAGCGTCGTACCCGCCTGGCGGGTGCCCTCGAAGGTGAGCGGGATGTCCAGTTCGTCGGCGCGCACGAAGCCGCCGGCCGCCCCGCCGAGCAGCACCGCCCTCAGCCCGTCGCGCACCTCGGCCAGCTCCAGCAGCTCGCCCAGCGTCGCGCCGAACGGCAGTTCGTAGATCCCGGGCCGGCCGACGCTGCCGGACACGCAGAACAGCTTGGGGCCGGTGGACCGCTCGGTGCCGATCGCCGCGTACGCCGGGGCGCCCATCGTCAGGACGGGCAGGACGTTGACGAGCGTCTCGACGTTGTTCTCCACCGTCGGCTTGCCGAACAGGCCCTTCTCCACCGGGAAGGGGGGCTTGGAGCGGGGCTCGCCCCGGTAGCCCTCGATGGAGTTGAACAGCGCGGTCTCCTCACCGCAGATGTACGCGCCCGCGCCGCGTCGGATCTCGATGTCGAAGGCGTACCCCTGGCCGAGGACGTCGTCGCCCAGCAGGCCGCGCGCCCGCGCCTGGTCGATGGCGTGTCGCATGCGGTGGAGCGCTCGCGGGTACTCACCGCGCAGATAGAGGTATCCCTGGTGCGCGCCGGTCGCATAGGCGGCGATGGTCATCGCCTCCACCAGCGCGTACGGATCGCCCTCCATGATCACCCGGTCCTTGAAGGTCCCGGGCTCGGACTCGTCGGCGTTGCACACGAGGTAGTGCGGCCGGTCCGGCTGGGACGCCGTGGCCTGCCACTTGCGGCCGGTGGGGAAGGCGGCGCCGCCCCGTCCGACCAGGCCCGAGTCGGTGACCTCCCGGATCACCCCGGCCGGCCCCAGCGCGAAGGCCCGGCGCAGGGCCGCGTAGCCGCCGTGGGCGCGGTAGTCGTCCAGCGACGCCGGGTCGACCGCGCCGACCCGGCGCAGCAGCGTCAGCGAGGGGTCCCCGGCCTGGGGCACCGCCATCGCCGCGGCCGGTTCCTCGGGGGCGGCGTCGGGCGCGCTCGCCGCGAGCACCGCCGAGTCCACCGTCGCCGGCGCCGACACCGCCGTACGCACCGGCTCCCCGGCCCTGATCGCCAGGGCCGCCGGGGCGCGTTCGCACAGGCCCAGACAGGGGCTGCGCTCGACGCTCACCCCGCTGCCGGGCCCGAGCCGCGACTCGATCCCGGCGCACAGCGCCCCGGCCCCGGCCGCCGCGCACGCGAGGTCCGTGCACACGTGCAGCACGGTCGCCGGGCGCGGCTTGACGGAGAACATCGCGTAGAACGTGGCCACCCCGTACGCCTCCGACGGCGGCACCGTCAGCCGCCGGCACAGGTAGTCCAGGGCGCCCTCGCTGATCCAGCCCACCCGGTCGTTGAGCGCGTGCAGCCCCGGCAGCAGCTGGTCGCGGCGGTCCCGGGCCTCCCGCCCGCCGCGGGCCCACCTCAGATCGCCGGCCCGCATCCCGTCGCGGTCGGCACCCTCCCACGAGGACTCGGGAGGACCGAGCAGCGTGTCGACCGCCGCCCGCTCCTCGTCCGTCGGTTTGCTGTCACCGAAGCGCAGGTCCACTTACGTCACCTCACTGGATCACTGGGGCACTGGGGCGCGGAGCCGGGAGCTTCTCGATCCGGATCGCCGAGGCCTTGAACTCCGCGGTCCCGGCGATGGGACAGTTGGCCTCGATGGTCAGCACGTTGGTGTCCACCTCGTCGGGGAAGTGGAAGCTCATGAAGGCGAGCCCCGGCCGCAGCGCGGTGTCCACCCACACCGGTGCCAGCACCGACCCGCGCCGGGACGTCACCCGCACCTGCTCGCCGACCACCACGCCGTAGCGCTCGGCGTCCTCCGGGCACAGCTCGACGGCCTCGCCGCGCCGCAGGGGCGAGGAGTAACCGCCGCTCTGCACACCGGTGTTGTACGAGTCGAGTCGGCGTCCTGTGGTGAGCCGGATCGGGTACTCCTCGTCGGTGAGGTCGACCGGCGGGTCGTGCTGCACGATCCCGAACGGCGCGGGCCGGCCCCGCCGGTCCGGATCCGGGTCCCACAACCTGCCGTGCAGATACGGCGGTTCGAGCGCGTCGGTGCTCGGGCACGGCCACTGGATGCCCTGGTGCTCGTCCAGCCGCCCGTAGGTCATGCCGTGGTGGTCGGGGGAGACGGACCGGAGCTCGTCCCAGACGGCCTCGGCGTCGGCGTACTTCCAGTCGTGGCCGAGGCGGGTGGCGAGATCGCAGATGATGTCGATGTCCTCGCGTGCCTCACCGGGCGGCGTCACCGCCCGGCGGACGCGCTGCACCCTGCGCTCGCTGTTGGTGGTGGTGCCGTCGGTCTCCGCCCACCCCGCGGTGGCCGGCAGGACGACGTCAGCGAGTTCGGCGGTCTTCGTCAGGAAGATGTCCTGCACCACCAGGAAGTCCAGCCCGCTCAGCCGCCGTACCGCCTGCTCGGCGTCCGCCTCGGACTGCGCCGGGTTCTCCCCGATGCAGTAGACGGCCCGCAGCGAACCGTCGTCCATGGCCTCGAACATCTCCGTGAGCGTCATCCCGTAGCGCGGCGGGAGGACGGTGCCCCAGGCGGACTCGAACTTCAGCCGGATCGCCGGGTCGAGGATGTCCTGGAAGCCGGGCAGCCGGTTGGGGATCGCCCCCATGTCGCCGCCGCCCTGCACGTTGTTCTGGCCGCGCAGCGGCTGCAGACCGGCGCCGTAGCGGCCGACGTGGCCGGTGAGCAACGAGAGGTTGACCAGGGCGCGGACGTTGTCGGTGCCGTTGTGGTGCTCGGTGATGCCGAGGGTCCAGCACAGCTGGGCGCGCTCGGCGCGGGCGTAGGCGTGCGCCAACTCCCTTATCGCGGCGGCCGGCACGCCGGTCACCTTCTCGGCGAGGGACAGCGTCCACGGCTCGACGAGTGCCCGGTACTCCTCGAAGCCGGTGGTCGCCCCCCGGACGAACGCCTCGTTGACCAGGCCGGCGTGGATGATCTCGCGGCCGATCGCGTGCGCCATCGGGATGTCCGTGCCGACGTTCAGCCCGAGCCAGCTCTCCGCCCACTCGGCGGTCGACGTCCGCCGCGGGTCGACCGCGTACATGCGGGCGCCGTTGTGAATGCCCTTCAGCACGTGCTGGAAGAAGATCGGGTGTGCGAAGCGGGCGTTGGAACCCCACATCACGATGACGTCGGTGTGCTCGATCTCCTCGTACGACGAGGTCCCGCCGCCGGAGCCGAACGCGGCCGACAGCCCGGCCACGGACGGGGCGTGACAGGTGCGGTTGCAGGAGTCCACGTTGTGGGTGCCCATGACGACCCGGGCGAACTTCTGCGCCACGTAGTTCATCTCATTGGTCGCGCGGGCACAGGAGAACATCCCGAACGCGCCGCGCGCGGCGCCGATCCCCCGGGCGGCCCGCTCCAGGGCCTCGTCCCAGGTGGCCCGCCGGAACGGCTCGTCACGCGAGTCGCGGACCAGGGGATGGGTGAGCCTGGTGTAGGTCTTCGGGCTCCGGTCGCGTTTCCTGGTGCTCTTCATGCGGCGCTCCTCAGCGCGAGCAGGTCCGAGATGGCGTGCACGGTGCGCAGGGTGGGCACCTCCACGCCGGTGATGTCCGCCAACTCGACGACGACGGCGAGCAGTACGTCGAGTTCGAGCGGTTTGCCGCGCTCCAGGTCCTGGAGCGTGGACGTGCGGTGGTCGCCGACGCGCTCGGCGCCGGCCAGCCGGCGCTCCACGGACACGCCGACCTCGCAGCCGAGGGCGCGGGCGACCGAGAGCGTCTCGTTCATCATGATCTCGATGACCCTGCGGGTACCGCCGTGCAGGCACATCTGCCGCATGGTCGCGCGGGCGAGGGCGCTGATCGGGTTGAAGGAGATGTTGCCGAGCAGCTTGACCCAGATGTCGCCGCGCAGTTCGGGCTCCACCGGGCACTTCAGCCCGCCGTCCACCATCGCCCCGCTGAACGCGAGGCAGCGCGCGGAGACACTGCGGTCGGGCTCCCCGATCGAGAACCGGGTGCCCTCCAAGTGCCGTACGACGCCGGGCCCTTCGAGCTCGGTGGCCGCATAGACGACACAGCCGATCGCCCGCCGGGGCGCGAGCACCGCACTGACCGCGCCGCCGGGGTCCACGCTTTCCACGCGGTGGCCGTCGTGGGGGCCGCCGTGCCGGTGGAAGTACCACCAGGGAATGCCGTTCTGGGCGGCCACGACCGCCGTGGTGTCGTGCAGCAGGGGTGCGATCAGCGGCCCGCACGCCGCGTACGCGTTGGCCTTGAGGCCGAGGAAGACGTAGTCGACCGGGCCGATCTCGGCCGGGTCGTCGGTCGCGTGGGGGCGCGCCGTGAAGTCGCCGCGCGGGCTGAGCACCCGCACGCCGTGCTGCCTCATGGCCGCCAGATGCGGTCCACGGGCGACGAGGTGCACATCGGCACCCGCGCGATGGAGCGCGGCGCCGACATAGGCGCCGATGGCCCCGGCGCCGAGAACTGCCACTTTCACTGGGGAACGCTCCGTTCGGTCGAGGGAGTACCGCGGAGGTGGGGGTCGACGGCCGAATTCGACGTATGTCGACGAAATATTGTCTACAGTATGGAGGTTGGCTCAGCAAGGGTTCGCGCACGCTCCGCCTTTCGGGTACCGGGCGGTCCGACCGTTCGTCGCAGACTGCATACCGCTCACCGCATACCGTCGACCCGACGGGTTTTCAACCACCCGGGCTCTCCCTACCGTCCGGGTTTCATGAGTCCACCCGTCGCGCCCCCGGGCTGGAGCCGCTGGCTCGTTCCGCCCGCCGCCCTCTCGGTCCACCTCTCCATCGGCCAGGCCTACGCCTGGAGCGTGTTCAAACCTCCCCTCGAGTCCGCTCTCGGCCTCAGCGGCACCCAGAGCGCGCTGCCGTTCCAGCTCGGCATCGTCATGCTGGGCCTGTCCGCCGCGTTCGGCGGCACCCTCGTGGAGCGCAAGGGGCCGCGCTGGGCGATGACCGTCGCCCTCGTCTGCTTCTCCTCCGGCTTCCTGCTCTCCGCCCTCGGCGCGGCCACCGAGCAGTACTGGCTGATCGTCCTCGGCTACGGTTTCGTGGGCGGCGTCGGCCTCGGCATCGGCTACATCTCGCCCGTGTCGACCCTGATCAAGTGGTTCCCAGACCGGCCCGGCATGGCCACCGGGATCGCCATCATGGGCTTCGGCGGCGGCGCGCTGATCGCCTCGCCGTGGTCGGCGCAGATGCTCGAGTCCTTCGGCACCGACAACACCGGCATCGCCCTGGCCTTCCTCGTGCACGGGCTGACGTACGCCCTGTTCATGCTGCTCGGCGTGATGCTGGTGCGAGTGCCGCGTCCCGCGCGGCCGACGGGCCACGCTCCGACGGGCCGCGCTCCGGGGACCGCCGCCCTCACCGGTCCGCAGGTCTCGGCCCGCGGTGCCCTGCGCACCCCGCAGTTCTGGCTGCTGTGGCTGGCGCTCTGCATGAACGTCACCGCCGGCATCGGGATCCTCGAGAAGGCGGCCCCGATGATCACCGACTTCTTCGCGGACACCTCCGCGCCGGTGTCGGCGACCGCGGCCGCCGGCTTCGTCGCCCTGCTGTCGGCGGCGAACATGGCGGGCCGCATCGGCTGGTCCTCCGCCTCCGACGTGATCGGCCGGAAGAACGTCTACCGCCTCTACCTGGGCGTCGGCGCGCTGATGTACGCCCTGATCGCGCTGTTCGGTGACACCTCCAAGCCGCTGTTCGTGCTGTGCGCGCTGGTCATCCTCTCCTTCTACGGAGGCGGTTTCGCCGCGGCACCGGCGTATCTGAAGGACCTCTTCGGCACCTACCAGGTCGGCGCCATCCACGGCCGGCTGCTCACCGCCTGGTCCACGGCCGGCGTGCTCGGGCCGCTCATCGTGAACTGGGTCGCCGACCGGCAGGAGGAGGCGGGGAAGCACGGCTCGTCGCTGTACGGGCTGTCGTTCCTCGTCATGATCGGCCTGCTCGTGGTCGGTTTCGTCGCCAACGAACTCGTCCGGCCCGTGCATCCCCGCCACCACGTCCCCCGCCCCGACCTGACGAAGGAGGCCGCCGATGACCGGCGACAGCAGCACGAGTCCGCCTGACGCGGGCGGAGCCGGCCCCGCCCGCCGCGGGCTGATCACCTTCGCCTGGCTGTGGGTGGGGGTGCCGCTCGCCTACGGGCTGTACGAACTCGTACGGAAGGCGACACAACTGTTCACCGGGTGACGGGCGGTGTCCGGGCACATCGGGACGCGTGTCCGGACGTCCGCGGGCCTGACCGAAGCCGACAAGCCCGGCGCCCGATTCCTGTCGCATCACCTGCCGGTGTACCCGTGGGTCACTGACCAGACTGAAGGATCCCGCAACCGCAACACGAGGGGGATCCACCCATGATCGGCTCGCGCATCGCCGCCGTCGGCCACTACCAGCCCGCCCGGGTGCTCACCAACGAGGAGCTGGCGGGCATGGTCGACACCAGCGACGAGTGGATCACGAGCCGGGTCGGCATCCGCACCCGTCACATCGCGGGCCCGGAGGAGCCCGTCGACGAACTGGCCGCCCACGCCGCGGCCAAGGCGCTGGCGGCGGCCGGCCGCACCCCCACCGAGATCGATCTGGTGCTGGTCGCCACGTCCACCGCGATCGACCGCTCGCCCAACATGGCGGCCCGGGTCGCCGCCCGCCTCGGCATCCCCGGGCCGGCCGCGATGGACGTCAACGTGGTGTGCGCCGGGTTCACCCATGCGCTGGCCACCGCCGACCACGCCGTGCGGGCCGGCGCCGCGCGCCGCGCGCTGGTCGTCGGCGCCGACAAGATGTCCGAGGTGGCGGACTGGACCGACCGCTCCACCTGCGTGCTCGTCGGCGACGGGGCGGGGGCCGCGGTCGTCGAGGCGACCGAGACCTCCGAGGAGCCCGGGATCGGTCCCGTGCTGTGGGGCTCGGTGCCGGAGATGGGCAACGCGGTGCGGATCGAGGGGACGCCGCCGCGGTTCGCGCAGGAGGGGCAGAGCGTGTACCGCTGGGCGACCACGAAGCTGCCGGCCATCGCCCGCCAGGCCTGTGAGAAGGCGGGACTGGCCCCGGAGGAACTCGCCGGGGTGGTGCTGCACCAGGCCAACCTGCGGATCATCGAACCCCTCGCGCTCAAGATCGGCGCCGTCAACGCCGTCGTCGCCCGCGATGTCACCGAGTCGGGCAACACATCGGCCGCGAGCATCCCGCTCGCCTTCGCCAAGCTCGTCGAGCGGGGCGCGGTGTCGTCCGGCGACCCGGTCCTGCTCTTCGGCTTCGGCGGGAACCTGTCGTACGCGGGGCAGGTCGTCCGCTGCCCCTGAAGATCCCCCTCGCACGGGTGTGACGCGATCGACTCCCCCTCTCCCTGGTATGTGGGCGCCGTAGACTGTAGACGAAAGACAATCACTACTGGCGGCGCCGAACGACCGGCCGTGCGGCCGGGCGCGAGCTGCCGAGGAGGGGGACCGTGATGCTGTCGACCGGACTGCCCCAGGGGGCGGTGCCCAAGCTCGAACGACCGGGACCGCTACGGGACCGGGTCTACGAGGCACTGCTCGAACTCATCACCACGCGCGCCCTCCAGCCCGGCCAGCATCTGGTCGAGAGTGAACTCGCCGGTCACCTCGGGGTCTCCCGGCAGCCGGTGCGCGAGGCGCTGCAGCGGCTGAACACCGAGGGCTGGGTCGATCTGCGCCCCGCGCAGGGCGCGTTCGTGCACGAGCCCACGGAGCAGGAGGCCGACCAACTCCTCACCGTGCGCACGCTGCTGGAGGCCGAGGCCGCCAGGCTCGCCGCGCTCAACGCCGACAGCGCGGGCGTCGAGGCCCTGGAGGAGATCCTGGCGCTGGGCCTGGAGGCCGTCGCCTCCGACGACGTGGACGCCGCCGTCGTCCTCAACGCCCGCTTCCACGCCAAGATCATGGACCTGGCCGGCAACGCGGTCCTCGCCGAACTCGCCGCCCGGGTCGGCCGCCGGGTGCGCTGGTACCACGCCCCCGTCGCCCGGCAGCGCGGAGAGCGGTCCTGGGCCGAGCACCGCGACCTGATCGCCGCCGTCGCCGACCGCGACGAGCGGCTGGCCGAGCGGCTCATGCGCGAACACACCGAGCACACCCGGCGCTCGTACCTCGCGCAGGCGAAGTCCTGACGTCACCGGCTTCCTGACGACATCGACGTCCTGTCGGCAGTGAAGCCCTGTCGGCAGTGGAGTCCTGACCGCGCTTCCAGGGCGCGGGAACCCGACCGCGGGAAGGGGCCCGCGTGGCTCCGCACGGGCCCCTTTGTCCTGTGAGTGGAAAAAGTGGGGGCCAATTCCTGCGCGACTTCTTCCCACCTCCGGCAGCCACTGCTACGTTCCCTCCGAAAGCACGCCACGCACGTGGCCGGAATCCGGCGCGCACAGGCCGACAGAGGCGGGGAGGGGTTCGTGAGACGTATGACCGCACGACCCGCGAACGCCCATCAGGCCCGACTGCTCCGGCTGTTGCGCGACGGTGGCCCCAACTCCCGTGCCCAGTTGGGCGACCAGGTCGACCTCTCCCGGTCGAAGCTGGCCGTGGAGGTGGACCGGCTGCTGGAGACGGAACTCGTCGTGGCCGACGGACTCGCCGCCTCGCGCGGCGGCCGGCGCTCCCACAACATCCGCCTCAACCCGCACCTGCGTCTCCTCGGCGTGGACATCGGCGCGACCTCGGTCGACGTCGCCGTCACCAACGCCGAACTGGAGATCCTCGGGCACCTCAACCAGCCCATCGACGTCCGTGACGGACCGGTCGCGGTGTTCGAACAAGTCCTTTCCATGGCGGCGAAGTTGAAGGCCACCGGGCTCGCCGAGGGGTTCGACGGCGCCGGTATCGGCGTCCCGGGCCCGGTCCGCTTCCCCGAGGGCGTCCCGGTGGCGCCGCCGATCATGCCCGGCTGGGACGGCTTCCCCGTGCGGGAGGCGCTCAGCCAGGACCTCGGCTGCCCGGTCATGGTCGACAACGACGTGAACCTGATGGCGATGGGGGAGCAGCACGCGGGTGTGGCCCGCACCGTCGGCGACTTCCTCTGCGTCAAGATCGGTACCGGCATCGGCTGCGGCATCGTCGTCGGCGGTGAGGTCTACCGCGGTACGACGGGCAGCGCCGGCGACATCGGACACATCCAGGCCGTACCCGACGGCCGCCCGTGCGCCTGTGGCAACCGGGGCTGTCTGGAGGCCCACTTCAGCGGCTCGGCCCTCGCCCGGGACGCCATGGAGGCCGCCGAACAGCGGCTCTCCGCCGAACTCGCGAACCGCCTGGAGACGAACGGCACGCTCAGCGCCGTCGACGTCGCCGCCGCGGCCGCCGCGGGGGACGCCACCGCCCTCGACCTGATCCGCGAGGGCGGCAACCGCACCGGCCAGGTCATCGCCGGCCTGGTCAGCTTCTTCAACCCCGGCCTGGTGGTGATCGGCGGCGGTGTGACCGGTCTCGGCCACACCCTGCTCGCCGCCATCCGCACCCAGGTCTACCGCCAGTCGCTGCCCCTGGCGACCGGCAACCTGCCCATCGTCCTCGGGGAGTTGGGCCCCACCGCCGGAGTCATCGGCGCGGCCCGGCTCATCAGCGACCACCTGTTCTCACCCGCGTAAGCAGCCCACGGCACCACCGCACCGTTCGCACCGTTCTTCACGGCTTCACGGCTTCACGGCTTTCACCGCACGGAACAGCGCACCGGCACCACGTACGGCTCCGCCGCTCCATCCCTGCTCTGACAACGTTGGCCCGACCGCGCCCTGACACCGGCCCGCACGCCCGCCGAGGGGAATCCGCATGGCACCCGAACCACCGCTGCTCAGCATGTCCGGCATCACCAAGTCGTTCCCCGGCGTCCGGGCCCTGGACGGCGTCGACCTCGACGTCCAGGCCGGTGAGGTGCACTGCCTGCTCGGCCAGAACGGCGCCGGCAAGTCCACCCTGATCAAGGTGCTGGCCGGCGCCCACCAGCCCGACACGGGCACGATCCGCTGGCGCGGAGAAGCGGTCACCCTGCGCTCGCCGATCGCCGCCATGCGCCTCGGTATCGCCACCATCTACCAGGAACTCGACCTGGTGGAGCACATGACGGTCGCCGAGAACGTCCACCTCGGCCAGGAGCCGACGACCGCCGGGTTCGTGGTCCGCCCGAGAACGTCCCGGGAGGCGACGAGCCGGCTGCTGGCCCGGCTCGGGCACCCGGAGATCGAACCGACCCGGCCGGTGGGGGAGTTGTCGGCGGCACAGCAACAGATCGTCTCGATGGCACGGGCGCTCTCGCACGACGTACGCCTCATCGTGATGGACGAACCGTCGGCGGCACTCGACCCGGACGAGGTCGAGAACCTCTTCAGAATCGTCGCCGATCTCACCGCCGACGGAGTCGCCGTCGTCTACATCTCGCACCGCCTCGAGGAGATCCGGCGCATCGGGGACCGGGTGACCGTGCTGAAGGACGGCCGGGCCGTCGCGGGCGGGCTGCCCGCGAAGTCCACCCCGACCCGTGAGGTGGTCTCCCTGATGACCGGCCGCGACGTCGAGTACGTCTTCCCCCGGCGGCCCGCCTCCCCGCCGACCGGCGAACCGGTGCTGACCGTCGAAGGGCTGTCCCGCAAGGGCGAGTTCGCCCCCCTCGACCTCCAGCTGCGCCCCGGGGAGATCGTCGGGCTCGCCGGTCTGGTCGGCTCCGGGCGCTCCGAGATCCTGGAGACCGTCTACGGGGCCCGCAAACCGGACACCGGCCGTGTCCTGGTCGACGGACGCCCGCTGCGGCCGGGCAGCGTCCGCGCCGCCGTGCGCGCCGGGATCGGACTCGCCCCCGAGGAACGCAAGGCGCAGGCCCTGCTCATGCTGGAGTCCGTCACCCGCAATGTGTCGGTCTCCTCCATGTCCCGCTTCTCCCGCGCCGGTTGGATCGACCGGGGTGCGGAACTGGGCGCCGCCCGCGCCGCCACCCGTGAGCTGTCGCTCCGGCCGGACAACCCGGACGTGCCGGTGCGCACCCTGTCCGGCGGCAACCAGCAGAAGGCCGTGCTCGCCCGCTGGCTGCTGCGCGGCTGCCGGGTGCTGCTGCTGGACGAACCCACCCGCGGCGTCGACGTCGGCGCCCGCGCCGAACTGTACGCGGTCGTCCGCCGCCTGGCGGACGAAGGCCTCGCCGTGCTGCTCGTCTCCAGCGAGGTGCCCGAGGTGCTCGGCCTCGCCGACCGCGTCCTGGTGCTCCGGGAAGGCGACGTCGTCCACACGGCACCCGCCCGGGAGCTCGACGAACACCGTGTACTCGACCTCGTCATGGAAGGAAGTCCGGCGTCATGACGCAGCCCGTCTCCCCGCCGCGGGACAGCACCGACAAGGTGCCGGCCACCGGCGAAACGCCCGCCCGGCGCGCCGTGTTGTTCCGCGCCGACGCCCGTACGCTGTCGCTGATCGGCGTGCTCGCCGCCCTCGTCCTCATCGGCGGCATCACCAGACCCGACGAGTTCCTGGACACCCGCAACCTCCAACTCGTCCTCACCCTGGCCTCCGTCATCGGCGTCGTCACCGTCGGCATGACCTTCGTCATCACCTCCGGCGGCATCGACCTGTCGGTCGGCGCGATCGTCGCCCTGTCCTCGGTGTGGGCGACCACCGTGGCCACCCAGGAGTTCGGCTTCGCCGGCATCCTGTTCACCGCCGTCCTCGTCGGACTGGGCTGCGGCCTGGTCAACGGGGTGCTCATCGCCTACGGCGGGATGGTCCCGTTCATCGCGACGCTCGCCATGCTCGCCTCGGCCCGCGGCCTGGCCCTGCTGATCACCGACGGGCGGACCCAGGTCGTCACCGTCGACGGGGTCCTCGACCTCGGTGAACGCGACTCCTACGTCCTCGGCATCCCGCCCCTGGTCCTGGTGTTCGCGGCGGTCACCGTCATCGGCTGGCTGGTGCTCAACCGGACCACCTTCGGGCGCCGCACCATCGCCGTCGGCGGCAACCCGGAAGCGGCCCGGCTCGCCGGCATCGACGTCCGGCGCCAGCGGCTGTACCTCTACCTGCTGTCCGGGCTGTGCTGCGGCATCGCCGCCTTCCTGCTGATCGTCCTGGCCGGATCCGGCCAGAACACCAACGGCAACCTCTACGAACTCGACGCCATCGCCGCCGCGATCATCGGCGGCACCCTGCTCACCGGAGGCCGCGGCACCATCGTCGGCTCCGTGCTGGGCGTCCTGATCTTCACCACGATCACCAACATCTTCGCCCTGAACAACCTGCAGAGCGACGTCCAGCAGATCGCCAAGGGCGCGATCATCGTCGCCGCCGTGCTGGTCCAGCGCCGTACCGCGAGCACGACCTGACGAAAGGGTTCACCGCCATGCCAGAGCCGATGCCTTTCACGAGCCGCAGAGGGCTGCTCTTCTCAGCCGCCGCCGTGTCCGCCGGTGTCCTCGTCACCGGCTGCACCAGCAACGAACCGAGCGACGCGAAGCCGGCCGCGAGCGACCAGCCGGCCGCCGACGACAAGTCCGGCAAGCCGGTCACCATCGGCTTCGCCGGACCGCAGGCCGACCACGGCTGGCTCAACGCCATCAACGACCAGGCCAAGAAGCGCGCCGAGAAGTACTCCGACGTCACCATGGAGACCACCGAGGGCTCCAACGACACCGCCCAGCAGATCGGCCAGATCGAGACCCTCATCAACAAGAAGGTCGACGTCCTGGTGGTACTGCCCGCCGACGGCAAGGCGCTCACCCAGGTCGGGCTGAAGGCGATGCGGGCCGGCATCCCCGTCGTCAACCTCGACCGCATCTTCAACACCCCGCAGGCCTACCGCTGCTGGATCGGCGGCGACAACTACGGAATGGGCCTGAACGCCGGGCACTACATCGGTGAGAAGCTCAAGGACACCCCGAACGCCCGGGTCGTCGAACTGGCCGGCCTGGACAACCTGGAACTCACCAAGCAGCGCACCCAGGGCTTCGACGACGCACTGAAGAACTACCCCAACATCAAGAAGGTGGCCCGTCAGGCCGCCGAGTTCACCGTCGAGTCCGGTCAGGCCAAGATGGCCCAACTCCTCCAGGCACAGTCGAAGTTCGACGCCCTGTGGAACCACGACGACGACCAGGGCGTGGGTGCGCTGCGCGCAGTCGAGCAGGCCGGGCGCGACGACTTCCTGATGGTCGGCGGCGCGGGCGCGCTCTCCGCCTTCGAGGCCATCAAGGCGGACAACGGCGTCCTGAAGGCGACGGTGCTGTACCCGCCGTCGATGGCCGCCTCCGCGATCGACCTGGCCCGCGCCCTCGGCCAGGGCAAGGGTGTCGGCGGCCTCGCCGAGTTCGAGATCCCCACCTCGCTGACCTGCTACTCGGCCGTGGTCGACAAGGAGAACGTCGACCAGTACATGTCCACCGGCTTCAAGTGAGGAGCCCCGCCCCACGGGCCTGACCGGCCCACCGGGCGGGGCCCACCCCCGCCCGCCACGACGACGAGGAGGACAACCGTATGGCACAGCCGCAGCAGTCAGATGGGGTAGACGGCGCAGAAACGGGGAAGCCACCCCTGCGCGTCGGCATGGTCGGCTACGCCTTCATGGGCGCCGCCCACTCCCAGGGCTGGCGCACCGCGGGCCGCGTCTTCGACCTGCCGCTGAGCCCCGAACTGGCCGTGCTCTGCGGCCGGGACGCCACCGCGGTGCGCGCGGCGGCCGACCGCCACGGCTGGGCGGACACCGAGACCGACTGGCGTGCCCTGGTCGAACGGGACGACGTCGACCTCGTCGACATCTGCACGCCGGGCGACAGCCACGCCGAGATCGCGGTGGCCGCCCTCGCCGCGGGCAAGCACGTGCTGTGCGAGAAGCCCCTCGCCAACACCGTCGCCGAGGCCGAGGCGATGGTCCGCGCCGCCGAAGAGGCCCAGGGACAGGGCCGGTTGGCGATGGTCGGCTTCAACTACCGCCGGATACCCGCGACCGCGCTGGCCCGGCGGATGGTGGCCGAGGGCCGCATCGGCACCCTGCGGCACGTACGGGTGGCGTACCTCCAGGACTGGCTGGTGGACCCCGCGTTCCCGCTGACCTGGCGGCTGCGCCGGGAACAGGCCGGCTCCGGCTCGCTCGGCGACCTCGGCGCGCACATCGTCGACCTGGCGCAGTACCTGGCGGGGGAGCGGCTGGCGGGCGTCTCCGCGCTCACCGAGACGTTCGTCCGCCGGCGGCCGCTGCCCGCCGGGCCCACCAGCGGACTGGCCGCCGTCGATGCCGTCGGGGCTACCGGCACCGGCCAGGTCACCGTCGACGACGCCGCCCTGTTCACCGGCCGCTTCGCCTCCGGTGCCCTGGCCTCCTTCGAGGCCACCCGGTACGCCACCGGCCGAAAGAACGCCCTGCGCATCGAACTCAACGGTGAGCGCGGCTCGTTGGCCTTCGACCTGGAACGGCTCAACGAGCTCTCCTACCACGACGGCACCGAGCCCGGCGCGCACGCGGGGTTCCGCCGCATCCTCGTCACCGAACCCGACCACCCCTACCTGGACGCCTGGTGGCCGCCGGGCCACGGCCTCGGCTACGAGCACACCTTCGTGCACCAGGCCCGCGACCTGGTCCACGCGGTCGCCGACGGCCGCACACCCGAACCCTCCTTCGCCGACGGGCTGCAGGTGCAACGCGTGCTCGCGGCCGTGGAGGAGAGCGCCGAGAAGAACTCCCTCTACACGCCGATCGCCGCCTGAGGAGGACGGACACCGATGCCGCGCAACTTCACGCTGTTCACCGGACAGTGGGCGGACCTGCCCCTGGAGGAGGTCTGCCGACTGGCCCGCGACTTCGGCTACGACGGCCTCGAACTCGCCTGCTGGGGAGACCACTTCGAGGTCGACAAGGCGCTAGCCGACCCGTCCTACGTCGCCTCCCGTCACCAGCTCCTCGACAAGTACGGCCTCACGTGCTGGGCGATCTCCAACCACCTGGTCGGCCAGGCGGTGTGCGACGCCATCATCGACGAGCGCCACCAGGCCATCCTGCCCGCCAGGATCTGGGGCGACGGCGAACCCGAGGGCGTACGACAGCGGGCCGCCGCCGAGATCAAGGACACCGCGCGCGCCGCGGCCCGCCTCGGCGTCGACACCGTCATCGGATTCACCGGGTCGGCGATCTGGCACCTGGTCGCCATGTTCCCGCCCGCTCCCGAGTCGATGATCGACCGCGGCTACGAGGACTTCGCGACGCGCTGGAACCCGATCCTGGACGTCTTCGACGCCGAGGGCGTGCGGTTCGCGCACGAGGTGCACCCCAGCGAGATCGCGTACGACTACTGGACCACCGTGCGCACCCTGGAGGCGGTCGACCACCGGCCGGCCTTCGGGCTCAACTTCGACCCCTCCCACTTCGTGTGGCAGGACCTCGACCCGGTCGGCTTCCTGTGGGACTTCCGCGACCGGATCTACCACGTGGACTGCAAGGAGGCCCGCAAGCGCCTCGACGGCCGCAACGGCCGCCTCGGCTCCCACCTGCCCTGGGGCGACCCCCGGCGCGGCTGGGACTTCGTCTCCGCCGGCCACGGCGACGTCCCCTGGGAGGACGTCTTCCGCATGCTGCGCTCCATCGACTACCAGGGCCCCGTCTCCGTCGAATGGGAGGACGCCGGCATGGACCGGCTCCAGGGCGCCCCGGAGGCGCTGACCCGGCTCAAGGCGTACGACTTCGAGCCGCCCAGCGCGTCCTTCGACGCCGCGTTCAACAGCTGAACCGCACGCCCGACGGCAGGTCGGGGGCGGGGGCCGGAGCATCCGCCGGCCCCCGGTCCGGCCTGCCCGGATCCCGCTTTGTCCTGCGTCGGGGAAAAGTTCGGACAGCACTGGCCCAAGGGGTGTTCGTTCCGGAAGAACGCGGTTACCGTCCCTGAAGTGTTCAGGACACCCACGCCTCCGGGGTGACGGCGCACCCCGGCATCCGCACGCACCGCACGTCTTCGCACCGTTCCGTACGGCCCCACCCCGTTCCCGGAGGGACTTCGTGCACAGAAGCAGACTCAAACCCACCCACACCACGAGGCGTCCCAGACTTCGCACCACCCTCGCCCTGTTCACCGGCCTGATGCTGGCCGTGGGCGCCCCGGCGACCGTCGCCGGCGCCCACCCGGGCCACCCGGAGCACGACGAACCGGCGGCCGCCGAGGGGCAGTTCCAGCAGGTGCCGCTCGCCAAGGGCGAGCCCGAGACGGGCGAGCCGATGTCGCTCGCCGTGCTCCCGGACCGCAGCGTCCTGCACACCTCGCGCGACGGCACACTGCGCCTCACCGACCAGGGCGGCGTCACCAAGGTCGCCGGCAGGATCCCCGTCTACAGCCATGACGAGGAGGGCCTGCAGGGCGTCGGCATCGACCCGGACTTCGAGAACAACCGGGCGGTCTACCTCTACTACGCCCCGCCGCTCGACACCCCCGCGGGCGACGCCCCGGAGACCGGCACCGCCGAGGACTTCGAGAAGTTCGACGGCGTCAACCGCCTCTCCCGGTTCGTCCTCAACCCGGGCGGCACGCTGGACATGGCCAGCGAGAAGAAGGTCCTGGACGTCGAGGCGTCCCGCGGCACCTGCTGCCACGTCGGCGGCGACATCGACTTCGACGCCGAGGGCAACCTCTACCTGTCCACCGGCGACGACACCAACCCCTTCGCCTCCGACGGCTACACGCCGATCGACGAGCGGCCCGGCCGCAACCCCGCCTTCGACGCCCGCCGCAGCTCCGGCAACACCAACGACCTGCGCGGCAAGATCCTCCGCATCAAGGTCGCCGAGGACGGCTCGTACACCGTCCCGGAGGGCAACCTCTTCGCCCCCGGCACCGAGAAGACCCGCCCCGAGATCTACGCGATGGGCCTCCGCAACCCGTTCCGGATCAGCGTCGACGAGAAGACCGGCACCGTCTACGTCGGCGACTACGGCCCCGACGCCGGCGCCGCCGACCCGAAGCGGGGCCCGGCGGGACAGGTCGAGTTCGCCAAGGTCACCGAGCCCGCCAACTTCGGCTGGCCGTTCTGCACCGGCGACAACGACGCCTACGTCGACTACGACTTCGCCACCAAGACCTCCGGCGAGACGTTCGACTGCGACGCCCCGAAGAACACCTCGCCGCACAACACCGGTCTCACCGACCTGCCGCCCGCCCAGCCCGCCTGGATCCCCTACGACGGCGGTTCCGTGCCCGAGTTCGGCAGCGGCTCCGAGTCCCCGATGGCCGGCCCGGTCTACCGCTACGACCCGGACCTCGACTCCAAGGTGAAGTTCCCCGAGGCGTACGACGGCGACTTCTTCGCGGGTGAGTTCGGCCGCCGCTGGATCAAGCGGATCGAGCAGACTGAGAACGGTTCCGTCGCGAAGATCAACGACTTCCCGTGGACCGGCACCCAGATCATGGACATGGACTTCGGCCCCGACGGCGCGCTCTACGTCCTGGACTACGGCCTCTCCTGGTTCCAGGGCGACGACAACTCCGCGCTGTACCGGATCGAGAACGCCCAGGACGGCTTCTCCCCGATCGCCGAGGTGAGCGCCGACAAGACCTCCGGCGCGGCCGGCCTCAAGGTCGCCTTCACCGCCTCCGCCAAGGACGCCGACTCCCCGGACCTCACCTACAGCTGGGACTTCGGCGACGGCACCAAGGGCGAGGGTCTCAAGCCCACCCACAAGTACAAGAAGGTCGGCACCTACACCGCGACCTTCACCGCGAAGGACCCCGAGGGCAACACCGGCAACGCCAGCGTCCGCATCGTGGTCGGCAACACCGAGCCCAAGGTGACGATCGACGTCCCGGGCAACGGCAGCCTGGCCGCCTTCGGTGAGCCCGTCCCCTTCAAGGTGACCGTCACCGACCCCGAGGAGAAGGTCGACTGCTCCAAGGTCAAGGTCGTCTACAGCCTCGGCCACGACTCCCACGCCCACGAGCTGACCAGCGAGACGGGCTGTGAGGGCACCCTCAAGCCGCCCGCCGGGGACGGCGGGCACGACCCCAACGCCAACATCTACGGTGTCGTCGGCGCCAGTTACACCGACGGTGGGGCGAACGGCCAGGAGGTCCTGACCGGCACCGCGCGCACCGTGCTCCAGCCGCTGCACCGCCAGGCCGAGCACTTCACCACCCAGTCGGGAGTGAAGACCTTCGACAAGACCGCCGCCAACGGCGGCAAGACCGTCGGCGACATCCACGACGGCGACTGGATCTCCTTCAGCCCCTACCGGTTCGACGGGCAGAAGAAGATGACCGTGCGGGCCTCCTCCGGCGGCGCCGGCGGCTTCATCGAACTGCGCACCGGCTCGCCCGACGGGCCGCTGCACGGCTCGGCGTACATCCCGCCGACCGGCAGCTGGGAGACGTTCCAGAACGTCGACGTGCCGCTGCGGTCCCTGCCGAAGAAGACCACGGAGATCTACCTGGTCTTCCGTGGCGGCGACGGCGCGCTGTACGACGTGGACGACTTCGACTTCTCCACCGAGCCGTTCAAGGCCGGCAAGAAGGTCCTGGTCTTCTCCAGGACGGCCGGCTTCCGGCACGACTCGATCCCGGCAGGCATCGCCGCCCTCAAGGAACTCGGCGCCCCGGCCGGCATCACGGTCGACGCGACCGAGGAGGCCGGACAGTTCACCACCACCAACCTCGCCAAGTACGACGCGGTGGCCTTCCTGTCCACCACCGGTGACGTGCTGAACACCGCCCAGCAGAAGGTGTTCGAGGACTACGTCAAGAACGGCGGCGGTTACCTGGGCATCCACGCCGCCGCCGACACCGAGTACGACTGGGAGTTCTACGGCGGTCTCGTCGGCGCGTACTTCGACTCGCACCCGGCCATCCAGAAGGCCACCGTGCGCGTCGAGGACCACGACCACCCGTCCACCGCGCACCTGGACGACGCCTGGGAGCGCACCGACGAGTGGTACAACTACCGCACCAACCCGCGTGAGCAGGCCAAGGTCCTCGCCACCCTCGACGAGACGACCTACCAGGGCGGCACCATGAAGGGCGACCACCCGATCGCCTGGTGCCAGAGCTACGGCGGCGGCCGCTCCTTCTACACCGGCGGCGGCCACACCAAGGAGTCCTACGCCGAGGAGGCCTTCCGCGCCCATCTGCTCGGCGGTCTGCAGTACGCCACCGGCCAGGTCAAGGCGGACTGCAAGCCCGGCAAGGACTACCGGAAGATCTTCAACGGCCAGACCCTGGACGGCTGGAAACAGGCCGGCCCCGGCAAGTTCGACGTCAAGGACGGCACCCTGGAGACCGAGGGCGGCATGGGCCTGCTCTGGTACCAGGCCAAGGAGCTGAAGTCGTACTCCCTCAAGCTCGACTGGAAGATGCGGGGCGACGACAACTCCGGTGTCTTCGTGGGCTTCCCGGCCTCCGACGACCCCTGGTCCGCGGTGAACAAGGGCTACGAGATCCAGATCGACGCCACGGACGCGCCCGACCGCACCACGGGCTCCGTCTACTCGTTCCAGTCGGCGAACATCAAGGCCCGTGACCAGGTCCTGCGTCCGTCCGGCCAGTGGAACTCCTACGAGATCAAGGTCCAGGGCGAACGGCTCCAGGTGTTCTTCAACGGAGTCAAGATCAACGACTTCACCAACAAGGACCCCGAGCGGAGCCTGACCGACGGCTACATCGGCCTCCAGAACCACGGGGCCGACGACCAGGTCTCCTTCCGCAACATCCAGCTGAAGGAGCTGCCCTCCTAGGGTCTTTTGTTTGGATCAGGCCGGATCAGGGAGCGGGGCCTGGTGCGTGCAGCTGCAAGGCGGAGGAGGGAGTCATGGCGGAGCCATGGCGACCGACGACAACGCCGCAGATGCGCGTGCCAGGGCCCGCGAGCCCGGCGTGATCCAAACGAGAGGCCCTGAGGGCGACCGGAACGGCGGCGGGCGGAGGACGCCGGACCTCCGCCCGCCGTCCGGCCGGGCCTCGCGCCCGGCACCCCGCCGGGCCCCGCGGGCCCGCTTCCGGCGCCTCACACCCGGTTCGCGTACGACAAGGAGGCTGCCCATGTCCGCCGAACCGTCCCTCCCCACCCCCACCTCCGTCCCCTCCCCGGCCCCGCGCTTCGGCGTCTGGCTCATCGGGGCGCGCGGATCCGTGGCCACGACCGCGATCGCGGGCTGCGCCGCCGTCACCGCCGGACTCCACCCGCCGACCGGCATGGTCACCGAGACCCCCGACTTCACCTCGTGCGGCCTGCCGCCGCTGTCCTCCCTCGTCTTCGGCGGCCACGACACCGTCGACTGCCCGCTGCCCAAACGTGCCGAACACCTCGCCGCCGGCGGCGTCCTGCCGCACGGCCTGCCTTCCGCCGTGCACGCCGAACTCGTCGCCGCCGACCGGGAGATCAGACCCGGCGGCCCCCTGCCCGGTGCCACGGACGGCGGCTCGGACGGCCACGACGACGAACTGATCGACGTGTTCGCCGACGACATCCGCGACTTCGTGCGCCGCCAGGGCCTCGCGGGCGCCGTCGTGGTGAACGTCGCCTCCACCGAGCCCGCTCCCGCCGACGGCTCCCTGCCGCCGAGCTCCCGCTACGCGGCGGCCGCCCTGCGCGCCGGCTGCCCCTACGTGAACTTCACCCCCTCCACGGGCCTGCACCACCCGGCACTGGCTCCGCTCGCCGAGTCCTCGGGTCTGCCGTACGCGGGCCGCGACGGCAAGACCGGGCAGACCTTGCTGCGCTCCGTGCTCGGCCCGATGTTCCTGCAGCGCGCCCTCGCCGTGCGCGCCTGGTCCGGCACCAACCTCCTGGGCGGCGGCGACGGTGCCGCCCTCGCCGACCCCGCGGCCGCCGCCGCCAAGAACGCCGGCAAGGACCGCGTCCTCGCCGACACCCTCGGCACCACCCCCGAGGGCGAGGTCCACATCGACGACGTACCCGCGCTCGGCGACTGGAAGACGGCCTGGGACCACATCGCCTTCGACGGCTTCCTCGGCGCCCGCATGGTCCTGCAGACCACCTGGCAGGGCTGCGACTCGGCGCTCGCCGCGCCGCTCGTCCTCGACCTGGCCCGGCTGGTCGTCCGCGCCCGGCAGCGGGGCCTGTCCGGCCCGCTGGGCGAGCTCGGCTTCTACTTCAAGGACCCGGTGGGGGACGGCCCGTCCTCGCTGGCCGAGCAGTACGCGGAGCTGAGGCGCTTCGCCGGACGGCTGCGGGACGGCGCCGACGAGCACGGGGTGCGGCGATGAGCCGCGCGGCCGCCCCGGCACGGGACACGCCCGCGACGGCCGGGCCGACGGCGACGGACGGCCGGGCCCACGGGAGCGCCGCCACGCCCCTTTCCGGCTCCGCGCCCCGCACCTCCCGCCCCCGCTCCGGCCGCGCGGGCGCCTGGGCCGAACTGCTGCGCCTGCCCGCGCTGTTCACCGTCCCCGGCGACGCCCTGGCCGGCGCGGCGGCGGCCGGCGCGCGCCCCGGGCCCCGCACCCTGCTCGCCATCGGCTCCTCCCTGTGCCTGTACGAGGCCGGCATGGCCCTGAACGACTGGGCGGACCGTGCCGAGGACGCCGTGGAACGCCCGCACCGCCCGCTTCCCTCCGGCCGCATCCGCCCGGCCGCCGCCCTCACCGCCGCCGGTGCCCTCACCGGCGCCGGACTGGCGCTCGCCGCCGGTGCGGGACGCCCCGCCCTCGCGGTGGCCGCGCCCCTGGCGGCGACCGTCTGGGCCTACGACCTCGCCCTGAAGCACACCCCCGCCGGTCCCGCGGCCATGGCCGCCGCCCGCGGACTGGACCTGCTCCTGGGCGCGGCCGCCACCGGCGGCGGCACCCGGGCCGCACTGCCCTCCGCCGCGCTGCTCGGCACGCACACCCTCGCGGTCACGGCCGTCTCCCGCCGGGAGACCACCGGCGGCTCGGTCCTGGCCCCGCTGGCGGCCCTCGCGACGACGGGGGCGCTGACGCGACTGGTCACCCGCCCCACCCGACTCCCGGCAGGCCGGCGGGCAGCAGCCGCCCCCGGCCTGCCGGGCTCCAGCCACGCCGGACGCCCACCTCGGACCACCAGCGCCCTCACCACCGCCCTGGGCGCCGCCTACGCCGCCACGGCCGCCCGGTCCTACCTCCACGCCACGCTCAACCCCTCGCCCCCGCTCACCCAACGCGCCGTCGGGAGCGGCATCCGGGCCACGATCCCGCTCCAGGCCGCGCTCGCCGCCCGCTCCGGCTCGGCCGTCACCTCCCTGCTCGTCGCGGCCCTGGCCCCGACCGGCCGGATGTTCGCGAGGAGGTCCGCCATGAGGAAGGTGAGCATCACGTGAGCCGGAACCCGAACGGCGTCCCCTCGCCCCTGCTCCGCTTCGGCTACGGGACCAACGGCCTCGCCGACCTCCGCCTCGACGACGCCCTGGCCCTGCTCGCCGACCTCGGCTACGACGGGGTCGGACTGACCCTCGACCACATGCACCTCGACCCGCTCGCCCCGGACCTCGCAGCCCGCACCCGCCGGGTCGCGCACCGGCTGGACGCGCTCGGGCTCGGCGTCACCGTGGAGACCGGCGCCCGCTACGTGCTCGACCCCCGCCGCAAGCACGGCCCGTCGCTGCTGGACCCCGACCCGGACGACCGCGCCCGCCGCGTCGACCTCCTCCTGAGGGCGGTCCGCGTCGCCGCCGACCTCGGCGCGCACGCCGTGCACTGCTTCAGCGGCACCGTCCCCGACGGCACGGACGAGGACACCGCCTGGAAACGCCTCGCCGACACCCTCACCCCCGTCCTGGACGCCGCCGCCACCGCCGGCGTCCCGCTCGCCGTCGAACCCGAACCCGGACACCTCCTCGCCACCCTCGCCGACTTCCACCACCTGCGCCGCACGCTCGGTGACCCCGAACCCCTCGGCCTCACCCTGGACATCGGCCACTGCCAGTGCCTCGAACCCCTCCCTCCCGCCGACTGCGTACGCGACGCCGCCCCCTGGCTGCGCCACGTCCAGATCGAGGACATGCGCCGCGGTGTCCACGAACACCTGCCCTTCGGGGACGGCGAGATCGACTTCCCGCCCGTCCTCGCGGCCCTCGCCGCCACCGGCTACCAGGGCCTGACCGTCGTCGAACTGCCCCGCCACTCCCACGCGGGACCCCACTTCGCCGAACGCTCCCTCCCGTTCCTCCACCGGGCCGCGGCGGCGTCCCCCCGCACGAACCACTCGGGCGAGCCCTCCGCCACCCACTGAAGGGAGCCACCCCCATGACGCAGCCACACGCCCCCCGCGCCGCCTCCGACCACCGGGACGCGGACGGCACCCCGACCGGGCAGGACCCCCAGGGCACCACCCCCGCCCACGTCCCGCCCGCCGACCTGCGCGCCGCCCTCACCGCCGAGCTCGGCGAAGCCGCCCGCGCCTGGCTCGACCAGGCCCTCGATGAGGCGGCCGACCGCCCCGGCACCCACGGGCCCCTCTCCGTCTGGGAGCTGCGCCTGGCCGAGGCCGGCCGCCGCTGCGGCCCCGCCCACGCCGACGCCGCCCGCGTCCTGATCCTGCACGTGGCCCGCGCCGACCTCGAGGCGCTGACCCGGGTCTACCACCAGGGCACCGCCGACGAACGCCGGGCCGTCCTGCACGCCCTGCCCCACCTCGTGCCCGGCCCCGAGGCCCGCCCGCTCGTCGAGGACGCGCTGCGCACCAACGACACCCGGCTCGTCTCCGCCGCCGTCGGCCCGTACTGCGCCCGGCACCTCGACGCCCACGCCTGGCGGCACGCCGTACTGAAGTGCCTGTTCACCGGCGTCGACGTGGACCGGGTGGCGGACCTGCCCCAGCGCGCCCGGGGCGACGGCGAACTCGCCCGCATGCTCGGCGACTACGCCGACGAGCGCACCGCCGCGGGCCGCCCCGTCCCGGAGGACCTGCACCGCGTACAGGCCCTGATCCGGCCCGAGTCCGCCCCCTCGACGCCCGCCACGGACGACCCCCACGGCACCCACGGCCCCCACGGCAAGGAGTCCTGATGCGCCTCTTCGACCCCCACATCCACATGACGTCGCGGACCACCGACGACTACGAGGCCATGTACGCGGCGGGTGTCCGCGCCGTCGTCGAGCCCGCCTTCTGGCTCGGCCAGCCCCGCACCTCCCCGGCCTCCTTCCTCGACTACTTCGACGCCCTCCTCGGCTGGGAACCCTTCCGGGCCGCCCAGTACGGCATCGCCCACCACTGCACCCTCGCCCTCAACCCCAAGGAGGCCAACGACCCGCGCTGCACGCCCGTCCTCGACCTGCTGCCCCGGTATCTCGTCAAGGACAACGTCGTGGCCGTCGGCGAGATCGGCTACGACTCCATGACGCCCGCCGAGGACACCGCGCTCGCCGCCCAGCTCCAGCTCGCGGCCGACCACGGCCTGCCCGCGATGGTGCACACCCCGCACCGCGACAAGCTCGCCGGTCTGCGCCGCACGCTCGACGTCGTCCGGGAGTCCGCGCTGCCCATGGACCGTGTCCTGATGGACCACCTCAACGAGACCACCGTCAAGGAGGCCAAGGACAGCGGCTGCTGGCTGGGCTTCTCCGTCTATCCCGACACCAAGATGGACGAGGAGCGGATGGTCGAGATCCTGCGCGCCCACGGCCCCGAGCGGGTCCTGGTCAACTCCGCGGCCGACTGGGGGAAGAGCGACCCGCTCAAGACCCGCAAGGTCGCCGACCTGATGCTCGCCGAGGGCTTCACCGAGGACGACGTCGACCGGGTGCTGTGGCGCAACCCCGTCGCCTTCTACGGACTCAGCGGCCGGCTGGCCCTCGACGTCACCGCCACCGAGGCCACCCACGAGGGCAACTCCATCCTGCGCGGCGCGCCCAGGGACGAGCCCGCGCGGACCGCCGGCGCCCCCGCCGCGGAGGCGTGAGCCATGCGCTTCCGCCACCCCGACGGCTCCACCGTCCACCTGGCCTACTGCACCAACGTCCACCCCGCCGAGACCCTCGACGGCGTCCTCGCCCAGCTGCGGGACCACTGCGAGCCCGTCCGCCGCCGCCTCGGCCGGGACAGGCTCGGCATCGGCCTGTGGCTCGCCAAGGACGCCGCCCACGCCCTGGTCACCGACCCGTCCGCCCTGCGCGGCCTGCGCTGCGCACTCGACCGGCGCGGTCTCGAGGTCGTCACCCTCAACGGCTTCCCCTACGAGGGTTTCGGCGCCGAGGAGGTCAAGTACCGCGTCTACAAGCCGGACTGGGCCGATCCCGAACGCCTGGAGCACACCACCTCGCTGGCCCGCCTGCTCGCCGGACTCCTCCCCGACGACGTCCCCGACGGCAGCATCTCCACCCTGCCGCTGGCCTGGCGCACCGCCCACGACCCGGAGCGCGCCGAAACCTCCCGCACCGCCCTGCGCACCCTCGCCGAACGTCTCGACGCGCTCCAGGAGCTGACCGGGCGCTCCATCCGCATCGCCCTGGAGCCGGAACCCGGCTGCGTCGTCGAAACCACCCACGACGCCATCGCACCACTCACCGCGATCGGCCACGACCGCATCGGCATCTGTGTCGACACCTGCCACCTCGCCACCTCCTTCGAAGACCCGCACACCGCCCTGGACGACCTCACCCGGGCCGGCGTCCCCGTGGTCAAGTCCCAGCTCTCCGCCGCACTCCACGCCGAACAGCCCCACCTCCCCGAGGTCCGCGAGGCCCTGGCCGCCTTCGCGGAACCCCGCTTCCTGCACCAGACCCGTACCTCCCCCGCTCCCGACTCCGCTCGAGCGGGAGGGACCCCCATCGCCGCCGGACTGCGCGGCACCGACGACCTCGCCGAGGCCCTGACCGGCGACGCCCTGCCCGACGCGGCACCCTGGCGCGCCCACTTCCACGTCCCGCTGCACGCGGCCCCCACCGCACCCCTCACCTCCACGCTGCCCGTCCTGAAGACCGCCCTGACCCGGCTCGTCGGCGGCCCGCACCCGCTCACCCGCCACCTCGAGGTCGAGACCTACACCTGGCAGGCCCTCCCACCCGAACTGCGGCCCCGGGGCCGCGCCCAGCTCGCCGACGGCATCGCCGCCGAACTCACCCTCGCCCGCGACCTGCTGACGGACCTAGGCCTGAAGGAACTCCCTTGACCCCGAACCCCACAACGGACCGCACCGCCGGCCCCACCCCCCTCCTCGTCCTCGACGTCGTGGGCCTCACCCCCCGCCTCCTCGACCACATGCCCCACCTCAAGAAGCTCGGCCAGTCCGGCTCCCGGGCCCCGCTCGGCACCGTCCTGCCCGCCGTCACCTGCGCCGCCCAGTCCACCTTCCTCACCGGCACCCTCCCCTCCGAACACGGCATCGTCGGCAACGGCTGGTACTTCCGCGAACTCGGCGACATCCTGCTGTGGCGCCAGCACAACGGTCTCGTCGCCGGCGACAAACTCTGGGACGCCGCCCGGCGCGCCCACCCCGGCTACACCGTCGCCAACATCTGCTGGTGGTACGCCATGGGCGCCGACACCGACATCACCGTCACCCCCCGCCCGGTCTACTACGCCGACGGACGCAAGGAACCCGACTGCTACACCAGGCCCCCGGCCCTGCACGACGAACTCACCGAGAAACTCGGCACCTTCCCGCTCTTCCACTTCTGGGGCCCCGGCGCGGACCTCGTCTCCAGCCGGTGGATCATCGACGCGACCCGCCACATCAACCGCACCCGCCACCCCGACCTGACCCTCTGCTACCTCCCTCACCTCGACTACGACCTGCAGCGCTTCGGCCCCGACGACCCTCGCTCCCTGAAAGCCGCCGCCGCCCTGGACGCCGCCCTGGCCCCGCTCCTGGACGACGCCCGCGCCGAGGGGCGCACCGTCGTCGCGCTGTCCGAGTACGGCATCACCCGGGTGAACCGCACCGTGGACATCAACCGCGCCCTGCGCCGCGCGGGCCTGCTGGAGGTGCACACGCAGGACGGCATGGAATACCTCGACCCGATGGCGTCGCGCGCCTTCGCGGTCGCCGACCACCAGATCGCCCACGTCTACGTGCGCCGCCCCGAGGACCTGGACGCCACCCGAGCCGCCCTCGAAGGGCTGCCCGGCATCGACCAACTCCTGGACGACGAGGGCAAGAAGGCCCATCACCTCGATCACCCGCGCGCCGGCGAACTGGTCGCCGTCGCCGAACCCGACGCCTGGTTCACGTACTACTACTGGCTCGACGACGAGCGCGCGCCCGACTTCGCGCAGCTCGTCGAGATCCACCGCAAACCCGGCTACGACCCGGTCGAGCTCTTCATGGACCCCCTCGACCCGTACGTCAAGGTCAAGGCGGCCACCGCGCTGGCGCGCAAGAAGATCGGCATGCGCTACCGGATGGCGGTCGTGCCCCTGGATCCGTCACCTATTCGGGGCAGCCACGGCCGCCTCCCCGCGAGCGACGACGACGGTCCGCTCCTCATCTGCTCCACCCCCCGTGCCGTCGGAGACCGCGTCGCGGCCACCGATGTCAAACAACTCCTGCTCCGGCTCGCCGGACTCGGCTGACGCACCACGGCTGACGCACCATCAGGCAGGCCCCTCCGAGATCCAGCTACGGAGAGTGAAACACACGGCACTGACAACGGCCGGTCCCGGCGGGACCGGAACCGGCCACGACCGAGAAGGCAGGCCACTCGTGACCCTGTACTCCGACCACTCCCGCGCCGAGACCGTCACCGCCTCGGCCACCGACGCCCCGGACGAGGGACTGCGCCGCTCCCTGGGCGTGGACCGGCGCCGTTTCCTCAGCACCTGCACCGCCGTGGCGGCCGGGGCCGTCGCGCTCCCCGTCTTCGGGGCCGCCCCCGCCCTGGCCCACGACCGCGGCAGAGACCACGGCCACGGGCACGACCACGGTCACGGGAGCGGCGGGCAGGTGCTCGTCCCGCCGCACAAGCGCGGCATCATCCTCTACACCGTCCGTGACGCCACCGGCCGCGACCCCCTGTCCACCGATCTGCCCTCCGGCTTCCGCGAGGTGTTCAAGCAGCTGGCCCGCCACGGCTACCGCCAGGTGGAGTTCGCCGGTTACAACCAGCACGCGAACGCACCCGGCGGCGCCAGTCTCGAATCCGTCGCGGGAGCGAGGCTGCTGCGCTCCTGGCTCGACGACTACGGCCTGCGCGCCCAGGGCAACCACGGCTTCATCCCGTCCTCCTGGCCGTTGACCACGGCGGACCTGGACACCTTCAAGAAGCACCTCGAGATCGCCAACATCCTCGGCCTGGACCACATGGGCACCGGAGGCGACCCCACCGGCAGCTCCCACCGCGCCGACTGGGACGTGGCCGCCGACAAGTGGAACGCCCTCGGCGCGATCGCCCGCCGCGAGGGCATCAAGCTCTACACCCACAACCACGACGGCGCCTACGGCTTCCTGCTCGACGGCGGCCCGCTGGACGACCAGGGCCGGCCGACCCGCAGTTCGGGCATCCGGAAGCTGGAGTACTTCCTCAAGATCACCGACCCCAAGGCCGTCTGGCTGGAGATGGACGTCTTCTGGGCGCATGTCGCCCAGTACAAGTTCCACACGTACACCGCCCACGACGGCTCCACGCGCCAGAACGTCTTCGACCCGGCCGGCCTGGTCGCCCGCAACAACAAGCGCTACCCGCTGTTCCACGCCAAGGACGGCGTCGTCAGCACGACCAACGGCATGGGCTACGAGATGGTGCCCTTCGGAACCGGCGTCATCGACTACACGACGTTCTTCTCCCGGGTCGGGCAGCGGAACTACCACAACCCGATGGTCGAGGACGACACCGCCCCGAGCGCCACCGACCCCGGGCAGTCGCTGCGCGAGGCCAAGATCAGCTACGACAACCTGGCGGCCCTGCGCAAGCGTCGCCGCTGACCGCGAAAGCGCACACGGACCGGGCGGTCCCTCCCGCAGCACGCGGGAGGGACCGCCCGGTCCGTGTGGACGAAGCTCTCGCGCCGGTGCCGGTGCCGGTGCCGTGTGACAGGGACGGTGTGCGGCTCAGGCGGTCCGCGGGCTCACGCAGTCTCGTCACCGAGCGGCCGCGGATTCGGGGTGATGCGGACCTTCGGCCGCCCCGGGGGGTGCAGGAACACGGCCACGCAACCGGCGAACAGGGAGATCGAACCGGCGAGGATGAACGCGCCCGCGTAGTCCCAGGCGCCCACCACGACGGCGCCCATGCCGGACCCGAGCAGACCGGAGACCAGCTTCGAGGAGTACACCAGGCCGTAGTTGGAGGCGTTGTTGTTCTCACCGAAGTAGTCGGCGGTCATCGCCGCGAACATCGGGAAGATGGCACCGCCGCCGAAGCCGGAGATGGACGAGAACAGCAGGAACAGCGGCAGGTTCCCGATGTTCCCGGAGAACAGGATGCCGTACTGGGACAGACCGAGGACGATACAGACGAAGATCAGGCACTGCTTGCGGCCGTATCGGTCGGAGAGCCAGCCGATGACACCGCGGCCGGTGCCGTTGACGATCGCCTTCAGGGACATGGCGGTCGCCACGATGCCTCCGGCGAAGCCCGCGTCGTCACCGAAGGGCACCTGGAAGGCGATGCCGAAGATGTTCACGCCCGAGGTGCACAGCAGGCAGAACCACATCAGCGCCACCCGGCCGGTGCGCCACGCCTCCTTGGGGGTGTACTGGTGCACGGCCGGCGGGTTCTTCTCCAGCGCGCGCCGGGTGCGCGCGTCGGTCGGCTTCTTCAGCGGGTCGATGTCGGCCGGCCACCAGTTCTTCGGCGGGTCCTTGAAGAAGTAGCCGGACACCGCCACCACACCGGCCAGGAACACACCCACGGAGACCAGCACCCACCGGAAGTTGGTGAGGTCCATGAAACCGGTGAAGATGAAGACGAACGGCACCGAACCGTAGGCGAAACCGCCGTTCACGAAGCCGGTCTTGCCGCCCTTGCGCTCCGGATACCACTTGGCGACCATGTTCACGCAGGTCGCGTACACCATGCCGGCGCCCATACCGCTGAACATGCCGAAGCCGAGATACGCGACGATCACATGCGGTGCGAAGGCGAGCGAGAGATAGCCCAGCAGCGTCCCCACCGCGCCGCACATCATCGCCCAGCGGGCCGGCAGCCGGCCGCTCTCCCGCAGCTTGCCCGCCGGGAAGGCCACCGCCGCCTGGAAGAAGACCCAGACTCCCAGCATCCAGAAGATGTGCGCGCTGCTCCACGAGTGAGCCGTGTGCAGGGTGTCCTCGGCGGACGCGAACGCGTACTCCGCCGAGCTGATGCCCATCATGCCGACCCACGGCAGGATGACCATCCACTTGCGTTTGCGGCCCATGATGTCGACGTCGGTCTCACCGAGGCGGTAGACGCGTCCGTTCGCGTCGGCCACCTCCCGGTAGGGAACCGAAGCAGGTAGATCGGTCGTTGTCATGTCGTGTTGCACCCCTTGCGTCGAAAGTTCTGGCCAGCGCCCCCTGTCCAATGCCTTTCGTGCGCGCTCGGGTCCCGGGGCCGGCCGACGCGCACCGTCGGCCGGCCCCCCGGTTCACTCACCTCATGAACCGCCCCCCAACATCCCGCCCGTCGCCCGCCACCGCCCTATCGGAGGGGCCTTCGGCCCCCAGCTTTGACGCTGCACGCGCCCAGCGGTACTTCGCGCCGAGCACGGCCACCGGCTGCTCGGTCGTGTACGGGTACGCCACGACCCCCCGCTCGAAGAGGTACTGGCACGCCTCCTCGACCTCCACGTCACCCGCGAGCGACGCCACCACCGGCTTCTCGATGCCCCGTTCGCGGAACTCGGCCACCACCCGCGCGGTGAGCTCGGCGAACACCATGGGAGGCGTGACGATCGTGTGCCAGTAACCGAGCACCAGCGCATGGATGCGCGGGTCCTCGAGACCCAGCCGGATCGTCGCCTCGTACGTCGACGGCGGCTCGCCCCCGGTGATGTCCACCGGGTTGCCGGCCGCCCCGAACGGCGGGATGAACGCCCGGAACGCCGCGTCCAGATCCGGCGGGATCTCCATCAGCGACAGCCCGTTGTCCGTCACCGCGTCCGACAGCAGCACCCCGCTGCCGCCCGCCCCCGTGATGATCACGACGTTGTCGCCCTTCGGGGTGGGCAGCACCGGCAACGCGCGCGCGTACTCGAGCATGTCGTTCAGTCCCGGCGCGCGGATCACGCCGGCCTGCCGCAGGATGTCGTCGTACACGGCGTCGTCACCCGCCAGGGCGCCGGTGTGCGAGCCCGCGGCCTTCGCGCCCGCCGCCGTACGCCCCGCCTTCAGCACCACGACCGGCTTCTTCGGCACGGTCTCCCGCGCGGCCCGCACGAACGCCCGCCCGTCCTTGAGGTCCTCCAGGTGCATGGCGATGCAGTCGGTGCGCGGGTCCTCCCCGAACCAGGTCAGCAGGTCGTCCTCGTCCAGGTCCGACTTGTTGCCCAGCCCGACGATCGCCGACACACCCGTCCTGGTGGTGCGGGCGAAGCCCAGGATGGCCATCCCGATGCCGCCCGACTGCGAGGTCAGCGCGACCCCGCCCTTGACGTCGTACGGCGTGCAGAACGTGGCGCACAGGTCCTGCCAGGTGGAGTAGTAGCCGTAGATGTTGGGCCCGAGCAGCCGGATGCCGTGCCGCTCGGCGATCGCCACGATCTCGTCCTGGAGTTCCTGCTCACCGGTCTCGGCGAACCCGGAGGGGATGAGGACGGCGTTCGGGATCTTCTTGCGCCCCACCTCCTCCAGCGCCGCGGCCACGAACTTGGCGGGGATCGCGAAGACCGCCACATCCACCTCACCGGGGACGTCCGTGACACTCTTGTACGCCTTGCGGCCCAGAATGTCATCGGCCTTGGGGTTCACCGGATGGATCTCCCCGGCGAAACCGCCGTCGACGAGGTTGCGCATCACCGAGTTGCCGATCTTGCCCGCCTCGTTGGAGGCACCGATCACGGCCACCGAACGCGGCTGCATCAGCCGCCGCATCGAGGTCAGGATCTCCTCGCGCGAGTACTGGCGGCGTTCCCTGGGCGGCTCGGTGGACAGGATCACGCGGATGTCCGCGGCGACGGCCCCGCCCGGGGTGGCGATCACCGGGTTGAGGTCCACCTCGGCTATCTCCGGGAAGTCCGTGACGAGTTCCGACACCCGCCGGATCTGCTCGGCGACCGCCCACCGGTCCACGCCCTCCTGGCCGCGCACCCCGCGCAGGATCTCCGCCGACCGGATCGAGTCCAGCATCGACAGCGCCTCGTCGGCCTCCACCGGCGCGAGCCGGAAGGTGACGTCCTTGAGCACCTCGACGAGCACCCCGCCGAGCCCGAACGCCACCACCTTCCCGAACGTCGGATCGGTGACCGCGCCGACGATGACCTCCTGCCCCTGCGGCAGCAGCTCCTGCACCTGCACACCGTCGATCCGGGCGGCGGGGTCGTAGGCGCGCGCGTTCTCCACGATCCGGCAGAACGCCGCCCGCACGTCGGCCGCGCCCTCCACACCGACGATCACACCGCCGGCGTCGGTCTTGTGCAGGATGTCCGGTGAGACGATCTTCATCACGACGGGCCCGCCGAACCGTGCCGCGTACGCCACGGCCTCCTCGACGTCCGTCGCCAACTCCTCACCCGGTACGGCGATCCCGTACGCGTCCGCCAGCACCTTGCCCTCGGGCGCGGTGAGGGCGGTGCGCCCGTCGGCGCGCACCGCGTCGAGCAGCGCGCGCACCCGGAGCGTGCGGTCCTCGGCCATCACTCAGATCACTCCGTTCGACTTGAGCAGACGCAGTTCCTCGTCGCCGATCCCGAGCTCGCCGACGAACACCTCTTCGTTGTGCTCGCCGAGCAGCGGGGAGGCGACCACGTCGACGGGGGAGTCGGAGAGCTTCAGGGGGCTGCCGACGGTGACGAACTCGCCGCGCTCGGGGTGCGGGACGGTGACGACCATCTCGTTCGCGGCCAGCGAGGGGTCCTCGATGATCTCCTTGGTGGACAGGATCGGCCCGCACGGGATGTTGTGCGCGTTCAGCCGCTCCAGCACCTCCCACTTGGGCAGCGTCGAGGACCATTCCTCGATCAGCTGGAACATCTTGTTGAGCTTGGGCAACCGCGCCTCCGGTGTCGCCCACTCGGGGTCCTCGGCCAGCTCCGGCCGGCCGATCAGCTCACTGATCGGCTTCCAGCCGACGGGCTGCACGATGACGTACACGTAGTCGTTCGGCCCGCCCGGCGCGCACTTGACCGCCCAGCCGGGCTGCCCGCCGCCGGAGGCGTTTCCGGACCGGGGAACCTCGTCGCCGAAGTCCTCGTTGGGATATTCGGCGAGCGGACCGTGGGTCAGGCGCTGCTGGTCGCGCAGCTTCACCCGGCAGAGGTTGAGCACCGCGTGCTGCATGGCCACGTTCACCCGCTGCCCGCGCCCGGTGTGCTCCCGCTGGAACAGTGCGGCGAGGATGCCCGCCACCACGTGGATACCCGTGCCCGAGTCCCCGATCTGGGCCCCCGTCGCCAGCGGCGGTCCGTCCTCGAAACCGGTGGTCGACATCGACCCGCCCATGGCCTGCGCGACGACCTCGTACGCCTTGAAGTCGGTGTACGGGCCCTCGCCGAACCCCTTGACGGAGGCGTAGACGATCCGTGGATTGATCTCCTTGATGCGGTCCCAGGTGAAGCCCATCCGGTCGACGGCACCCGGTCCGAAGTTCTCGACCATGACGTCCGAGCGCCGGATCAGCTCGGTGAGGAGCTCCTTGCCGCGCTCGGTCTTGGTGTTGAGGGTGATGCTCCGCTTGTTGCAGTTGAGCATCGTGAAGTAGAGGGAGTCGACGTCCGGGAGGTCGCGCAGCTGTTTGCGCGTGATGTCCCCGGTCGGGGCCTCCAGTTTGACGACGTCCGCGCCGAGCCAGGCCAGCAACTGGGTCGCGGAGGGCCCGGACTGGACGTGCGTCATGTCCAGGACGCGAATGCCGTCAAGTGCCTTGGCGGTCATGGGCGTTCACCTCACTTGTACATCGTCTGGTTCATGGTTCCGGGGGCGTACGCGTCCGGGTCCACCCAGACGTTGATCAGGGACGGCTTGCCCGACTCGCGGGCCCGGCGCAGCGCGGGGCCGATGTCGGCGGGGTCGCGGACCTCCTCGCCGTGACCGCCCAGCATCCGCGCGAACTGGTCGTACGGGACGTCGCCGAGGGTGTTGCCGATCCGCTCCCGCTCCTTGCCGTACTTGGCGGCCTGGCCGTAACGGATCTGGTTCATCGAGGAGTTGTTGCCGACGATGCCGACGAAGGGCAGGTCGTAGCGGACGAGGGTCTCGAAGTCCCAGCCGGTCAGGGAGAAGGCGCCGTCGCCGAAGAGGGCGACGACCTCCTTGTCGGGCCGCGCCTGCTTGGCCGCGAGCACGAAGGGGACACCGACGCCGAGGGTGCCCAGCGGGCCCGGGTCCATCCAGTGGCCGGGCGACTTGGGCTGGACGACCTGCCCGGAGAAGGTGACGATGTCGCCGCCGTCCCCGATGTAGATCGAGTCCTCGGTGAGGAAGTCGTTGATCTCGCTGACCAGCCGGTAGGGGTGGATGGGCGAGGCGTCCGACCTGAGCTGCGGCAGCCGCTTCTCCAGCGCGGTCTGCTCGGCCGCGCGCAGCTCGTCCAGCCACTCCTTGCGCCGGGAGGCCCCGCCGTTGATCCTTCCGGACACCGCCTCGGTCACCGACTTCAGCACCAGCCCCGCGTCGCCGACGATGCCGAGGTCGATGTCGCGGTTCTTGCCGACGGTGCGGTAGTCGAGGTCGATCTGCACGACGGTCGCCGTCGGCGACAGCCGCTTGCCGTAGCCCATGCGGAAGTCGAAGGGCGTGCCGACGATCACGATGACGTCGGCGTTGGAGAAGGCGTACCGGCGTGACAGCTGGAAGTGGTGCGGGTCGCCGGGCGGCAGGGTGCCACGTCCCGCGCCGTTCATGTACGCGGGGATGTTGAGGGTGCGGACGAGTTCGACGGCCGCCTCGGTGCCCCGGGTGGTCCACACCTGGCTGCCGAGCAGGATCGCCGGCTTCTCGGCGTGCGTCAGCAGGTCGGCGAGCTTCTCGACGGCCTCGGGGTCGCCGGCCGAGCGCGTCGAGGCACGGTAGGCGCCCTGCCGCGGCACGCGTGCCGCGGACGCCGGGACCTTGGCGTCCAGTACGTCGCGCGGGATCTCCAGGAAGGAGGGGCCGGGCGCGCCGTGGTAGCACTCGCGGTAGGCCATCGACACCATGTCCGCCGCACGCGCCGTGTCCGGCACGGTCGCCGCGAACTTGGTGATGGGGTTCATCATGTCGACGTGCGGCAGGTCCTGCAGGGACCCCATCTTGTGCTGGGTCAGGGCTCCCTGACCGCCGATCAGCAGCATCGGCGACTCGGCGCGGAAGGCGTTGGCGACGCCGGTGACGGCGTCGGTGGTGCCGGGGCCCGCGGTGACGACCGCGCAGCCGGGCTTGCCGGTGATCCGCGCGTAGCCGTCGGCCGCGTGCGCGGCCACCTGTTCGTGACGTACGTCGACGACCTCGATGCCCTCGTCCACGCAGCCGTCGTAGATGTCGATGATGTGGCCGCCGCACAGCGTGTAGATGCGGTCGACGCCCTCGGCCTTGAGGGCCTTGGCGACGAGGTGACCGCCGGAGATCAGGTCCTGTGTGTCGTCGGGCATGGCGAAGTCCTGTCCCTTCATAGGGGGTGGGAACGCTCTCGCGTACAGCTCGCGTACCGCTCTCGCAGTACATTGCATACAGTCGACGAATACTGTATGAAGCTTGTTATCCCGCATCCCATGAGTGGTGTCCAGGGGGTGTGCGGCACTTTTCCCACGCCGGACCCCGGCTTCTCCCAGCGACCTTCCGGCGACTTCGCAGACATGCGCAGACAGGAGCCGAGATGGACCTGTACGAACACCAGGCAAGGCAACTCTTCGAGGAACACGGCATCGTGGTGCCGAAGGCCGAGGTCACCGACGCGCCCAAGGAGGCCCGCGCGATCGCCCGCCGGCTCGGCGGCCGCGTCGTCGTCAAGGCACAGGTCAAGACCGGCGGACGCGGCAAGGCGGGCGGAGTGAAGATCGCCGCCGACCCGGCCGCCGCCGAACTGACGGCACGCCAGATCCTCGGCATGGACATCAAGGGACACACCGTCGGCAAGGTCATGCTGGCCCAGCCCGTGGAGATCGAGGAGGAGTTCTACGTCTCCTACGTCCTCGACCGCGCCGCCGGCCGCTTCCTCGCCATCGCCTCCGCCGAGGGCGGCATGGACATCGAGGAGGTCGCCGCCACCCGCCCCGAGGCCGTCGCGCGCATCCCCGTCGACCCCGCCGAGGGCGTCACCTCGGCGACCGCGGTCCGCATCGCCGAGGCGGCGGGCCTCCCACCGCAGACCGTCGACGTCCTCGTCCGGCTCTGGGAGGTCCTCGTCCGCGAGGACGCCCTGCTCGTCGAGGTCAACCCGCTCGTCCGCACGCGCGACGGACGGATCATGGCCCTCGACGGCAAGGTCACCCTCGACGACAACGCCCGTTTCCGGCAGGCCCGGTGGGGAGCGGAGGACTCGGCCCACGACGACCCGCTGGAGGCAGCCGCGGCGGCGAAGGGCCTCAACTACGTCAAACTGGACGGCGAGGTCGGCATCATCGGCAACGGCGCCGGCCTGGTCATGTCGACCCTCGACGTCGTCGCCGGCTGCGGAGCCCGCCCCGCCAACTTCCTCGACATCGGCGGCGGGGCGTCGGCGCAGATCATGGCGGACGGACTGTCCGTCATCCTCTCCGACCCGGCCGTGAAATCCGTCTTCGTCAATGTCTTCGGCGGCATCACCGCCTGCGACGCGGTGGCCGACGGCATCGTCCGCGCCCTGGACACCGTCCGGCTGACCAAACCGCTCGTCGTACGCCTCGACGGCAACAACGCGGCCCGGGGCCGCGCCATCCTCGACGAGCGCGCTCACCCGCTGGTCGAACAGGCCACCACGATGGACGGCGCCGCGAACCGCGCGGCCCGACTCGCCGCCACAGCCTGAGGAGACGGAACATGGCGATCCACCTCACCAAGGAGAGCAAGGTCCTCGTCCAGGGCATGACCGGCGGCGAGGGCATGAAGCACACCCGGCGGATGCTCGCCGCCGGCACGAACGTCGTCGGCGGAGTCAACCCGCGCAAAGCCGGCCGGAGCGTCGACTTCGACGACCGTGCGGTGCCCGTCTTCGGATCGGTCGCCGACGGCATACAGGAGACCGGAGCCGACGTCACGGTCGTCTTCGTACCGCCCGCCCACGCCAAGGCCGCCGTCATGGAGGCGGCCGACGCCGGTATCGGCCTGGCCGTCGTCATCACCGAGGGCATCCCCGTCCACGACTCCGTCGCCTTCACCACGTACGCACGGCAGAAGGGCACCCGGGTCATCGGCCCCAACTGCCCCGGTCTGATCACCCCCGGGCAGTCCAACGCCGGCATCATCCCCGCCGACATCACCAAGCCGGGCCGCATCGGACTGGTCTCCAAGTCCGGCACGCTCACCTACCAGCTCATGTACGAGCTGCGGGACATCGGCTTCTCGACCTGCGTCGGCATCGGCGGAGACCCCGTCGTCGGCACCACCCACATCGACTGCCTCGCCGCCTTCCAGGACGACCCCGAAACCGACGTCGTCGTCCTCATCGGCGAGATCGGCGGCGACGCCGAGGAACGCGCGGCCGCCTACATCGGCGAGCACGTCACCAAGCCGGTCGTCGCCTACATCGCGGGCTTCACCGCACCGGAGGGCCGTACCATGGGCCATGCGGGCGCGATCGTCTCCGGCTCCTCGGGCACGGCTCAGGCGAAGCAGGACGCCCTGGAAGCCGTCGGCGTCCGGGTGGGTGGCACACCCACGGAAACGGCACGACACGTACTCGCCGTCCTCGAAGCCGGACGGTGACCCAGAGCGAACCCCAGCCAAGGGCGGCCCCCCGGGCCCCCTCCTCTCGACTGTGCACCGAGAGCGGAGAGAACCGCATGGCATCCACCTTCACCCCATCCACCCTCACCCTCAAAGCCGGCACCTCCTGGACCGACGCCTGGCGACGCTGCCTCGCCGTCGCCCCCGAGGCCTTCCGGGACGACCGCGTCCTCAACCTCTGGAACGCCGCCTGGCAGGCTGACGGCAGCACACTGCCCGCCGTCAGCCCCGTCGACGGCAGCCCCGTCGTCGGCCCGCCGCGCCTGGACCGGGCCACCGCCCGGGACGCCGTACGCGCCGCGCTCGACCAGCACCGCGCCTGGCGGCACGTCCCGCTGCCGGAACGCCGCGCACGCGTCGCCGCCACCCTGGACGCCCTCACCGAACACCGCGAACTGCTCGCCCTCCTCCTCGTCTGGGAGATCGGCAAACCCTGGCGGCTCGCCCAGGCGGACGTCGACCGGGCCATCGACGGTGTGCGCTGGTACGTCGACGGCATCGACGCCATGGTCGCCGGCCGGGCCCCGCTGGACGGGCCGGTGTCCAACATCGCGAGCTGGAACTACCCGATGAGCGTGCTCGTCCACGCCCTGCTGGTCCAGGCACTGGCGGGCAACGCGGTCATCGCCAAGACCCCGACCGACGGCGGCGTCGCCTGTCTGACCCTGGCCTCGGCGCTCGCCGCCCGCGAGGGGATCCCCGTCACCCTCGTCAGCGGCAGCGGGGGCGAGCTGTCGGAGGCCCTGCTGCGGGCGCCCGAGATCGGCTGCGTCTCCTTCGTCGGCGGCCGCGACACCGGCGCCGCGGTGGCCACGGCCGTCGCCGACCTCGGCAAGCGGCACATCCTCGAACAGGAGGGGCTCAACACCTGGGGCATCTGGAACCACTCGGACTGGGACGCGCTCGCGGCGGTCGTCCCCAAGCTCTTCGACTACGGCAAGCAGCGCTGCACGGCGTATCCGCGCTTCGTCGTCCAGCGACAGCTCTTCGACGAGTTCCTGGCCGCGTACCTCCCCGCGGTGTGCACGCTCAGGATCGGTCACCCGCTCGCCGTGGAGCACCCCGACGACCCCCACCCGCGGCTGGACTTCGGGCCGGTGATCAACGCGGCCAAGGCGAAGGAGCTGCGCGACCAGGTCACCGAGGCCGTCGACCGCGGCGCCGTACCGCTGCACCACGGCGACGAGGCGGACGCCCGCTTCCTGCCCGGCCAGGACACCTCGGCGTACGTCCAGCCCGTCACGCTGCTGGACCCGCCCCCGTCGTCGCCGCTGTACCACGCGGAGCCGTTCGGGCCGGTCGACACGATCGTCCTGGTCGACACCGAGGCGGAACTGCTGGCCGCCATGAACGCGTCCAACGGCGCGCTGGTGGCCACGCTGTCCACGGACGACCGGGCCACCTACGACCGGCTCGCCCCGCAGATCCGCGCCTTCAAGGTCGGCCACGGCACCCCGCGCTCCCGCGGTGACCGGGACGAACTGTTCGGCGGGTTCGGCGCCTCCTGGCGCGGCGCCTTCGTCGGCGGCGAGTTGCTGGTCCGCGCCGTGACGCAGGGGCCGGCGGGGGAGCGGCTGCCGGGCAACTTCCCGGAGTACCACCTCATGCCCTGACGAGCCCCGTGCCCCGGGCAGGTCCGGACCCCTGCCCGGGGCACGGAAACGCAGGTGAAAGGCACTGCGAAACCTTGGTATGGTTGTCCACGTCGCCGAGGGGAACGCCCCTGACAAGGCGGCACACCTGGTCCGGGTGGCGGAATGGCAGACGCGCTAGCTTGAGGTGCTAGTGCCCTTTATCGGGCGTGGGGGTTCAAGTCCCCCCTCGGACACTCGTAGTGACGATACGGATGCAAGGGCTTCGACCTTATGGTCGTGGCCCTTTTTCGTGCGTCCACGGCCCCGCCCGACGGCGCCCGCACAGAAAACACCGCGGCCTCCTTCCCCCAGGACAAGGGGGGAAGGAGGCCGCGGTGGAACGCCGGACGGTTCAGGAAGCCGTAGTAACGGGGGTCTCGTCCCGGTCGGTGTCGGCGGCAGCCTCGCCCTCGTCGAGGGCGGTGTCCTTGGTCTCCTTGCCGATCAGCAGCGAGACCAGGGTCAGCAGTGCCATCGCGGAGAGGTAGACGCCGACCAGCCAGGGCGAGCCGTCGCCGGCCTCCCACAGCGCCACCGCGATGAACGGGGCGACGGCCGCGCCGAGGATCGAGCTGACGTTGTACGAGATGCCGGAGCCGGTGTAGCGCACGCTCGTCGGGAACAGCTCCGGCAGGAGCGCGCCCATCGGGCCGAAGGTCATGCCCATCAGCGTGAAGCCGAGCACCAGCCACAGCACCACGCCGAGCGTGCCGAGGCCGATCAGCGGCACCCACACCAGACCGAAGACCAGGATCGCGGCGGTGACCCAGATCAGGGTGGTGCGGCGGCCGTACTTGTCGGCGAGCGGACCGGAGATCAGGGTGAACGCGGCGAAGAACAGCACTCCGAAGATCATCATCAGGACGAAGGTGGTGTAGCTGTACCCCAGGCCGGGCACGGCGGCGTCCGTCGCGGTACGGCCGTAGCTCAGCGAGAACGTGGTCATCAGGTAGAAGAGCACGTAGGTGGCCAGCATGAAGAAGGTGCCGAGGACCAGCTGCCTCCAGTGGTTGCGGAAGACGGTGGCCAGCGGCAGCTTCCGCACCAGCCCGGCCTCCCGGGTCTTGGAGAAGACCGGCGCCTCGACCAGGCGCATCCGCACCCACAGGCCGATCACGACCATCACGGCCGAGAACAGGAACGGGATGCGCCAGCCCCAGCTCAGGAAGGCCTCGGAGGGCTGCGACGGGTCGGCGCCCGCGGCGGACGGCAGCAGCGCGCCGATGATCAGGAAGAGGCCGTTGCCGATGATGAAGCCGAGCGGGGCACCCAGCTGCGGGAACGTGCCGTAGAGGGCGCGCTTGTTCTTCGGGGCGTTCTCCGTGGCGACCAGCGCGGCGCCGCTCCACTCGCCGCCCAGCGCGAAGCCCTGGGCGAGCCGCATCAGCACCAGCAGCGCGGTGGCGATCCAGCCGGCCTGCTCGTAGGTGGGCAGCATGCCGATGAGGAACGTGGCGATGCCCATGGTGAGAAGCGAGGCCACCAGCGTGCCCTTGCGGCCGAGCCGGTCGCCGAGGTGTCCGAAGACGACGGCGCCGATCGGGCGGGCGACCATGGCGGCGCCGAACACCGCGAAGGACGACAGCAGCGCGGTGGTCGGGTCGCTGTTCGGGAAGAAGAGGGCGGGGAAGACCAGGACGGCGGCGGTCGCGTAGATGTAGAAGTCGTAGAACTCGATCGTCGTGCCGATGAGGCTCGCGACGAGGACACGGGACCGCGAGTTGACGGGCGCCGGGGCTGGGCTGGTGGCTGGTGCGGGCATTTCTCGGTCTTTCGCACGAGGGCGGAGAACAGACGCCGACGGTGTGCCGTCGGCGGCCCGCCCGACAGCAGGCGCCTTCCCGGAGGAAAGCCGTGTGTACGGTACAGGCACTTCAAGGTTCTCAAACATCTCATGTGCCAGTCAGCCCGTATCAGGATGTGGGACGAATTCGTGGTGCCGGGTGTCCTGAGCGTGCGCAGGGGCGGGCCGGAGCAGTCGGTGGGCGAACGGCGAACGGCCTGCGGCACGGAACCCGGGAGGAATCCCCGGGCCCGTGCCGCAGGCCGTCGTCAGGTCGCCGGACCGGACCGCCGCCGGGTCGCGGCGGTACCGGAAGGGCTGACTCAGTCGTCGCGCGCTTCGGCCTCCACCGGCTTCGGGATCATGAAGGACGTCGCGAAGGCGGCGGCCAGGATGACCACTCCGGCGATCATGGCGGCGGTGTAGTCGGCGGGCGACGTGGGGTCGTCCGGCAGGGCCGCGGTCTTGACCGCGTACAGCAGCGCGAAGCTGAGACCGGCGCCGAGGTTGAACGCCCCCGCGTTGAGGCCGGGCAGGAAGCCCGGGTTCTCCTTGGGGGACAGGACGATGCCGAGCCCGTTGAGCACGATGTTCGCCACACCCGCGTAGGCGATACCGACCAGGACCGAGGTCAGCAGCAGCATGGCGCGGGACTGGGAGTCGACCGTGAGGATCATCAGGAGCACGCCCGCCACGGCCCCGATCAGCCCCAGCCGCAGGATGCGGCCGTACCCGAAGGTGGCGGCGAGCCGACCGGCGATCGGCCCCATGGCCAGGCCCGCCAGGGCGTACGGGGTGAGGGTCCACCACGCGGACTGCTCGGCGCCCATGCCGAGCCCGGCGTTCCCGTCCTGGGCGAGTGCCGGGATCAGGCCGTTCATGACGGCGAACACGCCCGTCATGGTGAGCAGGGTGGTCAGCAGGGTCGCCCAGGTCGAGCGCTGCTTCAGGTGCCGGGTGGCGACCAGCGGGTGCGTGCTGCGGTCCTCGGTCCGCCAGAACAGGGCGAAGGCGACCGCGCCGACGACGATGAGGACGGCGACGAGGAGCCAGTCGGCGTCGGCGAGCTTGCCGGCCTCGTTCAGCGCGGTGAGCAGTGCGCCGACGGACACGACGAGGAGCGCGACACCGGGCCAGTCCATCCGGGTCGCGTTGGGCGCCTTGGTCTCCGGGGTCAGGGTGGCGACCATCACGGCGGCGAGGACCGCCACGACGGCCATCGTCCAGAAGACCGACCGGAAGCCGTAGTTGTCGGCGAGGTAGCCCCCGGCGAGGGCGTCGATACCGGCGATGCCGCCGTTGACGGCGGTGATCACGCCCAGCAGGGTGCCGTACTTCTTCGGTTCGCGCACCTCCTGCCGCAGCATGATCAGGCAGAGGGGGACGACCGGGCCGGACACACCCTGGATGATGCGGCCGACGAACAGCACGGGCACGCTCGGCGCCAGTGCGGCGACGACACAGCCGACGGCCATGAGCGCCAGCATGCCGGCCAGCACCTTGCGCCGGCCGATGACGTCGCCCAGCCTCGGCAGGAAGAGCGAGAACAGGGCCGCCGAGGTGAAGAACGCGGTCTGGGTGAGCCCGATCTCGGCCGAGCTGGCCCCGAAGCTCTCCTCGATGTTCTTCAGCGCGGGGCTGAGCATGCTCGCGTTGAGCTGGAAGGCGAAACAGGCCGCGAGGAGCGCGACCATCAGCACGCCCACCCGGGTCGTGCGGCGGCCCGACACCTCGTCGGGCCGGTTCACGGTGGTGGGTGCGCTCATGCCTCGACGTCACCGATCCGCTCGAGGGCGTCCACCACGAGGTCCCAGAACCGCTCGCGGTCGAGCTCGACCGCGACCTGGGTGTGGCAGTCGGCCGGGGCCGGGGCACGGAAGTCCGTCACGGTCATGCCCAGGGTCAGACCACCGCTGAGCTCGACGTCCACGGGAGCCTTGCGCACCGTCATGACGGAGGGGTCGATCACGTACGCGACCGCGCACGGGTCGTGCACGGGCGGGTGCTCGAAGCCCTGCGCCTCCTTGTAGGTGGCGCCGAAGAAGTCCAGCAGCTCGCCGACGAACTTGGCGGGCTTGGTGCCGACCGCGGCGATCTTCTCGGCGACCTCGGGCGTCGCCAGGGCCTGGTGCGTCAGGTCGAGACCGACCATGGTGACCGGCCAGCTCTCGTTGAAGACGATGTGGGCGGCCTCGGGGTCGATGATGATGTTGAACTCGGCGACCGCGCTCCAGTTGCCCTCGTGGTAGCCGCCGCCCATCAGGACGACCTCGCGGACCCGCTCGACGATGCGGGGCTCCTTGCGCGCGGCGAGGGCGATGTTGGTCAGGCCCGCCGTCGGGACGATGGTGATCTCGCCGGGCTCGTGCGACATCACCGTGTCGATGATGAGGTCGACGGCGTGCCGACGGTCCAGCTCGAGGGTCGGCTCGGGCAGCTCCGGTCCGTCCAGACCGGTCTCGCCGTGGATGTCCGGGGCCGTCTCGATGGCCCGCACCAGCGGCCGCGGGCAGCCGGCGGCGAAGGGCACACCGGTGATCCCGGCGATGCGCGCCACGGAGAGGGCGTTGCGGGTCACCTTCTCCAGCGTCTGGTTGCCGACCACGGTCGTGACGGCGACCAGGTCGATGTCCGGGTTGCCGTGCGCCAGCAGCATCGCGATGGCGTCGTCGTGCCCGGGGTCGCAGTCGAGGATGATCTTTTTGGCCATCGGGAGCCCCTTTGCTCAAGGCGGAACAGGTGAAACGGGTGGAACAGGGGGTGAAGCGGGTCTCTGGAGCGCCGAAGAAGGGCTGCTACCGGAGGGCGGGCCGGCTGGTACGCCCGGCGCCGGAGGTGGTGGCCGTCTCCGTCACCGTCACCGGAGGGATGGCAGCGGCACGGGGCGATCGACTGGCGCCGACGGCGATCGGGGTGATCGGGGTGAACACTGAGCACCTCCTTGGAAACGGTTTGGGAAAACGTTCTCCAGAAAACTGGCTTATGGAAGCCGCAGTTGTCAATGACCGATATCTCACGACTCCCCGCGGATGGACTGAAGATCGGCAATCCCAGGTGATAACGTTTGCCGGAAACAGTCCCGGAAGGCCGCTTCCCGCCCGGCGAAAGCCCGGCGAGCGAAGCGGAGTCGCACCGAGTGAAGGGGGGCTCGGCAGTGGCCGAGGTCACACTGAAGGACGTGGCTCGCGCATCGGGCTGCTCCGTTGCCACGGTGTCCCGGGTGCTGGGCGGAACCCGTCCGGTCGGACCCGAGATCGCCCGCCGGGTCAAGGAGGCGGCCGACCGTCTCGGTTACCGGCCCAACCAGGTCGCCCGCGCCCTGCGCAGCCGCGCCACCGGCACCATCGGCCTCGTCCTGCCGCAGATCACCAACCCCTTCTTCCCCTCCCTCGTAAGGGAGGTGGAGCACGCGCTGCACGCCGAGGGCCGCGCCGTGCTGTTCGCCGACTGCGACGACGACCCGGAGACCGAGGCGACCCGGATCACCGCCCTGCTGGACCGGCAGGTCGACGCCCTGCTGGTCATCCCCGTCGACGAGACGCACAGCCGGGAGGCGGTGGCGATGGCGGCGGCCCACGTGCCCCTGGTGCTGCTGGACCGCGGCTGCGGGCCCGGCGTCGCCGACTCGGTCGCGACCGACAACACCGCCGGCATGGCGCTCGTCCTGGACCACCTGGCCGCCACCGGCCGCCGTCGCCCGTGCTTCGTGGGCGCGGCCGGAACCGCCTCGGCGGCGGTCGAGCGGCTCGCGGCGTACAAGGCGGGAGCCGGTGCCCTGGACCCGGAAGCCCCCGGCCGCGTCGAACTCGGCGACTTCTCGTTGGAGTGGGGGCGGGCCGCTGTGGACCGGATCCTGCCCTCCCGGCCGGACGCCATCGTCTGCGCCAACGACCTCATCGCGGTCGGCGCGCTGCGACGGCTGCGGCAACTCGGCGTGGACGTCCCGGGTGAGATCGCCGTCACCGGTTTCGACGACGTCCCCGTGGCGGACCTCGCCGAACCGCCCCTGACCACCGTCCGCCAGCCCGTGCGCGCACTGGCCACCGAGGCCGCGCACCTGCTCGGCCACCGGCTGGCCGGGCAGCAGAACGGGCACCCGGACGGACCGCGACGGTCGGTCCGGCTTGCCCCCGAACTCGTCGTACGCGCCTCCAGCGCGCCCCGCGCCGCCTCGGCGCAGGACACCGGCAGTACCCGCACCTCAGAGGAAAACCAGTGATCGCAGTCGTCGGAAGCCTCAACCTGGATCTCGTCGTACCGGTTCCCCAGCACCCGGTGCCGGGCGAGACGGTCCTCGGCGGGGGCATCGCCCAGCACCCCGGCGGCAAGGGCGCCAACCAGGCGGTCGCCGCCGCCCGGCTCGGCGGGAACGTCGCCTTCGTCGGCCGGGTCGGCGAGGACGACGCGGCCGACGTCATGCTCGGCGCCGTCCGGGAGGAGGGCGTGGACACCACCCACATCACCCGCACCCCGGACACGGCGACCGGCCGCGCCCTGATCGCGGTCGATCCGGCCGGCGAGAACACCATCATCGTCAGCCCCGGTGCCAACGCCCGCCTGGGCGCCGCCGACTGCGAGGCCGCCGCGGACGTGCTGCGGAAGGCGGCCGTGACCGTCCTCCAGCAGGAGGTCCCGGACGAGGCCAACCACGCCGCCGCACGGCTGGCCGGCGGCATCGTGCTGTACAACCCGGCCCCCGCCGTCGCCGGCGCCGTCCCGCCGCCCCACGTCGACGTGCTGGTCCCCAACCGCACGGAACTGGCGGCCCTCACCGGCACGCCCGTACCGGAGACGATCGACGAGGTCGTCGCCGCGGCCCGGAAGCTGACCGGTGCGGGCGCGGTGATCGTCACGCTCGGCGGCGACGGGGTGCTCCTCCTCGAGGGCACCGCGCACCTGCACGTCCCCGCCTTCTCCGTCCGGCCCGTGGACACCACCGCCGCCGGTGACTCCTTCTGCGGCGCGCTCGCCGTCGCCCTCGCGGAGGGCCGCACCCTCGAGCAGTCCGCCCGCTGGGCCTGCGCCGCCGCGGCGATCAGCACCACGCGGGCGGGCGCCCAGCCCTCCCTCGCCCGCCGCGACGAGGTGGAGGCCTTCCTCGCCGGGAACACCGGGAACAGCTGAAGCACCGTTCCGGCGGGAGGCGCCGGGGAGACCGTTGCCGTGGCACGGGCCGAGGTCCGCCCGCGCGGGATCCACACCGGGTCCGCGCCCGGGCCTCGGCGCGGCTCACGGCGGACCGCCGAAGTCGCGGCCCCTCCAGCCCTGCCGCCGGTCCCGGCCCGCGCCGAAGATCTCAACTTGAGAAAGAATCCGGCCAAGATCGTTTTGGTGTGCTCTGCACCTGTTGAATAGCGGTCTCCTGAAGCCGCACCTACGGCTGTCATGCACCCTCACCGGGAGATCTGATGGTCCTCCGCTCGCTCTTCGGCAAAGCACGGTCTGCCGACACCAAGCCGACACCGGCACCGGCCCCGCCGACGGACACCGGCGCCCGGACGTTCGATGCCGGCCACACCCGGGCCTGGCTCTCCGGGGAATGGCTGTTCGACCAGTCGCACAGCACCATCGGGTTCGCCGCCCGGCACGCCATGGTCACCCGGGTCCGGGGGAGCTTCAACGGCTTCGACGGCTGGCTCCGCCTGGACGGTGAACGACCAGAACGCTCCGGAGCCGGGGTGGTCGTCCGGACGGCCACCGTCGACACCCGCGTCGCGCAGCGCGACCGTCACCTCTGCAGCGCCGACTTCCTCGACGTCGAGCGCTACCCGACCATCACCTTCAGCAGCACCTACACCGAACAGGTCGGTGAGGACCGCTTCCAGATGACGGGTGCCCTCACCATCAAGGACCGCACGCATCCGATCACCATCGACCTCCTCTACACGGGTCTGGTGGTCGACGCCTTCGGCGTCGAGCGGATCGGCTTCGACGGCACGGCCGTCGTCAACCGCTCCCAGTGGGACCTCACCTGGAACGCGATGCTGGAGACCGGCGGCCTGATGGTCAGCGAGGAGATCGAGCTCGAGTTCGACATCTCGGCGGTCCGCGCGTCCTGACCGCGCCCGGCTCGAGCCGCCCGCCTCACGTGAGACGCTCGCTTTCCCTATGACCGGCAAGAAGCCCGCCGGACCCGATCCGTCCCCCGGACCGGAGCGCCGTTGCTCGCGGCCCGCAGTGCGCACTGCGGGCCGCCGGCCGTTTCAGCCCTGGATCCGCTTGTCCTGTCCCGCCCACTCCCCGTCGCGGAGGACAAACTTCTGGATCTTGCCGGTCGACGTCTTCGGCAGCTCCGGCACGACGACGACCTCTCGTGGTGCCTTGTAGTGCGCGATCCTGCTCCGCACGTGCGCGATCAGTTCCTCCGGACTCGGTGTCCGGCCTGCCCTGGGGATGACGAAGGCCTTCGGACGCTCGCCCCACTTCTCGTCGGGAACGCCGACCACGGCCACCTCGAGAACGGCGGGATGGCTCATCAGCGCCTGCTCGACCTCGACCGTCGAGATGTTCTCCCCGCCCGAGATCACGATGTCCTTCTTGCGGTCCCGCAGTTCGACGTACCCGTCGGGGTGCATCACGCCGAGGTCACCGGAGTGGAACCAGCCACCCGCGAAGGCCTTCGCCGTGCCTTCCGCGTCCTTGAAGTACCCCTTCATCACGTTGTTCCCGCGCATGACGATCTCGCCCATGGTGACGCCGTCGGCGGGAACGTCCTTCATCTCGGGGTCGACCACCCGGACCCGCTCGGCCTGGATCATGCCGACGCCCTGACGGGCGATGAGGCGCGCCCTCTCCGGCGGTTCGAGGTCCGCCCACTCGGCTTGCTCCTCGCAGACCGCGTAGGGGCCGTAGACCTCGGTCAGGCCGTAGACGTGGGTGACGGCGAAGCCCATCTCCTCCATCTGCCCGATCGTGGTCGGGCTCGGCGGCGCACCGGCCGTCGTCACCTGGACCGGCGTCTCCAGGCGACCGGCCGTCGTCGCGTTGAGGATCGAGGTGATCACGGTCGGAGCGGCGTTGAGATGGGTCACCCCGGCATTCCGGATGCGCTCCCAGATCACCTCCGGCCGGACTTCACGCAGGCACACGTGACGAGCGCCGACGGCCGTGATCGCCCAGGGAGTGCACCACCCGTTGCAATGGAACATCGGCAGGGTCCACAGGTACACGGAGTCCTTCGTGAAGCCGGAGTGGAGCGCTTCGCCCAGTGCGTTGAGGTACGCCCCACGGTGCGTGTACATGACGCCCTTGGGGCGGCCGGTGGTGCCGGACGTGTAGTTGATCGAGATGACGGAGTTCTCGTCCTCCACCGTCCACGTCAGAGGATCACCGCCCGCGGCTCGCGCGCGCAGGTCCTCGTAGGACATCGACCGCCGGTCCTGCGGTGCGCTCCCGTCGCCGACCCACACCACATGCTCCACGTCCGTGTCACCGGCGAGGGCCCCGAGGGCGAGGTCCTCGAACCCCCGGTCGGCGATGAGGATCCGTGAGCCCGAGTGCTCCAGGATGTACCGGATCTCCTCCGCGGACAGGCGGGTGTTCACGGCCACGAGCACGCACCGCGCCAGGGGAACCGCGAAGTGGGCGACCAGCATGGGCGAGTTGTTCGGGAGCAGGCAGGCGACCCGGTCACCGGGTTCCAGCCCCAGGGATCGCAGACCGAGGGCCACGCCCATGGCCTCCTCACCGAGCTCTGCGTAGGTGAGGCTGCGGTCGTCATCCAGGACCGCGACCTTGTTCGCCCACACCTCGGACGATCTCTCCAGGAACGACAGGGGAGTGAGCGGCGTCACGAACGTCTCGGGCATGGCGGTCCACTTTCCGAAGACTCTATGGGGCAATTGACTCAAGAAGATCATCCAACGCCAGGGATCCGGTCGCGGTCAAGAGCAAGCAAGGGACATGATCCGAGTGGTGTCGGCCATTCGTGACGGTGGACTGACCGGCCCGGCCGGGGGATTGCCGGGAGCGTCGCCGGGGGAAGTCCGGGGGCGTTCCTCATCGGCATGGTCATCAGGTGGGTCGTCACCGGTGAGAAGGCAGGTCGTGGACTCGGTGCAGGCACCCTCGTACCGGGGCCACCGCGGTCCGCCGGAGGCTCCCGACGGGACCGAACTGCTGCTGGAGCCCTCCGGCCACCCCGTGGTGAAGCCGTACAGGACGGCCCTGGTCAAGGACGGCATCCCGGCCACCTCCTTCGCCGTGGACGACGTACACGCGGAGCTCGGCCGGCTGCGCGGGCTCGGGACGCACTTCACCCAGGAGCCGCTGGAAACGGGCCCGGTCACCACCGCGGTCCTGGACGACACCTGCGGCAACCTGATCCAGATCGCGCACAGCGAGCAGCGGTGCTCCGCGGGCATGCCCCGCCGCGCGCGGCGGGTTGCGGTGACGGGCCTTGCGCGCCGGACCGGAAATCGTTTTGAACGCGTTCGGAGAGCGCCCTATAGTCGTGCAGCCCGCGACTGATGGTGAGCATGACAGCTGTTGGTGTCCGCGTGGCCCCTGCGCGAACCGAAGGGCGGCGAACCGCCCCCGCGCGGGACCGGACAACCGAAACAGGGGGGACCCACCGCATGAATCCGCATTCCGGCCGGCGTGCCAGAACCGCCGCCGCGGCCACGGGACTGGCAGCCGTGCTGCTCGCCGCCACCCCGGGCATCGCCACGGCGGCCGGGGAGAACCTTCCGCCGCTTCGGCCGAGCATCGACACCCTCACCGTCGACTGGACCAAGGCCTGCTCCGCCGAGCCCGTCCACGTCCCCCGCGCGCCCGAACTCCGGGCCGTCGTCGAGGACACGACGGAGGACAACCAGGAGGGGGAGACCAACGGGGCCGGCGCCGAGTTCGAGGCCTGGTGGACCGACGGCGACGGAGCCGAACAGCGCCGCACCTACACCTCCGGGATCGTGCATTCCCCGATCACCCGGCTGTGGCGGACCCCCTCCGACCTCCCGGCCGACACCGTCGTCTCCTGGCATGTCCGGGCCGTCGACGACGAGGGCGCGACCTCCGCCTGGAGCGACGAGTCCCCCGGCATCACCTGCCGGTTCGTCATCGACACGGTCAACCCCGAGCCGGCGACGGTCGTCTCGGAGCAGTACCCGGACGACGACAGCGGCTGGCACGACGGCGTCGGCGTCTACGGCAGCTTCACGTTCGACTCCCCGTCCGAGGACGTCGTCGAGTACGTCTACTCCGTCCTCGGCTCCGGAACCAAGCGGGTCCGGCCCGAGGAACCGGGCGGACCGGTCACCGTCCGGTGGATGCCGGAGGACAGCGGGCCCTACTACCTGGAGGTCCGCGCCGTCGACCGGGCCGGGCGGTCCAGCTCCCAGACGACCCACTGGATGCGTGTAGCCGCCGGCCGCGCCCCCGTCGCCCACTGGACGCTCGCCGATCCGGCCGGAGCCGACAACGCCACCGCCGAGGCCGGCCCCGTGGCCCGCGCCGAGGACGGCGTCGTCTTCGGCGCCCCCGCACCCTCCCGCACCGACCTCACCTCCACCGTCACCCTCGACGGCCGGGGCAACAGCTACCTCACCCCGGACGCCCCCGCGACGGACACCGCCAGGACCTTCGCCCTCTCCGCCTGGGTCCGCCCCGCCGCCACCGACTCCCCGATGACGGTGGCCAGCCAGGACGCCGCCGACGGCACCTCGGCCTTCACCCTCGGCCTGCGCCCGACCGCGGACTCCCCGGCCGCCTGGGCCTTCCGCTACGGCGCCACCACCCTCACCGGCGGCAGCGCCTCCGCCGGCGGCTGGGCCCACCTGACCGGCCTGTACGACACCGAGGACGACACCCTGCGCCTCTACGTCAACGGCAAGGAGGTCGCCTCCAAGGCCGGCGTCGCCCCGGTGACCGCCCCCGGCGCCTTCCAGATCGGCCGCGCCCGCGGCGACGCCGGTGCGCGCTGGCAGGGCGAGATCGGCGACGTCCGCGTCTGGGACCGGGTCGTGTCCCGCAAGGAGATCGAGAGGCTGGGTTCCCGACCCGCCGAACTGGTCGCCGCCTGGGACATCGAGCGGACCGATGACGGTGTGATCCCCGACCGGGACGGCGACAAGCCGCTCACCCTGCACGGCGGCGCCGGCTTCTACACCCCCGACTACGACGCCTGCCTCGAAGACCCCGAGTGCGTCGACTTCCCGGCGGGCGCCCTCGACGGCGACGACCACCTCGCCCTGGACGGCACGGACGACTACGCCGCCACAGCCGGCCCCGTCGTCGACACCGCCGACAGCTTCAGCGCGGGCCTGCGGGTCCGCTTCGCCGACACCACCCCCGACCGGCCGATGACCGTCCTGTCCCAGGGCGACTCCGACAGCGACGCCTTCAAGGTCCGCTACGACCCGGCCGCGTCCGAGTGGCAGCTGGTCGTCACCGGCAGCAGCGAACCGGGCGCCGCGGAGACCGTTGTCGCCGGGCCTGGCGCTCCTACGTCCCACACCGACGAAGTGGTCGTCGTGTACGACGACTCCGAGGGCCACATCACCTTGTACGTCAGGGGCGAGGCGGTGGCCACCACGGAGTTCAACGCCTCCTGGAGCGCTCCCGGCCCGCTTCAGATCGGCCGCGGCCACACCGCCGACGGCGGCTGGGGCGAGCACTTCCACGGCGGGGCGGACACCGTCCGCGTCTTCAGCGGGGCCCTCACCGCGTCCCAGGCGAAGTCGTTCGCCTACCTCTACTGAGGTCCGCGGGAGCATCCTCCGACTGTTCCCGACCCCGCTCCTCCCATATGTCCCCCAGGCCCCGGCCCACTTGGTAGTCCGATCGGATGCCCAGTGGGCCGACAGCCGTGCGGTGCCCGGTTTCCGGGGCGTGGTCGCGGTGACACCTTTCCCGCTCCAGGTCACCTGCACGGTTGTCAGTGCCGCCAGGTAATCTCGGACGCGTCGTCAACGCGGCCCGACGGGCTTCCGCTCCACCCTGGTGGAGTCTCGAAGGACATCCCCCCACCCGCACGAGTCATTTCGTGCTGTCTGGGAGAAGTCCTCGCTGTTCCGCGCGTCCGCGAAAACGGTCGCCGTCATGGCGTTCGACGGTTCGCTGTTCCTGCACCTCACCGACCAGTTCGTCCACATGCGCGGCTACCGGCCCGGCACCTCGGAGATCCGCTCCTGGGAACGCAGCCTCCCCGTTCCGGCCGCCGCGCTCAACGACGCGGGTCCGGGCAACGCGGAGATGATGCTCGAGTACGCCCTCCCGCTGAACAGCAAGCGCGCCGATGTCTCGTGCTCGCCGGAGTGCACCCGGTGCGGCGGCAGCGACGCCCACCTCCGCTGGGTGGTCAGGCTCCTTGGCCTCGAGTCCGGCGGCCCGGTCGTCCAGGAACCCGACAGACGCATGCAACTACTGGTCGCCGACAGCCCGCAGGAGATGGAGGCGTTCCTGGAAGCCCGTCGCTCCCAAGGCTACGGTGCCCGCATGTTCGCCGACTACCGCTGACGCTGGTCCCCGGCCCCGTTCAAGCCTGAGCAGCTGACCCGAAGCCCTGCCTCTTCATCCCACGCACTCGGCCCAGACAGTCTTGCCGGAGGGCGGATACGGTTCCGTGTCCCAGCGGTCGGCGAGGGCGGTGACGATGAGCAGGCCGCGGCCCGACTCGCTGTGCGGTGGCGTGGCGAAGTCCGTCACGGGGAAGGGTGAGGGCAGTTGGTTCCCGCACGCGTCCGTGACCGCGATACGGAGGAGACCGGCGGCCGGGTCGTGGGTGAGGGTGAGCCGGAAGTCGCGGCCCTGGACCCGGCGGTGCAGCGCCGCGTTGCTGGCGAGTTCCGCGACGATCTGTTCGGCACGATCGGTGACGTCGGGTGACGTCTGCCAGGTGCGCAACTGCTCGTAGGTGAGGAGTCGGGCGAGACGGGCACCCCGGCGGGTGGACGACAACTGCTGCGTGAACGTCCGTACGGCGGTGGGGAGCTGGGGCGTTGCTGCGTTCATGGGGACACGGTGACGGGCGTGGGGCGCCGGGTGCCGGCAGCTCGCCGCGTACGGGGAGTCACCGTACGGAGGCGCCTGGTGGAGAGTGCGGCGGCCGGTAGAACTGGTGAGCCACCGCACTCTTCGGTAGGGCAGGGCGGAGTCAGACCCGGTTGCAGTGGTCTCGAAGCTCGGAGATGACGGCTTTCTCACGCGCGTTGACGTCACCGTCCACGGCGGCCACCCGCTCGGCCGCGTCGACGATGTCGCTCAGATCCCCCGACTCGGCGTCTATCCGCCGCCACACCTCCGCGGGGTCGATGTCGACAAGCTGAGCAAGCTGTTCGTCGACCACCTGATGCTGCTCCCGGACCACCCTCACCAGGTGCCGCATCAACAGCGTCTCATCGTCGGCCATCTTGCGGTTCGCCCTGATGACGAGCCACGCGACCCACAGCATCAACTGCGGGTGCCGGCTGCTCTTGCTCAGATTCTCTGCGAGTTCGATCACCCGCGCCTCGTTCCGGAAGACGGCCTGCGCGTGTCGGCCCGCGAGCAGCGTCGTATAGCGGTTCAGCAGCGCCGCGAGGGGAACGCCGACCAGGGGGATACCGATCTTGATGACGTTGCGCTGCAGGAGATGCTTACCGACGACGGGGAGCCCTTTCGCGGCGGTCAGTACCCCTCCGGAGTAGAAGCGCTTGATCACCGGCCGGACCATGACCGGGACTGCCTTGACCACGCCTTCCCGGGCCACTTCCCCGCTCTTGATCGTGAAGGCCACGCGAATGAGCTTCCACATGTCATCGGGATCGGACAGGTCGAGCGGGACCCGATAGAGGACTGAGACGTCGTAGGCCAGGCGGAGTTGGAGCCGGGTGGTGAACGCGACATCGACCATCATGGTCGCGACGGCGGCCGGCACAGTCGCCGGCGAGGCGCCACCAAGGCTTCCGATGGTGGCGGCGACGGCTGCCGTGTAGGCCCCGGCGGAGAGCCCGCCTTCGAGCGCGGCGTACCGGGCCGCCATCTTGATCCGCTGTTCGACGATGCCGTCCGCGGGTACGCCCGCGTACCGCTCCTGGAAGTACTGCCAGTCGACCTTGGCGGTGTAGGAGTTCATGGCCTGAGCACTGAGCTTGGTGAACCAGTTGCCGGACTTGATATCGTCCGCGCTCAGGCCTTTGACGAACTCTCGTATCTCGTCCTGTTCTTGCTCGACGACCTTCCGGTCGGCGTCTTCGTCGCCGTCGGTGTCGGCAGTGTCAACCGGAGTTTCGGTCATGATGGCCCCCCCGGGCGGTTCAGCGTGTAGCCAGGTCGCCTGGTTCGGACAACCCCGCTGACGTCTCAACATGGTGACTCAGTAACCGGCACATCTGTCGACGGATGTCCCGTGAGCTGCAAACCCTAGCGCGTCATCATGCGGTTGGTGCCGTTGTGTGGACCTCCGTCGTGATCGCCTTCACCGCGGTCAACTGCGTCACACACCAGGCAACCCCGAGTCGGTTGGGCACCGTGAACAGCACTGAATCCTTCTCGGTAACCATTCGTGACGTTTCGTGATCTTCGTTCAGGTGGTGCGGCCGTGTTCGAGCTGGAGC
>NZ_JAESIF010000079.1:0-26090 GCF_016757295.1 Streptomyces sp. M2CJ-2 | reverse complement strand
CGACAGATGCGCGCCGGACGGTCAACGGCTCTGGCCCGGGCCCCGGCGGCGGGGGCGCTGCGGGGCGCGGCGGCCTCGCCGTGCGGGCGCGGTCCGGCCCTCGACCTCGGCGGGGCCGGTGGCGGGTGCGGAGAAGCCGCCCGGGATGCCGGGCCGGGCAGCCGGTACCTGCACCGGGGCCTGGGCGGCGGTGGGCTGGGCGGCGCGGCGCCGGGGCTGAGCGGCGCGGGCGAGGACGGTGGCGTGCGCCAGCAGCGGGGCGCAGGCCTCGCACACCTCCTCGACGCTCCAGACGCGGCCGACGGTGGCATCGTGGCGCAGGATGAGCAGCACGGCGCCCGCGCAGTGCGTCCTGGCATCCGGGTGGGCGGCGCAGCGCTGGGAGCCGCAGTGGCACCAGGCGCGGGGGCGGACGGTGGCGGCCCTGGCGTGGGCGGCGGCGTGCCGGGCGGCGAACGCGCGCAGCGCCGCGAGGTCCTTGGAGCGGGGCGGCATCCGGCAGGCGGGGGTGCTGCAGGAGACGGTGGCGGAGCGGTCGCTGTGTCCGGTGATCCGGACGGTCCAGGCCCGTCCGGGGACGCGCTCGGTGGAGGGTTGGCTGTAGGCGGTCGTCACGGCCGTCCGTTCTGGCTGCTCGAGGGGTGTCGGTCCACTATGAGCTACCCGCTCGGTGGCCGGTAGCAGGCATCGACGGATGTCGGGCGCTGTCCCGGGAGAGGGCGCACCGTGATGGGCGGGTGTTCCGCCGGGCGGGCCCGGGCAGGCTCTCCAGGCGCGTCGGACAGGGACTGGGTGAAGGGGCCGCGGGCGGTGTCCCTGCTGCTCCACCTTGCCTGACATGTCTGCACCTGCTCGCCTCTCGCGGGGCCCGTGGCGTGTTGTCCATGCTGTGAAGAACTTCGGGCACGTCCACTTCGGGCGGCATGAGGAGGGTACGGAAGGCGTGCTGAAGTCACCGCGGCCGAGCAGGAACGGCAAGGTCAATGGCACCACGCGACAGCGCTTCCCGGAGGAGGTGCGGCGCATGCGGCAGCTGACCCGGGGCCAGGTCGCGGGTGTCGTGCCGGTGCTCGACGTCGGCCCGGGCGATCCGCCGCAGTAGTTCGTCATGCCGAAGGCCGTGAAACTGCCCGATGTTCTCAGCTTTGATGGGCGGCCGGCCGAGCTGCGGGAGGTGGTAGGGCGCTCCGCCAGGTGGCCGGCACTCTGGCCGGGCCGGCCGAGCGGGATATCTCGCACCGGGACATCAAGCCGGACGGTCGCGGGAGGGTGGCGGCCGGCAGTGGCGGTGGAGAACGGCCAGGCGCCGGGCCGGTGGCCCGGCGCGCGGTGTGCGCTGCGCCATGACCGGGTCCGGCCAGGGCGGCTGATGCGGAAGCGCGGGAAGGCGGGCAGCTCTCCCCTGCGCCGCACGGCCGTGAGGTCGTCGGTGGTGAAACCGTCGTCCACGGCGGTCCCTTCCCCGCTGTGCATCGCGGCGGCACGAAACGGCGCGTACCGGCGGTCACGGCAGTGCCGTCTTCGCGGGCAGGGCGTCTGTGCGGGCCGGGTCCGGGCGGACCGTGAAGCGGGAGACGGTGAGGTGGTTTCGCATCCGGTGCCCCTTCCGGCGGACCGGTGCCGGGAGGTGCGGCAGGCCGTGGGCGGCTGTCCGCAAGGGTGGCGTTTGCCCGGGACAGCGGCGACGGTCCCGTTTGGGTGAGTAGCATCCGGCAGCAACAACCCCCGTATGAAGGAGCGTGCCGCGTGGCCACCGAGCCGGAAGAGCCCACCACCCAGAGCCTGCGGAGCCAGTACGCGGCCCAGTTCGCCGGCCACCTCGCGGACAACCGGGAGGAACAGGCCCGTCTGCGCAAGCGTCTTGAGCAGCTCGAGGCGGACGAAGCCTGGCTGGTCAAGGCACTGGAGACGGTGTCCGCCCCGGCCGAGGCCGACGCCGGCGCCCGGGCGCCCGAGGGCGAGCCGGCACCGCCGCAGGACAACACGTCCGGGCCCACCGAGCCGGCCGAAGCGGCCGAGCCGTCCGAAGCGACCGATGTTGAGGCTTCCGCGGCGGTGCCCAAGCAGCGGCAGGACCAGCCGGCCGAGGCACCCGCGAAGAAGACCACGGCCAAGAAGACGGCCGCGAAGAGGAGCACGGCCAAGAAGGCGGCCGTGAAGGAGACGACGGCCAAAAAGGCCACCGCGAAAAAGCCGGAGGCGAAGAAGTCAGCAGCGAAGCAGACTCCTGCGGCGAAGAAGACGGCGGCCAAGACCGGTGAACCGGCCCTGGGAGAGCTGCTGTTGAGCGTCCTCGGCCAGCACGCCGGGCAGCCGCGCACCGCGGGCGAGGTCACCGGCGACCTGGAGCGGGAGTACCCCGAGCGGGCCCGGGACATCAACACCGTGCGCAACACCCTGGAGCGGCTGGTCGCCAAGAGCCGCATCGAGCGGACCAAGCAGAAGAACACCGTGCTGTACACCGCCGTGACCGAGTCCGCGCCCGCCGCGGACGACGCAGCCGCAGAAGCCTCCCCGGCCGCCGAGACGGCCGGCGCCGCGGCGACCGCGAAGGTGCCGGCGCAGGCCTAGTGAGGGCCGTGCCGCCCGTCTTGGCGCGCTGCACCGTCCCGGGCGTCGGCACCCGGCACGCTGCGACCGGCAAAGAAGTCGGATAACCGCGCGCCGACGGGGTAGAACGGACGCCGGGTGCCTTCCGGCTACGGACGGCCCTGCCCACAGACCAGCCGGGACCTCTCGGCGAGATCGAAGGACAAGCAGCATGGCCAGCGGCACCGTGAAGTGGTTCAACGCCGAAAAGGGCTTCGGGTTCATCGCCCAGGACGGCGGCGGCCCGGACGTCTTCGCCCACTACTCCAACATCACCGGCAACGGCTACCGGGAGCTGGTCGAGGGCGAGCCGGTCACCTTCGACGTGACCCAGGGCCAGAAGGGCCCCCAGGCCGAGAACATCGTGCGCGGCTGACAAAGGCAACTGCGCACCGCCCCGCGAGAGTGACTGGGTAGAGCGGCATCACCGACGCGGGGTGGAGCAACTCGGTAGCTCGCTGGGCTCATAACCCAGAGGTCGCAGGTTCACATCCTGTCCCCGCTACGAGAACGAGGGGCCCGGCACCAGCCGGGCCCCTCGCCACATCCAGCCTGTGCCGCTCGAAAAGTCATTGCCCCGGGTGGGAGTGGTGGTGGGGCGGCCGCTGGGAGCATGTCCGCGTGATCGTGTCCCGCTCGGAAATACGATTCCGGGTCTGGCCTGCAGCTTCTTCGTGTGGGGCAACGGCCTCCGCGGCGCCTGGGATGATCCTTCGATGCCACTGACGATCGTCACCGTGCTGGTCCGGAATCTGATCAAGGTGCCCGCTGCCGTGCTGCGCAGCCGCGTAGCGAAGGATGCGGAGGTGCCGGCGTTGCGGCACGAGAACGCGGTGCTGCGCCGCCAGATCGCCCGGGTCCGCTACGAGCCCGCCGACCGGATCTGGCTCGCCGTGCTCTCCCGGCTGGTCCCACGCGAGCGCCGGCGTCAGGTGTTCGCGGTCACCCCTACCGCGCTGCCGGCCTGGCACCGGCGATTCGTCGCCCGGAAGTGGACGCATCCTCAGCGCAGGCGCTCGGCCGGGGTGTCCCAGCCGAGCGTCTGCGTGACTGCCCGTCCGGTCTGGCGCGTGCTGTGCGTCGAAGAGCCGGTCGAGATCACGTACGGCAGGGATGCCTTCGTCGCCACTCCCCTGCCCGCTCGCCGCAGCGGTACGACGCCGACGAGAAGCCGTAGGACAGCCGCCTCCCGTACCGCAACGGCGGGTACACCGACCTCGCCCAACTGCACGAGACCGGAGGCCCCGTCGATCCGATGAAGGGGGCCTTCGCCCGGGCGGCCACCGCTTCGGGCGCCACGATCCTCGCCCGCCCGATCCGCGGCCCGACAGGACGCCGCCTCGGGCTCAGTGGCGCACGAGGGCCGCTTCGCCCCGGTCGATTCGCTCGCCGCGCACGGGCGGAGCGCCGCGCACGGCGCCGGCACTGGCCCGAGGGCTGAGGTCGAGGCGCCGGAGCAGCTGGGCGTTCATCGCCACCACGACGGTGGACAGCGACATCAGCAACGCACCCACGGCCATGGGCATGACGAAACCGACCGGGGCCAGCACGCCGACGGCCAGCGGCACGGAGACGAGGTTGTATCCGGCCGCCCACCACAGGTTCTGCTTCATCTTGCGGTACGAGGCGCGGGAGAGCTGGATGACCGACAGCACGGACCGCGGATCGTCGGAGGCGAGGATGACTCCGGCGGAGGCGATCGCGACATCCGTGCCGGCACCGATGGCGATGCCGACATCCGCCTGGGCGAGGGCCGGGGCGTCGTTGACCCCGTCACCGACCATGGCGACCTTCAGCCCCTCCGACTGGAGCTCCGCGACCTTGGCCGCCTTATCCTCGGGCCGCACCCCGGCGAACATGCGGTCGATGCCCAGTTCCCCGGCGACGGTGGCGGCCACCGCACGGGCGTCGCCGGTGATCATCACGACCTGGGTGCCCGCCGCGTGCAGGGCGTCCACCGCCTCGCGGGACTCCGGCCGGATCTCGTCGGCCAGCCGCAGCGCACCGATCACCCGGCCGTCGGCGAGGACGTGCAGAATGATCGCGCCCTCCTGCCGCCACGCGTCGGCGACGGGCAACTCGTCGAGGCCGTGCTCCTCGAGGAGGTAGGGACCGCCCACGGCGATCACGGTGCCGTCCACCACCGCCCGCACCCCCACGGCCGGGGAGGAGGAGAAGTCGGTGGCCCCGGGCACCTCCAGCCCGCGCGTCTGTGCCGCCCCGACGATGGCCGTGGCCAGGGGGTGCTCGCTGTCGCTCTCCGCCGCGGCGGCCAGGGCCAGCACGTCGTCCTCACCACGGCCGCCGGCGGGTTCGATCCCGGTCACCGTGGGCTCGCCCTTGGTCAGGGTGCCGGTCTTGTCGAACAGGACGGCGTCGACGGTGCGCATCTGCTCCAGCGCCATGCGGTCCTTGACCAGCACCCCGCCCTTGGCGGCGCGCTCCGTGGCGATGGAGACCACCAGCGGGATCGCCAGACCCAGGGCGTGGGGGCAGGCGATGACCAGCACCGTGATCACGCGGATCCAGGCCTGCTCGGGCGTACCCAGCAGCAGCCAGGCGGCCAAGGTGATCACGGCGGCGCCGAGGGCGAACCAGAACAGCCAGCCGGCGGCCTTGTCGGCCAGGCGCTGGGCGCGGGTGGAGGAGGACTGGGCCTCGGCGACCAGGCGCTGGATGCCCGCGAGGGCCGTGTCGTCCCCGACGGCGGAGATCCGCACCCGCAGCGCGCTGTCGGTCGCCACCGTGCCGGCGACGACCTGGTCGCCGACCCCGCGCCGCACCGGCCTGGACTCACCGGTGATCATCGACTCGTCGACGTCGGCCCCGCCGTCGACCACCTCGCCATCGGCCGGGACACGGCCGCCGGGGCGGACGATGACGACGTCACCAAGCTGGAGCTCCGACGGGGCGACCACGACGACGGTGTCACCATCGATCCTCTCCGCCTCGTCGGGCAGGAGTGCGGCGAGGGAGTCCAGGGCGGAGGAGGTCTGGGCGAGGGAGCGCATCTCGATCCAGTGACCGAGCAGCATGATCACGACCAGGAGGGCGAGCTCCCACCAGAACTCGAGCTCGTGGGACAGCACGCCGAGCGTGGCGCCCCAGGATGCGAGGAAGGCCACGGTGATGGCCATGCCGATCAGCAGCATCATCCCGGGCTTGCGGGCCGTGAGTTCACTGACGGCGCCGGTCAGGAACGGCCGGCCGCCCCAGACGTAGATCACGGTGCCCAGGACCGGCGAGACCCACGTGAGCCCGGGAACGTCCGGCAGGTCGTAGCCCAGGACCGTCGCGAACATCGGGCTGAGCAGCACGGTGGGAGCAGCGAGTGCGAGCATGATCCAGAAAAGTCGGCGGAACTGCCCGACATGGTCACCGTGACCGCCGTGACCCGTGTGAGACATGTCGTGACCGGAGTGCGGGTCCTGACCCCCGTGGCCGTCGTGGACGTGCTCATGCATGGCGTCGGTGTCCACCCCGCCGTGCCGGTCGTGCTCGGGCACCGGGCCATGCGTGGCCTCCCGGGCGTGATCCCGCCCCTCGCCTTGTATGCCTGGGGGCGATCCGTGCTCGTGGTGGGGCATGCTCATCGCTTCCTCTCCGGGCGCCCCTGCGGCCGAGACACCTCGACTGATACCCTAGGGGGGTATTATTGTAGACCGTGCGTGAACCGCTCGTATTCCCGACCGGGCCCGAACTTATGAGCTCCATCGCCTCATCGCGGATGGGCGGTTGATGCAGCTCGGGGCCGGTCGCCGCCTTCGGGGCGCCGTCCGCACAGGTCCGCGAGAGGCTGGGCAGGCCGGTCCGCCGGGGTGACGGCGGCCGGTAGATACTCCCCGTGGAGGGTGTGCCGCTCGAAAAGTCGTCGCCGCATGAGGGCGCTGGCACCCTCGGACACCACCGACAGGCGTGGCAGGTCCCTCGGGGTCGCCGTACTGGTCACAGGGGTCGATGCGACGCTGGAGCTCGGCCGCGAGGCCGACCAGGGCGTCATGGATGTCGGTAACGTCGGCGCGGTACGTCACCGTCAGCAGCCCCTTCGACCACTGGTGGGAGATCCGTTCAGCGTTGAGGACCAAGGCGTAGGCGCTGCGGTGCAGGAGCCGGGCCGTGAGAGTGCGGAGGACCGTCGAGCTGCCACCGCCGCTGCCGGTGCAGACCGGGTTGTGCGCGGCGATGTCCAAGTCGACGGAGACGATGCGGCCACCGACATCGATCCCGCCGACGGGTGCGGACTCGAGGGCCTTGGCCACCAGCTCAGGCACCTTGAGCCCTTTAAAAAAAGTCTTTCAGCAGGCCACCGCCCTGGCATCGACACGGCAGAGGTGAATCTCGAGTCCTGCAGAAGGTCGACGTCGTCAAGCGACTGCAGGACGAGGGGGTCGGTCGCGATGGTCGGCGACGGCATCAACGACGCGCCCGCCCTGGCCGCCGCCGACGTCGGCCTGGCCATCGGCACCGGCACCGGCACCGACGTGGCCATCGAGGCCGCCGACATCACTCTCATCTCCGGCTCGCTCGGCGGTGTCGTCACCGCGATCCGGCTGTCGCGGGCCACGATGCGCAACATCCGCCAGAACCTGTTCTTCGCCCTGGTCTACAACACCGTCGGCGTCCCCCTCGCCGCCGGCGCCCTGTATCCGCTGTGGGGCATCCGGCTCAGCCCGGTCATCGCCGCCGCGGCCATGGCACTCAGCTCGCTGTCGGTCGTCACCAACGCCTCCCGGCTGCGCCGCCGGCACCCCCCACCGCTGCCCGATGCCCATCCGGCGCGTGTGCGGCCCCGGGTCGAGTCCGCCGCCGACCGGGCCCGAGCCGGCAGCACGGCCGCCCCGGCGGGTCACGGGCACCACCCCGCCTCCCGGGACGACGGCGACAGCACGGTCACGGACCCGGTGTGCGGCATGCGGGTGGGCAAGGCGACCGCCGCCGAGCACCGGCACACCGAGCACGGCACCTACTCCTTCTGCTCCGCCCACTGCGCCACCACGTTCGACGCCGCCCCCGACCGCTACACCGCCCCCACGACCGGCGGCACGAGCGAGGAAGGCGACATGCGATGACCACCGCCGCCCCACACCACGAACACGAGCACACCCCGGTACCGGGATACGCCGACCACAAGGCCGACCACCTGGCCCGTCTGAACAAGATCGAAGGCCAAGTCCGCGGCATCTCCCGCATGGTCACCGACGACCGCTACTGCATCGACGTCCTCACCCAGATCAGCGCCGCCACCCGCGCCCCTCAGGAAGTCGCCCTCGGCCTCCTCGACGCCCACGTACGCGGCTGCGTCACCACCGCCGCCCGCACCGGCCCCGCCCGGGCCGAGGAGAAGTACGCCGAACTCACCGGCACCCTGCGCCGTGCCCTGCGTCTGTGAAGGTTGCCGAACCGGCCGGTACGGGCAGCGTCATTGGGGCGTGCCCGGCGGCAAGCATTGCGGACGCACTACCCCGTCCATGGGGGGTGAGCGCAGCTGCGGGCTCGGCGGGCCTCATGGGCCGGCCATCTCGGCAGGTGCACTTTAGGGGCGTTCCGCTTGGCTGTCCGGCCGGTGGAGCACGGTCCAGGTGCGGCCACCATCGGTGGATCCGTAGACGGTGTCGGTGCTGTCGGCGGCCAGCAGTTGCCGGGCGGTTACGGCGGTGAGCACGGCGGGCTCGCCACCGGTGGGCAGGCGGCCCTGTTCGGTCCATGTCTGGCCGCCGCGGCTGGTGACCACGCGGCCGTCCGCGGCCAGTGCGACCAGCAGCCCGGACTCCGGTTCGTCGACCGCCACCAGGGCCGGGGCGCCGGGGACGGCCCGGAAGCTGCGTGCGCCGTCACTGCTGTGGACGAGGCCCTTGCCGGTGGCCGCCCACACCGTCGCGGGGCTGTCGGCGTGGGCGGCCAGGTCGAGCAGCAGCAGACCGGCCCGGATGTCCCAGGTGCGGCCGCCGTCGGTGCTGGCCCACACCTTTCCGCTCTGGCTGTCGAAGCCGTAGAGGGTGTCGCCCGCCTGCTGGAGGGCGTGAAAGTCGGCCTCGCCCTCGGCGGAGAGGGTCTGCCACGTCTTGCCGGCGTCCGTGCTGCGGATCAGGCCCAGGTGGGGGGAGCGGGCGTCGGGGTCGGCCGGGGCGGGGTGGCCGCTGGCCAGGAAGGTGGACGGGCCGGTGACGGTGAAGCCCATGGTGTCCTGGTAGCGGTCGGCGACGCGGACCGCCGTGCCGCCGCCGAGGCGGAAGACGCCGTGGTGGCCGGCGGCGTAGACGGCGTCGTCGGCCGGGTCGATGCCCAGGCCGTGCAGGTGTCCGGTCCCCGGATCGGGGGCTGCGCTGTCCCGGCCGGTGCCGGCCGTGGTGTCAGGGGCGGAGCAAGCGGCAAGCAGCAGACCGACCGTGAGCAGGATCAGGGCACGCGGGCGGCGCCGCACTGTGCGAGTCATGAGGTGAAGTCCAAGCAGGAGGAGAAGAAAGACATCAGGGGGTGTGTCGGTGCGGGGCAGGCACCAGCGGTGCCCGCCCCGTTCTCGCGAGGCAGGGGTCAGTCCGTGCTGAGCAGCTTGTTCATCTGCTCGATCTCCGCGCTCTGCGAGGTGATGATCTCTCCGGCCATCTTCGTGGCGGGAACGTAGGCGCCGTCAGTCTGCTCGGTCTTCGCCATCCCGACCGCGCCTTCGTGGTGCTTGATCATCATTTCCATGAAGGCGGTGTCGAAGGCCTCGCCCGAGGCGTTCTCGAGCTCGGTCATCTCCTCGGCGCTCATCATGCCCTCCATGCCGCCGTGCATGGAGTGGTCCGTGGCGCCGTCGGCGGGCACCTCCTCGCCCCAGGAGGTCAGCCAGCCGGACAGGGTCTTGATCTCCGGATCCTGGGCCTTCTTGATGTCGGCGGCGAGCTTCTTCACCTCCGCCGACTGAGCCCTCTCGGGCGCCAGGTCGGCCATCTCGACGGCCTGGCGGTGGTGGGGGATCATCCCCTTCGCGAAGGCCACGTCGGCGGCGTTGTGCTGTCCCTGCGACGCCGAAACCGACGCCGGTGCGGAGGCGTGGCCGCCGTGTCCGGCCGAGCTGCCGTCGTCGCCGGTGCCGCCACAGGCGGCCAGGACGAGTGCCGCCGCACCGGCGGCAGCGACGGCGGCGGTGCGGCGGACGAGGGAACGCTTGCGGATCATGGTGGTGCAACTCCTTCACGCGCGCCGGTCGCGGCGCGTGGTGTCACGGGTTGTGAGGGCGTGCGAAAGCACGGAACCCGTCACCGGTCATCACCGGGGCACAAGGGTGCCGAGCGGGCCGCTCTATATCCGCAGAAGTTGCAGCTCGGAGAGGTCGGGCGGGGCCCGACCGTCATGGGCCGGCCCGGTGGCCGCCGCAGCGGGGGAAGGGGCGGCAGGCATGTCCAGTACCGCACTGGCCAGGGCCGGCGGCGTGTACGCCGAGCCCGTGCCGGCGGCCGCACACATCTCATCGGCATGATCGAGATCGCCCGATCCGCCGTCGATGGGCGCGCATCCCCCGTCCGCGTGCGCGACGCTGTCCGCCGCGGCCATCACCGTCTCGTGGCCGGCGCCCGGCTGCGCTGCCGGCACCCCGCCGGGCGCCAGAGCATGCATGCCCAGCACACCGGTCAGCACCGCCAGCACCAGCAGCGCAAGCGGACGCCCACTCGGGCGTCCGCTTGCCAGGGTGCGCGTGCGGGCCATGCCGCCATCGTATGGGGCCGCTGCACCGCACCGGCCGCGGGCACCGGCATAGCGGAGGAAAACGATGACATGGCGGTCGTAGCCGCCGTTCTTGGTGTGTGCGCCGTTGCAGGTGATCATCTGCAGCCGGCCTCCACACCACCGACGTTCCCTCCAGCGCCGGTTCCCGCCGGCAGCCGGGGCGGCGCCGGAGCGCACCTCGGGGAAGGCGGGCGCGAGGTCGCCGCGCCCACGGTCCAGGCCAGAGCCCTGCGCTGAAGGGAACGTCTAGCGGCGCTTGGCGGCCCGGCCGCGGTGGGCAGCGAAGCCGCCCAGGACGGCCGCCTTCACCAGGAAGGCCGCGAGGACCGCGCCCACGGCCCCTCCGGTCCAGCGCCAGTTCGCCGCCACGGCACCGCCCAGGCCCAGGTGGGCGGCGAGGACGAGCACCACGAGGGCGGCGAGGCCCAGCAGCTTCAGCCGCCGGCTCCGACCCGCGGCCGTCCCTGCCGATGCCCCGGGCGTGTCGGCTGCCCCGGTTGTGCCGGAGCGGTCCGGAGCGGCGACCGGCGCAGCCCGCTGCCAGCTCACCTGCAGTCCGTCGCGCCGGCCGAACCGCTCCACGTGTCCGGCCACCAGGGTCTGCAGCCGCTGGAGATTCTCCTCGCTCGCGGCCCCGACCCGCACTGTCAGTTCCTCCGGTGCGGTCCGGAGAGCGATCGTGCCCCACGGGAGGCTGACGCTGCCTTCGGTCTCGGGCCAGTCGACCCGGGCCTGTGCCGCCACGGCCCGCATCGCGCTCAGTGTCTGCGCGTCATCGCCGAGATGGGCGCGGGGCCGGTGACCGAGGTGACGGCCCGTGCGGGAGAAGTGCCTGCAGAGTTGGATGAGATACCGGCTCGGGCGGTCGGTGGCGACGTGGGCTTCGGCGCTCGGCATGGCGTTTCCTTCGCGAAAGGCGGATCAGGGCGGATCAGGGAAGCGAACCGGTCGGGTGGGGCATGGCCGTCCTTCCGCCGCGACGGTGGCCGGAAGCGCACCGCCGCCAGAATTATCGAGACAGTTTGTCTCTGTCAATGCACAGTGTCGGGGATGTAGCAGAATGTAGGCTGTGGCCGTGCCCAAACTGTGGACCGAGACGATCGACGCGCACCGCGCCGCCGTACGCACCGCCGTGCTGGACGCCACCGCAGCGCTGGTCGCAGAGCACGGGCTCGCGTCGGTGACGATGTCGCGGATCGCCAAGGACTCCGGGATCGGGCGCGCCACGCTGTACAAGTACTTCCCGGACGTCGAGTCGATCCTGCTCGCCTGGCACGAGCGCCAGATCGGCCACCACCTCGAGCACCTGGTGCGGGTCCGCGACCAGAGCACGGATGCCGGTGAACGGCTCGAGGCCGTGCTGCGGGCCTTCGCCCTCAGCAGGCACGACACCAGCGGCCACCACGAGAGCGGCCTGGTGGCCTTCCTGCACCGCGACCCGCAGGTCGCCCGGGCCCAGGGGCAGCTCCACAGCATGATCGAGGAGTTGCTGGCCGACGGCGCACGCCAGGGCAGCGTCCGCGGCGACGTTGCGCCCGGTGAACTCGCGAGCTACTGCCTGCACGCCCTCACCGCGGCCGGCGTCCTGCCCACCCAGGCCGCGGTGCACCGTCTCGTCACGGTCACCCTGGCCGGAATTCATTCCGCAGCCGCCGCTGCGGCACCCGCGCCGGGCACGGACGCCTCCGCCCATCCGCCGCACCGCTCCGAGCACCGGCCTGCCCCGGGCTCTCACCGCCAGGACTGAGACCGTCACGATCGCCGGCGGGTGCACCGACGCGTGCACCCGGTGCGCCGGGACAGCCGCCGGCGCGGCCGTGGCGCTGTTGCCCGTGCGGTGGGGGCAAGCCCCAGGGGCGATGGGCAGGGCGCGCGCAGGACTCGCGTGGACTGACCGGGGTGCTCGGGGTCCCGCACCGCGCCGGAGCCTCCCGTCCGCCCGGACAGTCGCGGGGCCGCGGCTACTTACGGCGCTCGGCGTGATGATACCCGGCAAGCGTCCCAAAGGGGCGCATGGCGCGCCGGCCCCCGGCAGCACAGGAGCGGCCCCGTGCCCACTTCCATCAACGACATGCTGTCCCCGGCCGCGCGTAGGCCAGGAGCGCACTGAACTTCGGGCACTGGAGAGAGTGGGGGCCGGTTGGAGGTGTCGGTGTCTTCCTCGAGGACGACCGGTTCTTCGATTCCGGCCTCGTCCAGGACGAGGTTCTGCCGGGCGGTCGACTGCTGGTCGGTCGAGACCCGCTTGTAGGTCAGGTTCGCCATCGGGGCCCTCTCCGCGTGGAGGAACGGACCCTGTCTGTCGTCAAACCCTGTCATCGATCACCATCGGATCTGATGGGGTCGGCGCCGCCCCGGTGCCCGGGGATGGCCGGGTTCATTGGACGCCCGCCGCGTCTGTCGGCAGACGATGGCCGACAGACGCGGCGGGCTTCGGGGTCATGCGTCGTGGAGTTCCGCTTGAACGCGGCGGGAGGGGCGGAAGGTGTAGAGGTCGAGGATGCCGGGCGGATCGGCCAGGCCCGGTCCGCCGTCCTTGATCCAGGCCGTGATGTCGGAAGTGGCGTCGGGGTCGTTGACCAGGCCGAGCCAGACGGGGCGCCCGCCGGCCTTGCGGCCGGCCGCGGAGGGCTGGACGACGATGACGTTGGCGCGCTCGCAGGCGTCGAGGCAGTCGGTGACCCGGACGGTCGCCGTGCCGCCCAGGGCCTGGCGCAGGTCGCGCAGTTGGGCTGGGTGGTCGAGGCCGCCGATCTTGGGGGTGCCGCAGCAGCAGCCGCGGCAGACGGTGACGGTGGGCCGTGCCGCGCCCGTTACGGGGGTCGCGCGGCGGGTGCGTTTGCTCATGCGGTGTCCTTGGCGAGGTGGGGCCAGGCGGCCTCGCGCAGCAGGCGCAGGCCGTTGAGGCCGACGATGACGGTGGAGCCCTCGTGTCCGGCGACGCCCAGGGGCAGGGGAAGGGTGCCGATCAGGTCCCAGGCGACCAGGACGGCGATGAACACCCCGGCAATGACCAGGTTCTGGATGACCATGCGGCGGGCGGTGCGCGAGAGCTGTACGACGGACGGGACGGTGGCCAGCTCGTCGCGGACCACGACGGCATCGGCGGTCTCCAGGGCGAGGTCGGAGCCGGCCTTGCCCATCGCGATACCGGAGTGCGCGGCGGCCAGCGCGGGGGCGTCGTTGACGCCGTCGCCCACGACCAGCACCCGCCGCCCCTGGGCCTCCCACTCCTTGACGGCGGCCACCTTGTCCTGGGGCAGCAGCCCGGCGCGGACCTCGGTGATGCCGACCTCGGCGGCCAGATGCTTCGCGGCGCGTTCGTTGTCGCCGGTCAGCAGCACCGGGATGCGGCCGGTCAGCCGGGTGAGGGCGGCGACGGTGGCCGCCGCGTCCGGCCGCAGCCGGTCCGCGACCCCCAGCACGCCCACCGGGACCCCGTCGTGCAGGACGACGACCGCGGTCCGGCCGGCCCCCTCCAGCTCGGCCACCACCTCCCGGTGCGGCTCGTGGGCGGCACCGTCCAGCAGCCGGGCGGGTGCGCCGATCGTGACCGCGTGGCCGTCGACGGTGGCGGTGACGCCCTGCCCCGGGGTGGAGGTGAAGCCTTCGACGTCGGACAGGGGCCGGCCGCGTTCGCGGGCGGCGGCGACCACGGCGCGGGCAAGGGGGTGCTCGCTGGGGTGCTCGGCCGAGGCGGCGAGGGCGAGCACCTCGTCCTCGTCCAGGGCGCTGCCGGGCAGCGGGCGGATGTCGGTGACGCGTGGGGTGCCCTCGGTGAGGGTGCCGGTCTTGTCCAGGGCGACGGTGTCGATCTGGCCGAGGCGTTCCATCACGACGGCGGACTTGACGAGCACGCCGCGGCGGCCGGCGTTGGCGATCGAGGACAGCAGCGGCGGCATGGTGGAGAGCACCACCGCGCACGGCGAGGCGACGATCATGAAGGTCATCGCCCGCAGCAGGGCCGAGTCGAGCGTGTCGCCGAAGGCGAGCGGGACGGCGAAGACGGCGAGGGTCGCGAGGACCATGCCGATCGAGTAGCGCTGCTCGATCTTCTCGATGAACAGCTGGGTGGGGGCCTTGGTCTTTGAGGCTTCCTCGACCATCGTCACGATCCGGGCAATCACCGAGTCCGACGGATCCCGATCCACGCGCACGCGCAGGGCGCCGGTGCCGTTGACGGTGCCGGCGAACACCTCGTCCCCGGCCTGCTTGGCCACCGGCAGGGGTTCGCCGGTGATGGTGGCCTGGTCCACGTCGCTGGCCCCGTCGAGGACCTGGCCGTCGGCGCCGACCCGCTCCCCGGGGCGGACCAGGATGGTGTCCCCGACCGCCAGGTGCTCGGTGTCGACGGTCTCTTCGGTGCCGTCCGGCAGGAGCCGGGTGGCGGTGGTGGGGGCGAGGTCGAGCAGGCCGCGCACGGAGTCGGCGGTGCGGGCGGTGGCGACCGCTTCCAGGGCGCCGGAGGTGGCGAAGATGACGATCAGGAGCGCGCCGTCCAGGACCTGGCCGATCGCGGCGGCCCCGAGGGCGGCGACGACCATCAGCAGGTCCACGTCCAGCGTCTTGTCCTTCAGGGCCTTCAGGCCCTCCCAGCCCGGCTCCCAGCCGCCGGTGACGTAGGTGGCGGCGAACAGCGGTCCCCACAGCCAGGCCGGGGCGCCGAGCAGGTAGAGGGGGAGGGCGAGCAGGAACAGCACCAGCGCGGCGAGCGCCCACCGGGCCTCCGGCAGCGCCAGCAGGCGGGTGCGGCGCCGGGGCGGGGCTGGCCGCGGGGCGCCGACGGGCGGCGCGGACCGCTGCTGGTCCAGGACGGAAGACATGGCGAAGCAACCCTTCACGGGCGGGACGGGGCGACACCTCCACCCTACAGGAACGTATGAACATCTCTTCAGTCGTCATTGGTAGGATGGGGGCATGGGCCACGGACGCGACACCACCACCAGCACCGCCAGCACCCGCGAACGCCTCGACGCGGTCGGCACCACCGACGTCGCCGCCACCCTCCAGGCCCTCGCCACCCCCTCACGGCTGTACATCCTGGCCCGGCTCCAGGAGGGCCCCTGCTCGGTCGGCGACCTCGCCGCCGCCGTCGGTATGGAAGCCTCCGCCTGCTCCCACCAGCTCCGGCTCCTGCGCAACCTCGGCCTGGTCACCGGCGAACGCCACGGCCGTTCGATCGTCTACTCGCTGTACGACAACCACGTCGCCGAACTCCTTGAGCAGGCCCTCTACCACGTCGAGCATCTGCGCCTCGGCCTGCGCGACACCCCGGCCCAGGCCCCGGCCGCGGCGGCCGGCGCCGGTTGAGTCATCCCTGGCCCAGCCACCGCATCCGCCCTCGCCGTGCATCCGTCCATCGGAGCGGAGGTCCGCCAGGTGGCGGGCTCGCACCGGCCGGTTGGCAAGGACGCTCCGGACTCCTGGCGGATGGCCACGGCAGGAGCATGCGCAGACCCTGGAGCACGTGACGTGGAATGTGTCGACCGCTCGTGCTCCGCGTCGTGGAGCCGGCGCTGACCGCCCTGCGGCGGCCGCTGGAAGGACGTCACCACGACAGGCCGGGCCAAAGAGGAGGGCAGACCCATGACGATCCGCCTGACGCTTCTGTGCGCGCCCCCGGCAGACACGGTCTTCGGTGACGCCCCGCCCAGTGAGTGCGAACTCCGAGGCGCGGGCGCCGCCGTGGCATCGCTGCCCGCGCACGCGCCGGCCATGAGATCGCCTTCGTCCGGCTCGGCGCTGACCGCCGCAGCCCTCGGGCTGACGGCCGCAGCGGAGCCCGCACTGCGCGACCTCGACCGCGGCACCTGGCGCGGCCGCACGGTGGCCGACATCGCCGCCGCGGACCCGTACGGATACAGCGCCTGGCTCACGGACCCGGATGCCGCGCCGCACGGAGGCGAAACCGTCCGCGAACTCTGCCGCCGCATCGCGCACTGGCTCGGCGCCCTGCCGCCGGACACAGGCCGCGCGCTGGCCATCGCCGAACCGGCCGTGGTGCGGGCCCTACTCCTCCATGCCTGGTCCGTACCAGTCCGAGCCTTCTGGACGCTCCGGGTACCGCCCCTGCACCCCGTCTCCCTCACGTGGCGCGATGGCGTCTGGAGCGCCCAGCCGACCGCCACGTCTTGCGCCCGCGGCCCTGGTCGGCCTCCGGCTCCTCCCCTCACCGTGCTGACCGCGCCCCGGCGCACGGTCAGCGACCGCGGCCCCCGCCTCCGCGGAGACAGAGTGGCCTGACCCAGGCCAGCCGATATGGGAGGGGCGCGTCCGGCGACGCTGTCGGCCTGATAGTCCACTGGCTAGAGCGTGACAGGCAGGGATGCGCTGTCCAGCGGCTCGCGCCGCATCCCGAAGCGTCGGCCGAGGCCCCGGCCGTCGTGGCCGGGACCAGTGCCGGAGCAGCCGCGTCACCTCACCCCGGTACCGGAACCGGCTCGGCCGCGAGGTACCCGGCGCGGTGCAGCCGTGACACCAACCCCGCGCACACCAGCCCGGTGCCGGCCAGAGCGGCCCATGGCAGCCAGCGCACACCGGTGTCGAACAACGCCCCCACGGCCAGGTTCCCCAGCGAGATCGCGAGGCCGGAGGCGGTGTGGTAGGCGCCGTAGTACGTCGCGACCAGCCGGTCGCCGGAAAGCCGGACCACGGTGTCCATCTCGAACGGGTAGAGCAGCGCCCCGCCCCAGGCCAGCAGCGCCGCACACAGCGTCAGCGCCCCCACCCCCACGGCGGGGTCGTACGACGCGGGCAGCAGCGGCAGGAACGCCGCCCCCATCAGCACCAGCCCGTACACGATCGCCCGCGGCCCGGGCAGGCTCCGCTTCGCCCAGGCGGTCAGCTTCAGCTGGCCGGACAGCGCGGCCAGCGCCGAGACGGCGAAGACCGCGCCGGTCACCACCCCGGCCCGCTCCCCGAACAGTTCACGGGCGCGGAGCGGCAGGGCGAGGTAGACCTGGAAGGCCAAAACGTACGAGCCCGCCATGGCGGCGGCGAAGAGCAGGAAGGGCCGGTTGGCGGCGATGGTGCGCCAGTCGGCGGCCACCGCCCGCCACGCCGGCTCCGCGCTGCGGCCGGCCGGCGGACGAGGCGGCAGGGCATGGGCCTGCAGGACGGCCAGCGCGCCGAAGATGAGCGCGGCGACCGCACACACCACGCCGAAATCCCAGGTCAGGAGGGCGAGCCCGGCGAGCGGGCCGACGAGGATGCCCGCCTGGTAGAAGACATTGAAGGCGGCGAACGCCTCCACCCGCCGGTCCTCACCGGCGTCCGCCGCCAGATACGCGCGCACGGCCGGATTGAACAGCGCCCCGGCCAGGCCCGTCAGCGCCGAAGCGACGATCAGCGCGGGCAGGCTGTCGGCCACCGCGAGCAGCCCGAAGGCGACCGTCCGCAGGGCGCACCCGGCCAGGATCAGCGGTTTGCAGCCGTAGCGGTCGGCGAGCGTGCCGCCGACCAGGAACATCCCCTGCTGGGACAGGTTGCGCACGCCCAGCACCAGGCCGACCGCCCAGGCGGCGAGCCCGAGGCCGTGGGACAGGTGGTCGGCCAGGTAGGGCATGAGCATGTAGAAGCCGAGGTTGATGGCGAACTGGTTCACCATCAGCAGCCGGGCCGGGCGGTCGAAGGAGGCCAGCTGGGCCCGCAGCCGCCTCATCGCACACCCGCCTTCGCCTCAGCCTGGCGCCCCAGCGGATCCCGCACCCGGCCGCACCGCGTCCAGGAGGTCACCACGCACTCGTCCGGCTCGGCGATCTCCTCGGGCCCCGGCGGGGGTTCCTGGCCGAGGAGGCCGTGCTCGCGGCACCAGGCGTCGTTGTAGACGGTCTCCAGGTAGCGGTGCGGGCCGTCCGGGAAGACGGCGGCGATGCGCGTACCGGCGGGGTACGTCCGTGCCGCCCACCCGGCCACCAGCGCCACCGCACCGACGCTCCAGCCGCCGGACGCGTAGTGCCGGCGGGCGAGCTCACGGCAGGCCCACACCGCCTCGGCCGGGGCCACCCAGTGGACCTCGGTGAACGCGTCATAGTCGACGTTCGACGGGTGGATGCTGGAGCCCAGTCCCCGCATGAGACGTGGCCCGGCCGGCTGTCCGAAGATCGTGGAGCCGATGGCGTCCACCCCGATCAGCCGCAGCTCGGGGCACCGCTCGCGCAGCCCCGCGGTGATGCCGGCCGAGTGGCCGCCCGTGCCCACCGCCGCCACCAGCACGTCGACGCGGCCGAGCTGTGCGATGAGCTCGGCGGCCAGCGGCCGGTAGGCGGCCGTGTTGTCGGGGTTGTGGTACTGGTCCGGGCAGTAGGCGCCCGGAGCGGCATCCAGGAGGTCGGCGACGCGCTCGCGGCGGGCCCGCTGCCAGCCGCCGTCGGGATGCGGTGCCGCGACCTGGTCGACGCGTGCGCCACGTGCGGTGAGCAGGCGGACCATCGACGGCTCCATGCCCGGGTCGGTGACGACGGTGACCGGATGGCCGTACGTCAGCCCGGCCAGGGCGAGTCCGAGGCCTAGGGTGCCGCTGGAGGATTCGACGATCGGTGCACCGGGCGCGAGGTCGCCGCGGCGCCGCGCCTCGCGGATCATGTGCAGGCCGGGGCGGTCCTTGATGCCGCCCGGGTTGGCGCCTTCCAGCTTGGCGTGGAAGCCGCGGCCGGGTGGGGCGAAGGGCTCGTCGATCCACAGGAGGGGGGTGTGGCCCACCAGGTGGGCCGGGCGGCGGGCGGTCACGGACAGCGGGGCGTGCGCCCCGCGGTGTGCGAGCAGGGGGACGTGCATGGGCGTGCGGCTCCTTCGCACCCGCGTCTTGCGTCGGCGGGTGCGGTCGTTGCGGTGCATGGGCGCGCGGGCACGCCTCGGCCACCGTGTCGGGGCGCGGGCGGGGCGTGCGGGCGCGCCTAGAAGCGCCAGACGCAGTGGAGCGCGAGGGTGCCACGGCTGTCCGTGGCACGCGCGGCATGAGGTGGCCCGGCCCAGGCGGCGTACGCGGCCGTGGCCCCCGCCACCGGGGGCGGTGCGACGTCCGCACAGAGGTGACCGGACCCGAGGACGACGGTGGCATCGGCGGAGGCCCTGGGCCGGTCCGCCGCGTGCTCGATGTGATCGTCGGCCTCGTGGTGATGCGCGGGAGCGTGGTCATCGCTCTCGTGGTCGTGCCCGAGAACCGGGCCGCGTCCGTGGCCGGTGCCGGCTTCCGGGTGGGTGGAGGCTGCGGCTTCGATGCCGACCGCCAGATGGGGGCCGTCGTACGAGGAGCCGTGTACGGTGCCCGCCAGATGGGCGACGATCAGCAGGACAAGCCCCAGCAGCGGGCCGACATGGCCCGACCGCCCGGGGATCCCTGTTCCGATCCGCCTACCGCCCACATGCGGAGCGTAATGGAATGATTGCTTTCTGTTGCGCTGGGCGGGCGGCGTGCCGGGGTGTGTCGACCTCGGGGATTCGCTGGACGGAAGCGGACGGCCACAAACCCGTGCCGTGACCGAAAGCCCTCCGGCGACCGACTGCCTGATTGCCCCGCGGTGCGCGCAGACCGGCGGGGCACTCGACGTCGCTTCCGTGAGGGAGCCTGCGCTGCCCGAACCGGACCTCGCCTCCAGGCCTGAGCCCACCAGGAGCCGAACGGCCCCAGCACCCGGTTCACCAGCCTCAACCGTGCCGAGGCGGGCAGGAAGCGGCAGCCGGCTGCCTGGTGAACGACCGCGTACAGCCCCCACGACCGGCCGAGCGGGGGTCCGGCTGCCAGTGCGGCGCAGGCGTCGGAGCCGCCCCGAACACCAGCCGCCTCCCGCGTCCCGCGCACCAGGAGCCGGACCTCTGCCCCGGTCTCGCGCAGCAGGGCCGCGCTCTCCGGGGCCGACCGGCCGGCCCCGACCTGTCCGGCGAACGTCGCGAGGTCGGCGTGCCGCGAGCTTTGCGAGACGAGTCCCTTTGGTGCGAGCACCGCCACCGGTTCGGGAACGTATGCGAAGCCGTCCATGCCGCCGGCCACCACCACGGTACGCGCCCGCACCTTCTCCCCGGAGGCCAGTTTGAGACGGAAGCCGTCAGCTTGCCGGTCGACGCCCAGGACACGGATGTTCTCCACTCTGCCTCGGACGGGCGAGGGGCCGGGCGGGCCGGGACCCCGCCGCGCAACTCACGTGTGCCGCCCTATCGGACGTGGCGCGCGGGCCGGTCGGCGAGGTGGAGCAGGTGCTCGAGGGGGCCCCGCCGGAAGAGGCGGGTCCACACGGCCGCCAGGAGCGTGGCGGCCGCGATGAAGCCCAGGAGTGCCGGCAGCGCGTTCATGGTGTCGGCCTCGATCGCGGCCACGTACCAGACGTCGGCGAAGAACCAGAGGGCGACGATGTGCAGGACGTAGACGGTCAGCGCCATCGTGCCGACCGCCGCGACGGGGGTGGCCAGGCGGGTGAGCCGCGGCAGCCGGGCGGCGACGGTCAGACACGCGGCCAGCACCACGAGGGCGACCCCCGTGTTGCCGAGGATCGAGAAGGTCGTCTGGCTGTGCGGCGCGCCCACCAGCAGCCAGGCGAGCGGGGTGTGGTTCTCGGGTTCGCCCACTGCGTCGGACCACCATCCCGAGGCCGCCGAACCGCCGCCCGTGGCGCCCGCGACGGCGGTGAGAGCGTGCGGGACCAGGCGCAGGGCCAGCCAGGAGCCGCCGTAGCCGGACAGGGCGAGCGCTCCGCCGGCCAGGGCCAGCCGGGAGCGGATGCCGGGCCGGGTGAGATCGAGTTTGGCCACTGCCATGCCCGCGGCCAGGAACGGCATCCAGGTGAGGACCGGATACTCTCCCGTGAACAGCAGTTCGATGATCCCGCCGGTGTCGGTGGCCCGGGCCAGCGGGTCGCCGGCGGCGATGGCGTCCGCCCAGGTCCCGCCCTCGATCGACCGGCGGATCGCGTAGAGGACCTGGGGCAGGATCAGTGCGCCCGCGCCGGCGATGAGCGCGAGCGTTTTGGCCCGCAAGCGGTACAGCGGGAGGACGGTCAGGAAGAGCAGCCCGTAGAAGCTGAGGATCACGTCGACCCCGGTGTCCAGGGCGGTCAGGGCGTAGCCGACCCCCAGGAGGACGGCGGCGCGGATCACGATCCGGGCCACCGCCTGTCGCCCGGACCGCCCGGTCCTGGGGTGCGGGCGGCGTTGTCAACTTGTTGTGGGCGCTGCGGGTTAAGGGTGCGGCCGGGGTGATGGGGCTCCGTGCCGGCCCTGGGTCACGCCGCTGTGGGTACAGCGACCGCGCCGGTGACCTGGGCCCAGATCGCGAAGCAGATGGTCATCTTCAGGCGGTGTTCGGCGGCGGTGAGCAGGTGGCGCCGGGGCCTGAAGTGGGAGGAGATACCGCTGAACGCGGACAGGAACCGCTGGGCTGCGCCGACGCTGCGGAAGCCCTTCATCGCGCGTTCGCGCTGCCGGGTGGGCTGGTGGCTGTTCTCCGCCCGGTTGTTGAGGTACTTCGACTGCCGGTGCTCGACGGAGGGCATCAGCTCCCGGTGGGCGGCGCCGTAGGAGCGGAGCTTGCCGGTGACCAGCACCCGTGGCACCCGGCGCTGTTTCCTCATCAGCTTGGCCAGGAACCGCTTCGCAGCCTTCGCGTCGCGCCGGGACTGCACGAGGATGTCCAGCACGGTGCCGTCCTGGTCGACGGCCCTCCACAGGTAGTACCGCACCCCGTTGATTTTCACGAAGACCTCGTCGAGGTGCCACTTTTCACCGGCCCGCGGCCCGCGGCGGCGAAGCCCGGCGGCGTACTCGGGCCCGAACCTGGCGCACCACTGCCGGACCGTCTCGTAGGAGACGATCACACCTCGCTGGAGCAGCAGCTCCTCGACCTCCCGGAAAGAGAGTGGGAAGCGGTGATACAGCCACACCGCGTGCGCGATGATCTCCGCCGGGTAGCGGAAGCCCTTGTACGACGGAGCTGCGGCCTCCATGCTGTCCCTCCCCGGACCCGGCAAGCCAACTCGAAGATCATCGTATCGGCAGGCCAGCAGCCAACCTGACAATGCCGCTGGCGGCCATCGATGAGGACTGGAACTGCCCGTGGCCGCTGGACTGGCAACGCCACTACCGCATCCTCGCCGACCTCGCCGCCGATGAGGCCGACGGTGTGCTGCCGGCCGTCGCACCCGGGGTGCTGATGGACGGCGACGACATCGGGCGGTGGCTTCAGCGGCAGAAACAGCCGGGCACCTGGAAGCAGCTGGCGACCGAGCAGCAGCAACGGCTGACCGCGCTGGGCGTACAGCCGCTTGAGGCCCCGTCTCCCGCTCCGACGGCCAAGAGCAGTGGGAAGAGCTTGAGCAAAGCCCAGCAAGCCTTCCAGTGCGGCCTGACCGCCCTCGCACAATGGGTCGAACGGGAAGGCTCCCACCGGCCGGTACCACGCGGGCACAGCGAACAGATCACCGTCGACGACGAGACAGAACCGATGACCGTGAAACTGGGCGTATGGATCTCCAACACCAAGACCCGCCGCGACAAACTCACCCAGGAACAACTGAACGCGCTGCAGGAACTAGGCATCCAGTGGGCGTAGCCGTCGCTGGCTGGGGTGATGTGAGCTTCGGTGCGGGTCAGCTGCGTAGGTTTTCGTTGCTCTGGCACAGAAATACAACGACAACGTCACCAAGTCGACGGCACCCAATGCTGCCGTCTCCACCGCGGTGTATGACGACGCGGATCAGACGCCGGCTGAACCAGCGGCCGGGATGCACTTCCGGGTGGGGCTGGGCCGGCAGGGCGTCGTTGTCCGGATTTATGCCGGGGTGCCCGGGTGGGTGGGTGAAAGCGGGTGTTCGGGGTGGAATGCTGCAGGCAGAACCCCGGCCCGATTCCAGCGGGCCGGGGTCTTTGCGTGGTGCCGGGGCGGCGGTTCGGTCAGCGTCCGCCGTGTCCGCCGAATCCGTTGTTCCCGCCGCGTCCGCCGAATCCTTCGTTCCCGCCGTGCTTGCCGAAGTGGTGGACGACCCGGAAGCTGCCCACCACTCCGTTCTTGACGAAGACGCCGCCCCTGACGTGCCCGGGGTGCACGCCGTCGCTGGAGCTGTGCGGTCCGACGGTGGCGATGGGGGCGCCGTTGTCGCAGGTGGCTCCGCGGAAGACCTCGACGGTCCTGCGGCTGTCGTTGCGGATGTTCAGGCTGCGCGAGCCCAGACCGCTCACGATGGTGACGCAGCCGCCCGGGTGGGCGGAGAACGACCGCTCGTTGATGTGGATCCGGCCTTCGAACTCCCGGCCCTCGAAGCCCCGGCCTTCGTGGTCCTTGCCCTCGAAGCCCCGGCCTTCGTTGCCCTCGCCGGATTCGCCGCCCAGGGGGGCCGCGGCGGGGGCGGCTGCCTGCTGGACCGCGGGGGCGGCCTGGGCCGGCTCGTAGGCGGACGCCGAGGCGTAGGTGATACCGGTGGCGGCCAGGGCCGCGGCGGCCGCGACGGCCGCGGTAACGACGGTGGGACGAGTCTTCATCACACGTTTCTCCTGTCTCGGGAAATCGGCCAGCAGCCGACTCGTGATGAACGTACTGACCGATTCCCATATCTGTCATATCGAGAGATAAGGGGAATTCAGCAGATTGACTCCAATCAGGTCACAGGGGGCGCCCGCATGCTGTGTCATGGCGCGCTGACGTGTAATCAGCTTGCTTTTCCTGTAGTGGACTTGATGCACCGGTACGCCGTCCGGGGGACTTTTCCGGCGCCCGCTCACCCGCGGCCGCGGCGTGTCGCTTGTTGACACGCTGGGTGAAACCGGTCTCCCCATGGTGCTACCGGGCGGGGTGCTCGGGCGCGCGGGCGGGCCCATGGCGCGGTGCCGTCTGCAGGATGAGGTTCCCGCAGAACGTCCCGGTGGAAGCGAAGACCTGACGCCGGCTCGAGGTCCTCGTCACCGGGCACCCGCGGCCGGCCGGCGGGCCCGCCCGAGCGCCCCGGACGCGTGCCCGCCGCCCAGGGCGGGCTGTGCCCACGGTGCCGGGGGCGGCTCGCCCGGCGAACCGGAACCCGGCTCGCCGGGTCCCCGCGCGCCACCGCGCGAGCAGGCCAGGAACATGATGCCTCTCGCCGCGAGCCAATCGCGGACACCCGGGGCCGGCGTGTCCGGTACCCGGCCCCTTCGCGCTTTTCCGCTCACCCGCACCGCCCCCGTTGCCGACGGCGGGCGGCACGCTGTCGTAGACCCGGGTGGGCGGCCGCAGAAGCCGCCGCCGGCCTCCTCCCCCGGGCCCAGGGCACCAGAGCTGCCGCACCCGCGCCCGAGCCGGCCCCGAACGCCGGCGAGTCAGAGGTCGCGCAGACAGGCGGCCGGCAGGGACCAGCGGGCAGACAGGACAGGCACAGGTTCCGTGATCGTGGAGTTGCGACGCTCTGTGAGCACAGGCAAGACCTGCGGCTGCGCGCCATCACGGCCGGAATGCCGTCGCCGACACCGCACCTTCACCGACAACCCAGCTGTCTCCCCGGCTCTGCCGCCTTACCACCTACCGCGATCGCAGCAGCGCAGGGTGCTGTGGACGGGGCGCACACGACCCGCGCGCCCTGGAACCCGCCGCCGCCCACGGCGATCCCGGTGAGGAAGAACAACGCGCGCCGGGCGAGAATCCGGCATGACCGACCGCCGCCCCCTGGGCACCGGACCGACCCGCACCGCCACCAAAGCGGACACCGAGCTGCCGCCCGCGCCACGCGCCCAGCTCGCCGCCGAACGCCCGCCCGCCACCCCGGCCGCCGGCGACCCGAGGCCCGCACGCCCGCGTCCGGCCGGACGCCGCACCCTGGCCACCGGCCCCGGCGGTAATCCGCAGCCACCCACAGCCGAATGCACAACTGCGCAGCCTCCCACGGTCTGACGGCCCAGCCCGGCCCTAAAGATCGAACTCCAGGTGCTCGACGTCGGTGAACTCCACCTCCAGGCCGTGGGCGCGGCGGCCGCCGTCGCGGAAGTACACCTCCCCCAGGCCTTCGGCGGCGATGCCGCGCAGCCGCCGCTCGCCGGTGCCGGTCTCCTGGGCGGCGAAGAGGCGGGCCGCGTACTGCGGGGGCAGGGCGATGGCCAAGTGGCGGATACGGGCGTCGTCGGTGGTGCCGGGGGCGGCGGTGAAGCCGAACCGGGCAGGGCGGCCTGTGTTCACACGGGCGGTCAAGGGGTGATCGCCTTGGAAAGCGAGGTGTCGGTGAGCAACCTGGCCCAGGCGACGCTGGTGGCGGTCAGGAAGACCGGCACGGCACCCGCCGGGTCTTGACGGTAGCGCCGCAGGGGCTGCCGCGTCTTCAGCCGCCGACGGGTGGCGGCTTCTTCGGCCGGCGCCCATCGGCGGCCGGGCAGGGCGGGCCCGGGCAGCTTCGACGACGCAGCGACAGTGGCCGGGAGCCAGCCGGCAGGGCGCTCTACAAGGCGCCGGACAAGGCGTCCTGCAGAGCGCCGCACAAAGCGCCTCAACCGTGCACGGACGCGAGGAAGAATCGCAGGTCAGCGCGCTGGCCAAGGAGGGCCCGCCGCACCGACTACTTCCTGAGGCACCCCTCCGGCCGCGGGAACGTACGACCCGAGGCGCCGTCGGCCTCCGCTGCCGCACTCCTGCTTCCCTGTCCCGGACGCTCCAGCGGCCGGGCCAGCGCGGAGGCCGGCCGACGCGCACCACCACGTCCACGCCGCCGATCCCCCGGCGAGCCGGCCTCTGCCCCATCCCTTCTCCTTCCTGCTGGTGGGCGGCTGAGGAGGCTCTAGGGCCTGTTCGGGGTCGTGATCTCGGTTCCGATGCCCGCATCCGGCGAGGGCGGCCGAGCTGGTAGAACACC
>NZ_JAESIF010000078.1:0-26149 GCF_016757295.1 Streptomyces sp. M2CJ-2 | reverse complement strand
CTGCTACCAGCTGGGCGGCGCCTTCGGCCCGGCAATCGCGGCCCTGATCACGCTGGGCGGCTGAGTAGGGTCGGGCGCTGTCACGTTGGCTGAGCGGGTGGGATGATCTTCTGGTTGATCATGCGGGAAGGGTTGTCCGTGGACAGCGCGTCGCCGTCGTACGGGAGTGTCTAATCAACGGCCCTGTCTTACTTTCGGTGGTGACGGTAAGTAGTTTCCGTGGCCGGTAGTAATACTCTCAGGTCAGCACGGGTGACACGACCGTCGGTGCCGCGCCTGTCCAGCTTGATGGCGCGTCTGCGACTGCTCTCCTTGGAGCTCGGACCAGGCACATTAGCGATGACGTTCTGTCACCACCGAATGTGAGACAGGGCCGTTACTGACTTCGGCGTATTAGGGTCAGTTCGGTCTCTCGAGAGCGAGGCCGGTCCCCGCGAGGAATCCGCCGAGGATGTGGTGCCGGTACTGCAGCGCCTTGAGCCGCCTGCGGAGCAGGATCTCCAACTCGCTGAGGGCGCGGGCGGCCAGGTTGGCCAGGCTCCGCTTGATATGCGCCCACAGGCCCTCGACCGGGTTGAGGTCGGGCGCGTATCCGGGCAGCAGGACCACCGTCAGCCAGTCCCGCTCAGCCACGAGCGCCTGCATCGTTTTGGAGGTGTGGGTGCTCAGCCGGTCCCACACCACGATCAGCGGGGCCTTGAGCAGCTGGTGGGGTGCTGTCACGTTGGCTGACCGGGTGGGATGATCTTCGGATTGGTCATGGTGGAGGGGGACCGTCCGTGGACAGCGCGTCGCCGTCGGACCAGGGCCACCGGTACCCGGTCGAGGTGATCTCCCACTGTGTGTGGCTGTACGTCCGCTTCCCGCTGTCGTTCCGCGAGGTCGAGGAGTTGATGCTCCAGCGCGGTGTCATCGTCTCGCACGAGACCGTTCGTCGCTGGTGCGCCAAGTTCGGGCAGGTCTACGCCAACGGCCTGCGCCGCAGACAGCCCCGGCCCGGCGACACGTGGCATCTGGACGAGGTCTTCCTCAAGATCAACGGAGAGCAGACGTACCTGTGGCGAGCCGTGGACGCCGACGGCACCGTGCTGGACATCCTGGTCCAGGGCCGAAGGGACAAAGCCGCAGCCCGGCGCTTCTTCCGCCGCCTGATGAAGAAGACGTGTTCGGTGCCGAGGGTGGTCGTCACCGACAAGCTCCGCTCCTACGGCGCGGCCCACCGCGAGGTCCTGCCCTCCGTGGAACACCGCTCCCACAAGGGCCTCAACAACCGGGCCGAGAACAGCCACCAGCCCACCCGGCAGCGCGAACGCGCCATGAAAGGCTTCCGCTCGGCCGGCACAACCCAAAGGTTCCTGTCCGCGTTCAGTCAGATCTCACCGCACTTCCGGCTCCGCCGCCACCTGATGACCGCCCCCGAATACCGCACCGAGATGACCATCCGCTTTGCCGTCTGGGACCAGATCACCGGGACCACCGCCATGCCCGCCACGGCCTGACCCAGAGCCCGCCACCTCACCCCACCTCGACCTGATGCGCCATCAGCCGTCCTGCTCCTAGACAACTTGACAACACCGCTCCGCTAGGGCGGGGGCGAGCCGCCGAGGTGGGAGTCGCCGTCCGCGGCGATCCGCCACAAGAGCGGCGTTCGCCGCAGCGCTCGTGTCCGCCCGCACCCGCCAGCGAGCACATCGCATGCCCGCGCAGCCACCGGCCCCTGCTCGCCGCCGCCAAGGTAGCGGCCGGCGGGTTCGGGACGGGTGCCTTCGGCATCCAGCGACCGAAGAGTCGCCGTCATCCACGTCATCCTCAGGATCAAGCCATTCCGGGATCTTCTCGCGGGAGGGTCCCGGAGCGGGGTCCGAGGCTTGGCCATGCGGAACCAGGGCCCAGTGCTCCATGTGCTTGCACCTTGCACCTTTCGGCCATGTTATGCAGCGCGTGTTCGAACCGGGACGTCCGTCGGGCAGCCTCTCCGCGCCACCCCCTGCACAGCAAACACAGGAATCTCATAGGGAGTTGACGCATGGCGGAGAGACTCGCCCGCCGTATCAGACGAGCGTGCCTCACGGTGGTCGCCACCGCAGCCCTGGGGGTATCGGCATTGTCGGTACCCGCCGTCGCAGACAGTGGAGCGGCATCCACGGCACCGGATGTGACCGTGGTCAAGGCAAAGAAGACGGCCAAGGACCTGGCCGGCTACTGGACGAAGGAACGCCGCGAAGCCGCGAAGCCGCTGCCTGCTCCGCGGGTGCCGGACTCACCCTCCCGGACCCTCCAACCCCAGGCACCGAACGCAGAGGGCGCATCGGCAGATGCCGCACCCCCAAAGAGCGCATCCTTGGCCACGAACAGCGATGTGAGCAGCGAGGCAGCGGAACTGTCCGTGTCGCAGAAGTGGCCCGGCTCGAACATCAGTTGGCCGCTCAATGCGGTCGGCAAGCTGTTCTTCGACAAGCCGGACGGCACTTCCGGCCAGTGCTCCGCCGCGATCATCGTCTCCAACACCAGGAGCGCGCTGTGGACGGCCGCGCACTGCATCCATGACGGCAAGAGCGGGCAGGCCGGATTCCACACGAACGTCGCCTTCGCGCCGGCCTACGACGGGGACGCCAGGTCCCCCTTCCCCTGGGGCCTGTGGGAGGCCAATAACCTGGTCGTCCCCACAGCCTTTGCCAACGGCGACGACGACCAGTACTTCAACGCCGACTTCGGCTCGGTGATCCTCAACCCCCTGGAGGGCTACGGCAACATCCAGGACGCCCTCGGCGGTTACGGCTGGCGCTTCGGCGCCGGCTCCGACTACCCCAACATCTACGACTTCGGCTACCCGGGCAATGGCTTCAACCGGCCCGACTCCGACTTCAACAACGCCAACGATCTCATGTACTGCCAGGGCAACGTCGAGGACGCCTTCGACTGGAACCCCCTGGACAACCGCATGAAGATGGACTGCGACATGGGCGAGGGCGCCAGCGGCGGCCCCATGCTCACTGGCTTCCCACAGAACATCAAAATCGTGGGTGCCAACAGCCACCACGAGGGCAACGACGCCGACGAGCGGACCAGCGACGACCTGTACTCGTCGGAACACGGCAGCCGCGCCATCTCCGTCATCAACACGGTGAACAGCCTCTGACCTAGCGGCCGCCACACTGTCGCGGCGCCGACCGCTCAGCGTCGGCGCCGCGACGTCCTATTCGGGGACGGCGCTGCGAATGCGCTCCGGTGTCCAGTACTTCTGCAGGTCCGGCACCGTCTTCTCCGCCTCGTGGACGGTCACCCCGTCACCGGAAGAGCCACCGTCGCCCGTCAGCTGGAAGCCCGCGGTGACCGCCACTGCTCCCGTCGTCAGCCCGATTGCCAACCAGAGCTGGCGCTTCCGTCCGCGGAGCATCGAAGCCGACCGGTCGGCGCGTCGTGCGGCATGTCGTGGTACTCGCGGAGGACTGGGCACTGCGAATCTCCTGGGGAAGTAGACAGCTTCAGCCCAACTACCCTACTTCCGGGAGAACTTCTCCAAGGCTCGACGTGTCAGCATGCAAGGCAGGCCGGCATTCTGAGTGGCGCTGTCACGTTGGCTGACAGTGATTCCCGGGCAGGGGAAGCCCTGCCCGGGAACAGCCGGCTTGCGAACCGGTCTCAGCCTCGGCCTCGCTCCTCAGCTTCGGTCATCAGCCGGCGGGCGGCACCGGCTGAGGGGTGATGGGCGGGTGGCCCTGCAGGCCGCTGCCCAGACGCGGCTGCCCGGCCGCCAGCAGGCCGTACGACGCCGTGTCCAGGGTGCGGACACCGGTCGTGATAAGCCCGGTGTCCGATCCGAGCAGTGTGGTGAGAGCGCCGCTGCCGCCGTCCTCGCCCGGCGCCGCGATGGTCAGGTCCTTCCTGCCGTCGCCGTTGAAGTCCTCCAGCAACAGCTGCGCGCCGAACTCGTCACCGGACTCGTTCTCGTCGGGTATCCCCTCGGAGCCCTGGTCGAAGACCTGACGACCGGTGGTGACGAGCCCGATGCGGTTGCCGTACAGGACGACGACATGGCCGGCGTCGGCAACGGTCTCGCCGTCGGTGTCCTCGTTGGGGTCGCCGGCGACAAGGTCGTCGTAGCCGTCACCATTGATGTCACCCGCGGCGAGCCCGGCACCGTAGCGGTCGTAGATCCGGTCCTCGCCGGGCGCGCCGAAATCGGCCTGGTTCATGGTGTAGGAGCGGTCGTAGTCCACCGTCCAGGTTGGGTCCGTCGCGGAAGCGGGGCCGCCCGGAACGTAGTCGATCACGCCGCCCTTGTAGGCGCGTGCGGTCACGATGTCCGTGTAGCCGTCGCCGTTGAAATCACCGAAGGCGGAAGCGTAACTGCGGGCGGCCAGGCCGTAGGGGGAAGGATTCAGGCCCAGCACGCCGGAGTCCCCGGCGCCGCTCCGGTAGAGGCTGCGGTGATTGACCAGCAGGTCGTCGGCGCCGTCACCGGTGACGTCACCGGCTGTAAGGGCGGTGACCTCACCGTTCCAGGTGTACAGGTAGCCCAGCGGGTAGGTCCCGCCGTTGCCTCCCTCCCTGGTGAAGCCGCCCGCGTACAGCCACGCCTCGGGCGAGGTGTTGCCGGTCGCCAGGTCCGCCCTGCCGTCACCGTTGAAGTCGCCCGCGGCGAGGGTCCGCCCGTGGGCCTGGTGGTTCTGGGGCGCGGGGTCGGTGAGGGTGGTGCTGCCCGCGATGCCGTCCGCCGAGCCCCAGAGGATCTGGACCGAGCCGGCCTCCGCCTCGCCCGCGACGTCCTCGCCCGGGACGCCCGCCGCGAGGTCGTCGTAGCCGTCGCCGTCGAAGTCGGCCACGGCCACCGAGAAGCCGAAGTGGTCCCCGGCGTCCGCCTCCCCGCCCACGCCTTCCGTGTTCTGGCTGAAGGTGGCTCGGTCGCCCTGCTCGACGCCCGCCCCGGCCGCGGAGCCGAAGGCGACGGTGACGACGCCGGCGCCCGCCGCGCCGTCGACCGTCGCGTCGGGGGCCGAGGCGACGAGGTCCACATGGCCGTCACCGTTGAAGTCACCGGTGAGGCCCGACACCGCGGCGTGTCCGCCGACCGCCGCGGACGCGGTGCCGGGGTGTTGTCAGGTTGAGCGAGTGCTCGAGGGTGTGAGCCGGTTCGGCGCGTTTCGGCTTCGGTGGTGACAGCGGCTCAGGCTATGGCGGGCAGGCCGGCGACGCCGGTGATCTGGTCCCAGATCACGAAGCGGAGGATCATCTCGGCGCGGTAGTTCGGGGCGGCGAGGAGGTGACGGCGGGGTCGGAAATGGGATGAGATGCCGCTGAACGCGGCCAGGAACCGCTGGGCTCCACCCACCGATCGGAAGCCTTTCATCGCGCGCTCGCGTTGCCTCGTCGGCTGGTGGGAGTTCTCGGCCCGGCTGTTCAGGCCCTTGTGTGAGCGGTGTTCGACCGACGGCATCACCGTGCGGTGGGCGGCGCCGTAGGAGCGGAGCTTGTCGGTGACGATCACCCGGGGCACCGACCGGGTCTTCTTCATCAGCTTCCGGAAGAAACGCCTGGCCGCGGCCTCGTCCCGCCGGTTCTGCAGCAGGATGTCCAGCACGTTCCCGTGCTGGTCCACGGCCCGCCACAGGTACCGCTGCACGCCGTTGATCTTGACGAACACCTCGCCCAGGTGCCACTTGTCACCAGGCCCCGGACGGCGCCGACGTAGAGCAGCGGCATAAGCCGGACCGAACCGGCGCGTCCACTGGTGGACTGTCTCGTGGCTGACCTCGATGCCGCGCTCGAGCATCAGCTCCTCGATGTCGCGCAGGCTCAGGTGGAAGCGGTGGTACAGCCACACGCAGTGGGAGATGACCTCCGGAGGGAAGCGGAAACCCCGGTACGACGGCGTCACCACGGACAGCCCCTCCAGCGATTCGACCAGACGGATGATCACGCCGCCCGAGAAGGCCACCACTCAACCTGACAACGCCCGCCATCGGCCTGAGGGAGACCGGCCGCACCCGCGTGGATGAGGAACTGCTGCGCTGGACCTACAGCAAACTCTCCGCCCGGCAGCCGGTCTGACCATGCTCAGCTGCGACAACCCGCCCCCGGTCACCGTCGTCCTCGACCCCGGTGACGACCTGGTCCACACCCGCGCCGCCCTGGCCGTACACGCCCCCGAGGCCGGAAGACTCACCGTTCACCCCACACCCGGCACCGACTGCGTTCTCACCCTGGCCTACGACGTCCTCGCCGCCCTGGACAAGCCCGTCCCCGTGCCCGGCTACCGCCGGCTCGACCCGGCCCCCGCCTGGACGCTGGCGGCATCCTGGATCCTCGCCACCCGTACCAGCCACCTGATGCTCCTGCGCGCTCACTTCCTCACCCCTCACCGCCTCGGGCCCCTGCTGCAGCTGCGCCACCGCACCGGTTGCCGTCTGGCTCTGGTCTGCCACACACGGCACGTTCCCGCGCCCGTCGGGCGAGCCCTGGCCAGCGTTGATCACCATGTCGCGGAGGCGGCCGCCCTCCTACCCGCGGCGCAGCCGCCCACCGCCACGCCACCGGAGCCCGCCACGCGCAGGCCGTTGGCCAACCGATGGCTCAACCTCCCCGCCCTGACCACGCTCAGCGCTTTCGACCCCGCCACCCGCCCCTGCCAGTGCACGGCGCCCATGGCCGAAGACCGGGACTTCTTCCCACCCGTCCTGCCGGCCCTCACCGAGGCAGAAGTCGCCCACCGCCTGCACCGCGCCACCGCCCACCCCCACCTGGCGGCCCAACTGGCCACCGCCGTCATCACCGCGGCCTCCGTCACGCAACTGGCCACCGCCCACATCCGCGACCTCGCCCCGGACGCCTTGACCCTCACCCTCCACGACGACGGACTGCGCCAGGGCTGCATGACCCACCACGTCCCTGCCTGGGCACGCCCCCTGCTGCTCGCCGCCGCATTCATCTGGCGTATCGCCTCCACCGCCTCCGGGACCGGCGGCGCGCTGTTCACCGATCCGCTGGGCAGCACCGGCCTGCCTGGCCTGACGGACTTCGCCGAAAGCTGCAAGCTGCGCCCGCCCCAGCCGCCCCGGCCCAAGCGGCGCAAGGGCTCATGCGCCCCGGCGAAACTGCCCCAGACGATCTGGCCGTTCAGCCCCGCCCACTACGCTCTGTCCTGGGCGATGCGAGAACCCGACCTCATGCACGGCTGCCCCCACCCGCCGCCCCACACCCGGCGCACGATCGCCGCGTACAAGCGGGGATGGCCGCCGCCCTACTTCGGGCAGCGCTCGCTGCGCCCACCGCGCTGAACTCGGGCGAAGGCCGGTGCGGCGCACCGCGCACCCCTCGACAGCACGATGCCGCCGGGGATCCGTGCGGGCGGGATCGACACTGCCGAAGGAGCCCTGGCGAGGACCGTGTGGCTCACCGCCTCCGACATCACCCGGCTGTGGGCCACGCCGTCCGGCAGTGTCTATCGGCTCGCCAGCCAGCGGGAGTGGCGGCGGCGTAGCCAGGGCGGCCGTACGTACTACCACGAGGCGGATGTCGTACGGGCGTTGAGCGAACGGCGTCCTCGGTCCGCCATTTGACGGGTCCACGGTCCGCGCCCGCCGCCTGCCGGGTCACGACCCTGCCCACCTCCCGGCCGGCCACGGACCCGCTCTCGTTTCCGCTCCGCTACCAGCGTTCGGCGAGGAGGTCGGGGGCGGGCGGCCGGCCCGGAAGCGGACCGTGCCCGGCGCGCAGCCCGTCGAGCGCGATGGCGATGGTGCGATGGCGGGCGTTGCTCGCCGCGTCGGCGAGGTCGGTCCTCCCCTGCCCCTCGAACTGCTCGACCAGGGAGGCCTTGCCGAGCTGCTCGATGAGGAGGGAGACATCCACGGCCGTGGCGTCCGCCCTGAGCACCCCCGCCTCGTGGGCGCGAGCCACGAGCGCCCGGGTCAGCTCGTCGGACCTGGTGAACTTCTCGGCCATCTCGTCGGTGACCGCGATCGTGCCGGCCAGCGGCCCGAGCGCACCGCCGCTGAACTCGACGGCGGCGGTGACGTAGTGGACGAGGCCCTCCCAGGGGTCTTCGTGCGCGAGCCCCTCCTCCGCCGCCTGGATCCACCGTCCGAGCGACAGCGCGCACAGGTGCTGGAACAACTCCTCCTTGGTGCGGTACCGCCGGTAGAGGCTGGCGATGCCGACTCCCGCACGGGCCGCGATCGCCGCCACGGAGGTATGGGAACCGTCCACGGCGAGGACCTTCTTGGCGGCCTCCAGGAGGGCGCGGTCGTTGCGTTCGGCTTCGGCGTATCGGGGAGCTCTTCGGGACATGGGCTCACTCTAGCCGCTTGCGGAGTGAATCGCTCCGTTATACATTCCAAACGAAGTGAAGTTATCCGTTTGGAGGGGTGCCGTGCTATGCGTGGTGATGGAGGAGTTCGGAGGGCCTGAGGTCCTGCAGGCTCGACAGGTCGAGGATCCGACGCCGGGCCCGGGCCAGGTGCTCGTCGACGTGGCCTATGCGAGCGTCACCTTCGTCGAGACCCAGGTGCGCTCAGGTAACGGACCCTTCGGCCGCCCCGCGCTCCCCCGCGTGCCGGGCAACGGCGTGGGCGGTCGTGTCGTCGCCGTCGGCCCGGACGTGGACCCCGCCCTGATCGGCACGGTCGTGGTCACCACGACCGGCGGCGAGGGCGGCTACGCCGAACGCGCTCTCGCCCGGGCCGACGAGCTGGTACCGGTCCCGCCCGGCCTCGCCCTCAAGGACGCGGTCGCCCTGCTCGCCGACGGTCGCACGGCGCTCCTGCTCTTCCGCCAGGCGGAGGTCAAGCCGGGCGAGAAGGTCCTCGTGGAGGCCGCGGCAGGCGGCGTCGGCAGCCTCCTGGTCCAGCTGGCCGTGCACGCCGGTGCCCGGGTGGTCGGCGCCGCGCGTGGCGAGCGGAAGGCCGAGCTCGTCGCCTCTCTCGGCGCCTCCTGCGTCGACTACTCGAAGGACGGGTGGCTCCGCCGGGTCCGGGACGCGGCCGGCGGCGAACTCGACGTCGTCTTCGACGGGGTGGGCGGGTCGATCGGCACCGCGGCGGCGGGCGCCCTGCGCCCCGGCGGCCGCGTCAGCCTGTACGGCATGGCGAGCGGCGCGGACGCCACGCTCGACGAGGACGACCTCGCCGCCCGGCAAATCCGTACGCTCGGGCTCTTCGCGGCACCGGGCCCCGCCGAGACCCACCCGCTCATCGGGGAGGCGCTGCGGCTCGCGGCGGACGACACCCTGCGGCCGGTCGTCGGCCAGGTCTTCCCGCTCGCCGCGGCGGCGGAGGCGCACGCCGCCATCGAGGCGCGGGCCACCGTGGGCAAGACGCTGCTCGCCGTCGGCGCCCCGGACAGCGACCGATGAGCACCGAGGCCCGCACTCCGCCGGAGCGGGCGGGCGCCCGCGAGTGGACCGCCCTCGCGGTCCTGGGCGTCCCGGCCGTCCTGGTCATGATGAACATGTCGGTGCTCTATCTGGCGCTCCCGACCCTCAGCCGCGATCTGGATCCCAGCGCTCCCCAACTGCTGTGGATCACGGACATCTACGGCTTCATGGTCGCCGGCTCCCTCATCACGATGGGCACGCTCGGGGACCGGATCGGACACCGACGGATCCTGCTGGCCGGGGCCGTCGCCTTCACCGCCGCCTCGATCTTCGCCGCGTACGCGAACAGCGCCGAACTGCTCGTCGCCGCGCGCGCGATCCAGGGCGTCGCGGCGGCCTCCCTCGCGCCCTCCTCGCTCTCCGTGATCCGCAACCTCTTCCGGGATCCAGGACAGCGCACCCTCGCCATCACCATCTGGATGCTGAGCTTCATGGGCGGCGGGGCGCTCGGTCCGCTCGTCGGCGGCGTGCTCCTTCAGTACTTCTGGTGGGGCTCGGTCTTCCTGGTCGCCGTACCGACCATGCTGGTGCTGCTCCTCACCGTGCCGTTCCTGGTACGGGAGTTCCGGCCGACCGGGACCGGGCGGCTGGATCTCGTCAGCGTCGCGATGTCCCTGGTGACCCCGCTCGCGATCGTGTACGGGATCAAGAACCTCGCTGTGGACGGCTTCGGGCTCTCCTCGCTGGGCTTCATCGCTCTCGGACTGGTCGTCGGCGTGGCCTTCGTACGGCGCCAACGGCGGCTCGCCACGCCCCTGCTCGACCTGTCCCTCTTCCGTGTGCCCGCCTTCGCGGTCTCGGCCGGAGGCATGATCGTGGTCGGGATGCTGCTGTTCGGTACGAGCCTCCTCACCTCGCAGTACCTGCAACTGGTGCTGGGCTTCGAGCCGCTGGAAGCCGGCCTGTGGCAGCTGCCGACCGCCGTGGGCGGCTCGATCGTCGCGCTGTGGGTCTCCGGTCTGGCCGCCCGCTTCCAGCCCGCCGTCCTGATGAGCGCGGGCGCCGCCTTCGCCGTCCTCGGACCCGTGATGCTCACCCAGGTCGACGGCAGCCCCGGTTTCCTGGTGGCCGGCTCGCTGCTCCTCTTCGCCGGTCTCACTCCGTTCATGGCCCTGGGCACCGGACTGGTCGTGGGCGCCGCGCCGGCCGAACGGGCCGGCGCCGCCTCGGCCATCTCCGAGACGGGCGCTGAGCTCGGCGGCGCCCTGGGCATCGCGACCCTCGGCAGCCTCGCCACCGCCGTCTACGGCAGCTATATGGCCGACCACATGCCCCGGGGCGTGCCCGCGCACCTCACCGGGCCCGCCGGCGAGACGCTGCCCGCGGCCCTGGAGGCCGCCCGGCAACTCCCCGGAGAACTGGGCTCCGCCCTGACGGCGACCGCCCGCGCCGCGTTCACCCAGAGCTTGCACGTGCACGCGCTCATCCTGATCCCCCTGCTACTCACCCTCTCGGCTCTCACGCTCACGCTGCGCCGCCGCGGAGAGCAGGCCCCGAAGAACCAGACGTCCCCCGACGACCGTGACGCGGCTCCCGCGCCGGTCGCCGACTGAATGGAGCCCTGCTCATGCGGGTCGAGGTGTACTTCGACATCCTGTGCCCCTGGTGCTACATCGGGAAGAGGAGGCTGACGACCGCGCTCGCCGGACGCGACGACGTGGGCGTCGTCTGGCGCAGCCTGGAGCTCGACCCGGAGGGCAGCCCGACGGCGGGCCCGACGGCGGGCCCGACGGCCGCGGAGGTGATCGCCCAGTACCAGAGCAGCCCGGAGCGGGCCGCCGCCCGGGTGCGGCAGATCCAGTCGCTCGGCGAGGCCGAGGGGTTGCTGCTCGACCTTCACAACGCCCGGCCGGTCAACTCCTTCGACGCGCACCGGCTGGTTCAGACGGGTGCCGCCCACGGGCGGGCCGACGAGGTGCTGGAGCGACTGCTGTACGGGTATCACACCGAGGGGCTCGACATCGCCGCCCCCGAGGTACTGGAGAGGCTGGGGATCGAGGCGGGACTCGAACCGTCCCTGGTCCGCCGGGTGCTGGAGGGGACGGAGTTCGCGGAGAAGGTACGCGCCGACGAACGACGTGCCGTGGAGCAGGGCGTCAGGGGCGTACCCACCATGGTGGTCGACGGCGGGGTGCCGACCTCGGCCGTCCAGAGTTCGGACGCCCTGGCCGACCTGCTGAGCCCCCGGTCGGATGGCTGACCACGCGGCCGGGTCCGGCGAGGACCGGGTGTCCTCGGCGGGACGGCTCACTCCTGGCGGAACCGGAATCCCACTCCTCGGCCGGTCAGGATCCAACCGGTCTCACGCAGCTTGCTCCGGATGGAGCTCACATGGGTGTCGATCGTCCGACTCGCCCGTGCGCTCAGCCCCGCCTCGGCCGGGTGCCCCCAGACGTCGATCCCTGCTCTGGAGAGTCGCCACCGCCCGCTGAGCCACGATCCCCCCGGGCGCGCGGCGTTCGGCTCCGTACTGATGCGGCCTTCGCCCACCGGATGTCGGGCTCCTTGAGCATCGTCACGGACCAGCTCCGCTTCTACGGCGCGGCCCACCGCGAGGTCCTGCCCTCGGTCGAGCACCGTTCCCACCAGGGCCTGAACAACCGGGCGGAGAACAGTCATCAGCCCACCCGGCAGCGGGAACGCGCCATGAAAGGCTTCCGTAGCGTCGGCGGAGCCCAGCGGTTCCTGGCCGCTTTCAGTGGCATCTCACCCCACTTCCGGCCCCGTCGCCACCGGATGACCGCCACCGGATACCGCGCCGAGATGACCGCCCGCTTCACCATCTGGGATCAGGTCACCGGCGTCGTCGGCCTGTCCGCCGCGGCCTGAGTCCGGAGCCGGAACCCGGCCCCACCACCCCCGGCACACCGTCAGGCACTCGCGGCCTCAGCAACGTGACAGCGCCGGTGGCCGTGCAGTCGGCGGGCGTCAGCCGGGTCAGGGTGCACGGGGGGAGGGCGTGCGGTCGCAGGGCAGCGGAAGTCACGGAATGTCCCGTCGTCAAGGCTCGGATGGAGGCGCGCGAACGCCCTTGGGATGCGGCCTCGGGGAGAGCAGAAGGGGCTGGTCACTGCTCCGCTCGGGGCTGGCGATGACCGCGGGGGCGCCAAGCACCGCACCCCGGCCGGCCGAGCCGGGCGGCGGGCCGGGGCCGCACCGCACTCCGGGCAGGCGCAGCGGGCCCGGCCGGGGTGCGGTGCTTGGCGTCAGGGGCGGGCAGGTTCAGTCCGTGTGGGGGGCGTAGGTGTGCGGGGCGAGGACGGCGAGGGCGTCCGCGATGGGCTCGATCATGTCCGAGGGCAGGAACGCCTTCTTGAGGGCGGCCAGCGCGTCGGGGGTGTCCATGTCCTGGACCTGGAGCATGAGGTCGTAGTCGTCGGGGGCGTCGGATGCCTTCTCGCGCGCGGCCCGGAGTACCGCGTCGAACAGGGCGTGCGCGGCCTCGGCGGCGGCCGCGGTCTCGTGAACGACCGGGGGCGGGGTGTCGGCGGTGAGCGCGGCGAGGTGGGGGGTGACGCGGCGGGCGGCCTGGTCGGCGCGGGCGTGGAGCTCGGCATCGGACAGGCGCCGCACCAGGAGGTGGGTGCGCTGGTCGGTGACCTCGTAGCGGGGGTGGTCGTGGCGCAGCACGGTCTTCATGAGGCTGTGATCGTGGTCGCGCTGATAGGGGTCGGGGCCGAGGGCGGTGACCTCGACGACGGGCAGTTAACGGGCCGACGGCCGCCGGGGTGGTGAAGGTGAAAGGGCTGGTGGTGGCCGGGACTTGCTGCCAAGATCTCGGCGTGACCCGGATATCCATGGGCGACGAGTTGCCGGCTCTCGCGGAGCCCTTGCACCTCGCGGTCGTCTGGCGGCATGCTTCCGGCCTGCCGAACGCGAACACGGCCGCCCTGCTGCTGGACGCGCGCGGGCAGGTGCGGGGTCCGGCGGACCTGGTGTGCTACAGCTGCCCTCAGCACCCCTCGGGGTCGGTGACCCACATGGGCCGGTCGTCGGGTGCCGACGGCCACGCCGATTGGCTCCGGCTCGACCCCGCGCTCGTGGAGCCAGACGTGGAGCGGATCGTGGTGGCGGCCGTCACCGACCTGGGCACGCTCGGGCAGCTGACCGGGCTTGAGGTGCAGCTCACCACTGTGGCCGGCGCGGAGGTGGCCGCCCTCCCGCTCGCGGGGACCGAGTCCGAGTCGGCGCTGGTGTTCGGGGAGTTCGAGCGGCAGGACGGCGGCTGGCTGTTCCGGGCGGCCGGGCAGGGGTATCGCACAGGGCTGACCGGTCTCGCCGCCGCGTACGGGATCGCCGAGGCGGCGCCGCGGAACCCCCTGGTCTGCGAGGGCGGCGGCGCTGCCGCGGCGGACGCACCGCCGACACCCGCCGGACGAGCCCCTGCCGACCGGATCCCGGCGGCCGTCCAGCCGGACCCCGCCGACAGCCCGCACTTCGAGCCGTACCGCCGAAAGGGCCGAGGCGATGCCACCCTCACCGTTCCCGGGCTTCCCGCCGGGCCCGCGCTGGTGGAGTTCGGCGCGAAAGGCTCGGGTGGCCGTATGGGGGTGCGCGCTGTGGAAGCGAACGGGTATGGGCGCAGCCCGCTGAGTCGCCGCGGCCGCTTCCTCGTCACCGTGCCCAGCAACGGCCCGCTCGAGCTGCAAGTGTCGGCCACCGACGGCTGGGAGGTCGCGGTGCTGCCGGCCAGTGCGGCCCGCTCCTTCTCGGATCGTCGCGTCAACGGCCAGCACGTCGACGTGCTCCGCTACACCGGCCCCATGGCCGAACTCGACTACACACTGTCCAAGGCCGAACACATGAGCGTCAGAGCCTTGTACCCGGACAGCGACGGCTCGCCCGACTGGTTCCCGACCGGCGAGCGCGCGGCGCAGGGCACCGTGCCGCTCTCCGGTCCGGCGCTGCTGGAGGTCGACTGCGACCTGCCGTGGTCGCTGCAGGCCCGGCCCGTCGTCAGCGACGCCCCGCCGCCGCACGTGCTCAACGAGTACCGGGGCCAGGGGCGACGCGACGAGAGGGTGGAGATCACCAATCCCACCCCGGGCTCACCGGTTCTGGTGGAGTACGCCTTCACACCCTGGAACACGAACGTGAGCCAGTACCGGGCATACGAGGACGACGACTTCGAGGACGGGCCCATCCTCGTCAACGCTCAGGAAGACGGCGCGACCGGACAGGCCCTGCTCTTCCTCTCCGGCGATCAGTCGGCCCGCCTGCGGATCACCGACGCCGCCACTTGGAGCCTGCGGCTGCTGCCCCTGTCCGCGGCTCGCCGCCTGGACGGCCCGGTCTCCGGGAAGGGCACCAAGGTACTGGCGTACGAGGGCGACCCGGCGCTGTTGATCGGCTCCGCCGCCTCGGCGCAGAACTGGTTCGAGGTCGACACCTGGCACGACGGGACGCTCGCCCCGCAGCTGTCCCTGTGCGGGTACGGCACCGCCCCGGCCAGCGGCCCGCTGCCGGCGCGGCCCGGCACGATCACCTACGTCCGGGTGCGCGGCGCGCAGGCGTCCTGGCGGCTCGAGCCGGCCGCCCCTGCCACGGCCCGGGAGTTCGACGCCGTGATCAGCGGCCGTGGCCACGAGGTGCTGCGGTACACCGGCCGCGCGCAGAGCGTCAAGATCGACTGCGCGAGCGAGGACGACCGCGAGGAGCTGGAACTCTGGACGCTGGACGAGACCGGCGCGCTCGACCAGCGCCTCGGCACGGGCCACGGCCGCCACGGCATCCGGGCGGGGCTGGTCCAGGTGCGCGCGTACGGACGCTGGTCGATTCGGGCCGACGGCTGACGACTGGTTGCATTGCTGACTTGTATTGCCGTCCCCACAGCGCATCGCCGACCCTGTTCGCCGCGTCCTTCGTCAGCTTGCGTGTCGCATGGGCATAACGCTTAGTGACGGAGAGGGAGGAGTGCCGCAGGATCTGCTGCACGACTCTGATGTCCACTGCCTGCTCCAGCATGAACGTCCTCGAGCTAGGGCCTGTGGGGAAAGTGCTGGTCACAGCCAACAACGTCTGGCTCCGCCGTGCTGGTTGTCAGTGCATTCTCGTAGGCTCTCGGCGACCTGATCGAAGGGATTGCCATGGAAGACCCGACGGGCATCGCAGCGCTGGCCAAGATCCTTCCTCCAGATCTTGGCAGTGACGAGGAGATCGACTGGGCGGCCGCGGAAGCGCGGTGGGGCACGCGGCTCCCGCGGGACTACATGGCCTGGCGTTGTCACGTTGGCTGACCGGCCTGGGATGATCTTGGAGTTGATCGTGCCGGGGAGGGGATCGCTCGTGTCGTCCGCACTGCCGTCGTACAAGGGCCACCGGTACCCGGTAGAGATCATCTCTCACTGCGTGTGGCTGTACTTCCGCTTCCCGCTGTCGTTCCGGGAGGTCGAGGAGCTGATGCTCGAGCGCGGTGTCGCTGTCTCCTACGAGACCGTCCGCCGCTGGTCCGCCACGTTCGGCCAGACCTATGCGAACGGACTGCGCCGCCGTCGGCCGCGGCCCGGGGATAAATGGCACCTGGACGAGGTGTTCGTGAAGATCAACGGGGAGCGGAAGTACCGGTGGCGGGCCGTCGACGCCGACGGCAACGTCCTGGACATCCTCGTGCAGAACCGGCGGGACACCGCTGCGGCCCGGCGGTTCTTCCGCCGCCTGCTGAAGCAGACGCGTGCGGTGCCGCGAGTGATCGTCACCGACAAGCTCCGTTCCTACGGCGCCGCCCACCGTGAGGTCATGCCGTCGGTGGAGCACCGCTCGCACCAGGGCCTGAACAACCGGGCCGAGAACAGCCACCAGCCCACGCGGCAGCGGGAACGCGCGATGAAAGGCTTCCGCTCCGTCGGCGCAGCACAACGCTTCCTGTCCGCGTTCAGCGGCATCTCACCCCACTTCCGCCCCCACCGCCACCTGATGACCGCCTCGGACCACCGAGCCGAGATGACCATCCGCTTCGCAATCTGGGACCAGATCACCGGCGCTGCCGACCTGCCCACCACGGCCTGACCACAGGCCCGGGCCGCGGGCCCACCACGCCCCAACGCGCCATCAGACAGCCACGCACCCAACAACGTGACAACGCCCTCGGGGAACCTCTACCACCTGGTCGGCGGGATCGCGGCGGCCTGGGCACACAGCGGACAGCGGGTCCTGCTCCTCGAGGAAGCCGAGGACTACTGGCGCTGGACCATGAGCGGCGTGCTCGAACGCCGTCCCCGGCACCGCCGCAAGAAGGAGACCGAGCCGGCCACCCCGCCGGAGTCGACGACCAGCACGCTGTGGGCCTCGCCGGACGGCCCCGGCGTCCTGGTGCACCACACCTGCATGTGGGAGGTCCGCCATCCCTCGCGGGAGAGCGACCGCGGCTGGCCCCGCACGGGCCGCAGCCCGCTCGCGGCGGCGGTGGCCGGCGCCCGCGACGCCTACGACGTGATCGTCCTCCTGCCGAAGTCAGGGTGGAGCTACCCGGACCGGGAGAGCGCGACGGCGCACGTGGCTCTCGGTGAGATCAACGTCTTCCCGGACGCCGACCGCAGGACCGCGCTCCCCGGGCCCGGAGGCGAAGAGAGGGGCGTTCCACTGAGTCCCGAGCAGAGCGCGGCGGTTCTGCGAAAGCGCTGCCTGGGCTTCCTCTTCGGCTTCCCGAGCCTGCCCATCCAACTGGACGGGGTGATCTGGCAGTCGAACGGCGAGCTGCCCGTCGACGCGGACTACCTGGCGGGCGTCGACCGGGACATGAACCGTGCCGGACTGCACCCCCCTGGGCTGGACGCTCTGCGAGCGGTGGCCCGGCCGGCACAGGCAACTGCCCGCGGCCGACCGGATGAAGGACCCCGGCTTCGTCCAGCGGTACCAGCCCATTGCTGGGCGCCTGCGCATGGCGCTGGACGCCCGTCCCGTCGGCAGGAACTGACCGGTGAAGGCTGGCTCGCTCTGCGACCCGTGGGGCAGCCCCCCGGCGTTCTCGGTCCTCTTGACCGGCTCTCCGGTCTGCGGGACGGTCGGTGGGCGCAACTATGCGCAACCACGTCGCAGGGGAGAGTGCCATGACGTTACGGTTCGTCGGGATTGACCCGAACACCGGAGGCGAGGGATCGCCCACGGTGTGGGTGGAAGAGGAGAGCGCGGACCTGATCCTCCAGGGCGAGGAAGCCGACGGACTTCTGAAGGCCCTGGTCGGCTCCACCGAGTGGGTGGCCGGCCACAAGACCGGGATTCCCGCGCACGAGCGGGTGATCCGGATTCCCGCCCGCATGGTGCCGATTCTGAGGGAGGCGTGCGATGCCGCTGAACGCGCAAGCGCTGAACACCGCGACGTTCGCTGAGCTGCTCGCCGACACCCGCTACACGGCGGTCCACCTGGAGATGCGTGACGTCTACGCGGTGGGCGACGAAGCGGACGACTTCGAGGCCTTCCTGCGCACCGGCGTCCCGAACCTCGATCCGGCCCGCTCGTTCTGGCCCCAGTGGATGCCGCTCGTGAAGGAGGCGGTCGCCCGCGGTGTGGTGATGCGCCGGGCGCGGATCGTCTCCGAGCCGGTCACCGACTACATCCGCTATGAGCACGCCATTACCCCGCTCAACCTCCAGGCCGGAGAGGACGTGCGCTGGCTGCCCCGCCGCCGCGCCTCCGACATCGCGCTGCCCGGCAACGATTTCTGGCTTCTGGACGGACGGCTCGTGCAGTTCCACCACTTCACCGGCACCGGCGACTGGGTGACGGACGGCAAGGAGCGCACCGTCGACCCGGCGGCCGTCGCGCTGTGCGCCACCGCGTTTGAGACGGTGTGGGAACGCGGCATCCCGCACGAGAAGTACACCGTCCAGGCCCCCTGAGCAGCCCATGCCCGCCTCTCCATCGTCCAGCGCCCAAGGAGCCCGTGAGGCGCTCGCGGTGCGCTTGCAGCACCTGCGCAAGGACGCCGGCCTCACCGGGAAGGAACTCTCCGCCCGGTGCGGCTGGCACCCGGCGAAGACCACCCGCATCCAGAAGGGCGACGCCGCGCCCTCCGACACGGACATCCGCACCTGGTGCGCGGCGTGCGGCGCCGACGACCAGGCCGACGACCTGATCGCCACCGCCCGCGCCGTCGACTCCATGTACCTGGAGTGGCGACGCCTGCACCGCACCGGCATGCGCAAGTCCCAGGAGGGCTGGAACGCCCTGCACGAGCAGACCCGCGTCTGCCGGGTCTACGTCTCCAACGTCCCGCCCGGCTTCTTCCAGACGCCGGCGTTCGCCACGGCCCTCATGGAGCAGATCACCACCTTCCAGGGCACCCCCAACGACGTCGCCGAAGCCGTCGCCGCCCGCATCGCCCGCTCCCGCTTCCTGTACGAGGGCGGCCACCGCTACGTCGTCCTCATGGAGGAATCCGTCCTGCGCTACCGCACCGCCGACCCCGACGCCATGCGCGGGCAGCTGCGCCACCTCCTGGCCGTGATGCCGCTGGCGTCCGTCTCGCTCGGGATCATCCCGTTCACCGCGCAGCGCACCGTGTGGCCGCTGGAGGCGTTCTACCTCCACGACGACACCACGGCCGTGGTGGAGACCCTGACGGCAGAGATCAAGGTAACTCAGCCGCGCGAACTCGCCGACTACGCCAAGGCGTTCACCGCGCTGACGGAGATGGCCGTCTACGGCGACGCCGCCCGCGCACTCATCGGGGCCGCGATCGACGCCCTGAAGTGAGCCTCCGCAATTATCCGCAATCCAGTTGAGCCCACAGCCGTGCTCTCCGTAGCGTCGAACGACACCGACGCACCCAGCAACGAAGGCGGTGCCCATGAGCGCCCCCACAACCGCCGGCACCGAACCAGAAGGCCGCGGCCTCCAGCCGCCCGCCTTCAACCGGCCCTCCCCGGCACTGCCGGCCCGCGCCGACCGCGGCTACGCCCGCTTCCTCACCCTCCAGGCCCCGGACGACAGCACCGGCGACCACGGCCAGGACGACCCGGCGAAGCACCGGTGAGCGACACACACGCCGTGCTCCACGACCCCCACGGCCTGATCGAGGCCGAACTCCCCCTGGACCGCGCCCCATACGAGGCACTCGTCACCGCCGTCCTCGCGTGGCAGAACCCGAACCTCGCGCCCCGCGACTACGAGCAGATCGCCCTCCAGCTGACCGGGCACGCCCGCGCCGTCGCCGCCAACGTCCGCCGCCACGCCGCCACCCTGCCCAAGAGCGACGGCCGCGGCGCCCTCGCCGAAGTCGTCCTGTGCGAAGCCGACGGACGCCTGTCCACACCACTGAAAGGCACCGCCCGCTGCGCCCAGAACCGCGCCCGACTCGTACGGGCGCTCTACACGTGGCTGGACCGCCTCACAGAAGCCCTCCCGGCCGCCACGTAGCCGGGGAAGGGCCACCACCGCCGCTGCGCCGCTGATGCGCTGCTCCGACCCGGCCGTCGTCACCGCCACCGAGCAGCTGCTGCACGCCATGGGAGACGTGGAGAACACCGCACGCCTTGAGGCCGCCCTGGAAGGGTTCGGCCGGGCCGTGAACGCGGCCACCGCGCCGCGGCTGTCCCGGTGAGCGCGGCGCCGCGCTGAGACGGCCTGCGCAGCGGCGCTGATGGTCGTCAGTACGAGGGTGGTCCGCTCAGCAGCTGGCTGATCATCTCGCTGACTTGGAGTCACCCTACGTGGCAAGGTCGGCGTTGATTGGTTACGGCAGACGGAGCAGGAGAGAAGGAGAAACTGTGCCCCCGGGGGCTTCCCACCCCATGGCCGTCAACGAGACCGGGACTGCGTGTGCGGAGTGACGGCATGCGGTGAGCCGGCGGGCACGAACTCGATCAGATAGTCCTCAAGACCCGTTTTCGGCGTGACGCCGCGCAGCTCGCCGTGGAAACGCTCTTGGGCGCTCTCCCCGCCCTTGCGCCACACGCGCATCGTGTACGCGGTGTACGGCTCCAGACGGAAGTCGATGCTCCCGCCCGCGTTGGGCGTATCGAGCACCAACTCCCCCAGGCAGCTGCTGAAGGGCCAGCTTCCGACCAGCACGAACCCCTCACCCACATGTGCTGACGTGCGGTCGCTGACCTGGAGCGTGAGCGTGGCGTCGTGCTCCTGCGCGTTACTGATGAACAGGGCAGTGCCGTCCGCGACATGCACCGCACCGGTCGGCCCCATCGGCAGGTCCGTCCACACCACAGTGCTGCCCTCGGCGGTGAGCCCGAACAGGGACCGTTCGATGTGGACCGTCGTCGTCATGCGAACCTCATCAGGCATGACCGTCACACTAACGACTCGGTCGGCGATAGCTGATGGTGCTCTGGCCGTGACATGTGGACGGCCGCACGGGTTCTTCGAGTGTGACCAAGAAGTGGGCCCGTGCGGCCTTGTCCCATCCTGCCTTCACCGGGCTCTCCCGCCAACATCTCGGCGGTTTGATCGAGGAGTTGGTCGCGCCATGGTGCGCTGTGCGCGAGGCGGATCTGCACGAGCGACGTGGCCACGAGCGTCTGAGGGCGGCGGGAGCCGGCCCAAAGCATGAGCTGGTCTTCACCGACCGCGTCGTGCTCACCCTGGTCCACCTGCGCACGAACCTGCCCCATGCCGCACTGGCCGAGCTGTACGGCATCGGCCGCTCGACCGTCAGCGCGGCGGTCGGCGAGATCCGGCCGCTGCTCGCCCGCCGGGGTTTCGCCGTCCCCGACCGGCCGGGGCTGCGCCTGCGCACCCTGGCCGACGTGTTCGCCTACGCCGAAGCCGAAGGCGTCGAGCTGCGGATCGACGGCATGGAGACCCAGGTGCGCCGCCCGCGAGCGCACCGGCCTGGACGCCGGGCATTCGTCTCCGGCAAGAAACGCCAGAACACCATGAAGACCACCACCATCAGCGATCACCAGGGCCGCACCCTGTGGAACGGCGCCGACCGACCAGGGCGGATGCACGACCAGACCGCCATGCGCACCGAGGGCATCGCCGATCAGCTGCGCCTTCACCCGACGGTGACGGCCCAGGTCGACGAGGGCTACCGGGGCCTGGCCAACGATTCCCCGGCCAGGTCACCGCCCCGCCGCGAAAACCCAAGGACGATGCGCCCGATGGCGAAAAGCGGGCCTGGCGTGAGAAGCGCCGTCGCCAGTCCTCCCGCCGTATCGTCGTCGAGCACGCCAACGCCGAGATGCGCCAGTGGCGACCGCTGCAGCGCTACACCGGACGCCGCGAGGACTACGCCGACACACACCGCGCGATCGCGGGGCTCGTCTCCGACCGCGCCGCCCGGCGGTCCACCCGGCCCGCGCACAGCACCGAACTGGTGCCCGTCCGGCACACCGCCTGCTGATCAACCACCAGCCGAACCGCCAGGCGAGCACGCCCCGGCCTCAATCGCCGACCGAGTCGTAACCGCGATCTCGCATGACGGTCCGCCGGCCCGGTCCGGTCACACTGCGGGCAGGGCCCTCGAGCGGGCGCTGTCACGTTGGTTGACCGGGTGGGATGATCTTCGAGTTGATCAGGCTGGGAGGGATCCTCGGTGGACAGTGCGCCGTCGTACAGGGGGCATCGGTATCCGGTCGAGGTGATCTCCCCCTGCGTGTGGCTGTACTTCCGCTTCCCGCTCAGCTTCCGCGAGGTCGAGGAGCTGATGCTGGAGCGCGGTGTAGTCGTCTCCCACGAGACCGTCCGGCGCTGGTGTACGAAGTTCGGGCAGGTCTACGCCAACGGCCTGCGCCGCTGGCGACCCCGGCCCGGGGACAAGTGGCTCTACCTTCTTTCTGGGCTCACCGCAGCCGTTCGTAGGGTTGTGGGGCCCAGGGGAGCCGGGTGTGGCTGACAAGTGGCTGCCGTCTGTGGCTTCAGATGCTTGGCCGCCCGGCTTCCCACGACGACTCGGCCGCCGATTGGGAAGTGCGAGAAGGTCGCTGTGTAGAGCCATGCCGGCGAGGTCGTCCGTGGTACGAATTGCAGGCACGACCTGATGGAGCATGATGAGCCGGATATGGGCGGGGACCGACTGCGGAAAGACCCATCACCACACCCTGGTCATGGACGCCGAGGGCGACACGCTGCTGTCGCGGCGGGTGGCCAACGACGAGCCGGAACTGCTGAAGCTGATCGGTGACGTCCTGGACCTCGCCGACGACCGGGAGGTCACCTGGGCGATGGATATGACGGGCGGCGAGCCCGCCCTGTTGATCGCCCTGCTCATCAATCACGACCAGGAGCTCGTCTACATCCCCGGCATCGCGGTCAACCGGGCCTCCGCCGGCTACCGCGGGGCGGGTAAGACCGACGCCCGGGACGCCCGTGTGATCGCCGACCAGGCTCGCATGCGCCGCGACCTGCAGCCGATCCGCCCCGGTGACGACGCGAGTATCGAGCTGCGGCTGCTGACCGAACGCCGTACGGATCTGGTCGCCGACCGCACCCGCACCACCAACCGGCTCAAGGCCCTGCTGAACAGCATGTTCCCGGCCCTGGAACGGGCCCTGGACATCGGCACGGCCGGGTCGCTGCTGCTTCTGACGGGCTACCAGAGCCCGGCGGCGATCCGCCGCACCGGCCTGCGCCGGCTGACCACCTGGCTGCGCAACCGCAAGGTCCGCAATCCCGAGGCCCTGGCTGCCAAGGCCGTCGAGGCCGCCGAGCGGCAGCACACCGCCGTCGCGGGCGAGAGCGCCATCGCGAAGATGGTGCACACCCTGGCGAAGGAGGTGATGACCCTCAACGAGAAGATCACCGAAACGGACAAGCTCATCGAGAGCCGGTTTCGCGAACACGAGCTCGCGGAGGTGATCCAGTCCCTGCCCGGCGTCGGCACGACCCTCGGTGCGGAGTTCCTTGTCGCGGTCGGCGGCAGCCTGGAGGCGTTCCCCAGCCCCGACCGCCTTGCCGCCTTCGCCGGCGTGGCCCCCACGCCACGCGACTCTGGCAAGGTCACCGGCAACCATCACCGGCCCCAGCGCTACCACCGGCGCCTGCAGCGGGTCTTCTACACCTCGGCACTCGTCAGCATCCAGTGCGACCCCAACTCGCGGAAGTTCTACGACCGAAAACGCGCCGAGGGCAAACGCCACGTTCAGGCCGTGCTCGCCCTCGCCCGCCGACGCGTCAACGTCCTGTGGGCCCTAATCCGTGACCGACGGTGCTACCAGGTCACACCACCAGTCACCACGGCGGCTTGACTTCAGCATTGGGAAGCATCTGGACGAGGTGTTCATGAAGATCAACGGCGAGCTGAAGTACCTGTGGCGCGCGGTCGACCAGGACGGCACCATGCTCGACATCCTGGTCCAGAACCGGCGGGACAAGGCTGCGGCCAGGCGCTTCTTCCGCAGGCTGCTGAAGAGGACCGGTGCGGTGCCGCGGGTGGTCGTCACCGACAAGCTGCGTTCCTACGGAGCGGCCCACCGCGAGGTCATGCCTTCGGTCGAACACCGCTCGCACAAGGGCCTGAACAACCGGGCGGAGAACAGCCACCAGCCGACGAGGCAGCGCGAACGTGCCATGAAGGGCTTCCGTAGCGTGGGCGGGGCCCAGCGGTTCCTGGCCGCGTTCAGCGGCATCTCCCCGCACTTCCGACCTCACCGCCACCGGATGACCGCCGCCCACTACCGCGCCGAGATGACCGTCCGCTTCGCCATCTGGGATCAGGTCACCGGCGTCGCCGGCCTGCCCACCGCAGCGTGAGCACGGAGCCGGAACCCGGCCCCACCACACCCGACACGCCGTCAGGCACTCACATACTCAACAACGTGACAGTGCCGCGGGACGACATGCAACTGCTGGCCGTGGGGATCGCCGCGGTGGCGGCCATCAGCCTCATGATCATGGTGGTCAACTGGCTGATCGCCCACTGGTGGGTCCTGCTGATCGCTGCCCTCATTCTGCTGCTGGGCGGTCTGGGCTGGTGGCAGCACCGTACCCGGCGCGCGCAGTGGCAGCAGGCCCAGGCGCGTGCCCTGCGCTACCGGCCAGCGCAGCTGGACGCGCTCACCCACCACCAGTTCGAGCATGCGATCCGGGACCTGATGCACCGCGACGGATGCGCGGACGCCGTCCAGGTCGGCGGCCGAGGCGACCTCGGCGCCGACGTCAAGGCCACCGATCCCTACGGCCGGCGCTGGGTCATCCAGTGCAAGCACCGCAGAGACGGCAACCGGGGCGTGGCCGTGGGCACGCCCGAGCTGCAGGTCCTCAACGGCACGGGCCGCCCCGTCCACCAGGCAGACGTCGTCGTCATGGTCACCAACGGCCGCATCACCCAGCCCGGCCGCGCCTTCGCCCGACAGCAGCGCCTCCACCTCGTCGACCGCCAGGTCCTGGCGCGGTGGGCGGCCGGCTCACGCCCCTTATGGGACCTGCTGGGTGCGGTGCCCCCGCCGCGACGGCCGACAGCCCGCTCGTAGGGAGAACTGCGGCAGAGTCCTCTGAGCCGGGGCTCGGTGGGCTCTGCTGTTGCGGCGGCCATCAGGCCAGTCCGCAGCGCGGTGGGTGGGGTGTTCAGTGGGTAGGAGGCGGGGGTGCGTCGGCTGCGGAGCCGAACACCACCAGCGACGGCTCACTTCCACTCGCGTGGAGAGGACCTCCCGGATCGGGACGACGGTGATGCCCTTTGCCTCACCTCCGTTCGCGTGGAGAGGACTGGCTCTACGGCTCCGGCGCGGCGTTCGACCGCGGAACACCCCCGCGTCCGCGGGAAGGACGTGCACGTTCCCCGTGGAGGCGGGCCTGGCGCTTGTCAGCCCCAGTCGCAGCCGGTGCCGTCGCCGTCACGGTCGAGGTGGCGGCCGTAGCCGGGCTCGCCACGCTGGACGGGCGCGGCACCCGCGGCGCGGGCGGCAGCGCAGTTCTCGTAGTACACACTGCCCCCGCCACTGCTGCCACCGTCACTGCTGCTGTACCCGGACCCGCCGCCACTGCCGCCGGCGGGTTTTTCGGTGACGGTCTGTGTCACCTCCACCTCAACCGTCTCGGTTTCGGTGACGGTGGGCGCCGGCTTCGGCTGAGCGGTCGGGCTCGCGGTCACGGTTTCGGTGACGGTCGCGGACGGCCGGGCCGCGAGCGGCTTGGCGTCGTCCGTGGGCGGCTGCGGGTCGCCGGCGCCGGCTCCGATACCGATGAAGAACGCGAGGCCGAGCGCGGGCAGCACGTAGCGCTTTCGCGCCCACTTCGGTGCGGGCCGTGCTGCCGGAGGTGCGTACGGGTTGGTCATGAGGCCCCCCAGGGTGATGGTTGAAACATTGACGATAGCTGCCGTGTGAAGGAAAAGTGAAACTCCGTCAATGGGGGTGCCCTGTACTGCTGGGGCGCCGAACCGTCGGGTGCTGTACCGGCCTCGGCTGGCGCGGGGCCTGTCGCAGTCGGGGGACGACTGCGGAAGAGTCCGGGAGGACTCATGCCCGCAGGCCGCGTCAACGCCGCTGAGTTCATCGCCCGCCTTCTGCCGGCGCCGCACGAAACGAATCTCGGCGGGGAGCCCGCCCACCACCTGCCGGTCACCGTGCACGCCGACCGGGTGTGCCCACCGTCGGGCCACCGGATCGGCCGGTCGGACCGCTACGACAGCGCGGACATCCTGCCGTTCACCCGCAAGGCCGGCCTGCTGCTGGAACCGAACGGCAAGCCGAAGCCCGTCCCGGACCACCTGACGGGCGAGGCACGAGAGCGGGCGGAGCGCGCCGTCCGGCACGCGGCGTGGATCCGCCGCGAGGCGCACCGCCGCGGGCTCCACTGAGGTGGTGGGCCTGCCAGAACCACAGGACCGGCGGAACACCCCGCGTCCGCGGGGGGTGCTTCGGCCGTCCGCGACTTCACCGACA
>NZ_JAESIF010000077.1:0-26882 GCF_016757295.1 Streptomyces sp. M2CJ-2 | reverse complement strand
TCAGCTGCGCGGCGCCATCATCTGGCTGCGCAGCCTTGCCCCCGCCACATGATCACGATCCCGAACAGGCCCTAGTACTAGTGCTCGCGTCCGTGCTCATGTTCGTGTTCATGCCGCGGCCGGGAGGGCTGCACGTGCGCCGAACTCCCGCACCACCGGCTCCTCCTGATACGGCTCCAGTCGCTGCCGGAAGTCCTCCAGGTACTCGGCGCCGCGGTTCGACCTGAGCCCGTCGAGCAGTTCCACCGCTTTCAGGCCCGTACTGCAGGCCTGTTCGACCTCCCGCTGCTGCACCTGCGCGGTGGCCAGCAGCACATAGCCGATCGCCCGGCGCCGCGCCCGGGACTCCGGATGCCCGGCCAGGGACTCGAGCGCGCACCGCGCGGCCGCCTCGGCCTGTCCCAGGTCCCGGTGGCAGTGCGCCAACTCGTCGGCCAGATAGGCCTCGTCGAAGTGTGCGATCCACACGGGATCGTCCCCCGACGCCGGATCGGCCGCCTCCATGGCACTGATCGCGTGCCCGGCCGCGACCTGCGCGGCGTGCGCGTCGCCCATCAGCGCGTGCCCGCGCGCCTCCGCCGCGCGGAACATGGCCTGCGCGCGGGGTGTCGCCCGGCCCCGCGCGCCCTCCTGCGCGGCACGCGCCAACTGCGCGATCTCCCGCGGGTTGCCGAGCTGTGCGGCCAGATGGCTCATGGAGGCGGCGAGGACGTATCCGCCGTAACCGCGGTCGCCGGCCGCCTGGGCCAGCCGCAGCGCCTGGATGTAGTAGCGCTGGGCGAGGCCCGGTTGCCCGGTGTCGACCGCCATGTATCCGGCGAGTTCGGTCAGCCGGGCGACCGCCGCGAACAACTCCCGCCCCACGGACTCCCGGTACGACCCCGCGAGCAGCCCCGAGACGACGCTGTTGAGGTAGTGCACGACGACCGGCCGCACATGCCCGCTGCCGTACTGGTGGTCCAGGTCCACCAGGGCCTGCGTCATCGACCGCACGGCCGCCACGTCCGACCGCCCGACCCGCGGCCCGACCGAGCGCGCCACCTGCGAGTCGGGGGCGGAGATCAGCCAGTCCCGGCTCGGCTCCACCAGGGCGGACGCGGCGACGGAGGAACCGGACAGGAAGTCCCGTCGGCCCACATCGCTGCGCCACAGCTCGCAGACCTGCTCGATGGCCCCCAGCACCGTCGGCGAGAACTGGAGACCGACGCCCGACGCGAGGTTCTTGCCGTTGGCCATGCCGATCTCGTCGATCGTGACCGTGCGGCCCAGTTTGCGTCCGAGCGCCTCCGCGATGATCGCCGGCGCCCGGCCCCGCGGCTGCTGTCCGCGGAGCCAACGGGCCACCGACGTCTTGTCGTAGCGCAGGTCGAGACCGTGTTCGGCGCCGCACAGGTTGACCCTGCGGGCGAGCCCGGCGTTGGAACACCCGGCTTCCTGAATGAGCGCCTGCAGTCGTTCGTTCGGCTGCCGCGCGACGAGAGGCCTTGCGGCCATGGCACACCCCCTGTGGCTGCGGTGCCTGCCCACGCACCGAGTTGACGTGTCTTCCGCGGCCGGAGACCCGGCATCTCCCGACATCTCCTCTCGATCAGGAGCAAAAGTTCCGGCCCTGAAGATCAATGCCCCGCCGAGGTGCCGAAGATGCGAGGCATGTGCGGATTGCCGGGGTGTCGGTTGCTGCCTGCCCCGCCCGGCTTCCCACTCCCGGCCGCGGCCGCCGGCCGGCCACCACCGGTCACCCACTCCTGGCTACCCACCCGGGACGTGGATCCTCGTGCGCGCCCCCGCAGATGCACCCATGCGCCCCGGGCACGGAGCAAGTGCTCCTCCCCCGCGCATCGACACGGGCGTAACCCCTGGTGACGGACGTAGTTGTGTTCATCGTGGAAGAGACGATCCCGGGCACCGGCGCCGGACACATCCCGAAGCAGCGCGGAGAAACCCTGCTGGAGACCGCGGTGCGTTATACCGAGGAGCGGCACTGGGACGTGCTCGCGGGAACCTGGCTGGAGGCCGTGAACGGGGTGCATCGCTGCTCGTGCGGCGTCGCGGACTGCCCGGCACCCGGCGCACACCCGGCGCGCTCGGACTGGGCGGCCCAGGCGACCGGCAGTGCGAGCACCGTTCGCCGCATGTGGCAGATGTGGCCGACGGCCTCGATCCTGCTGCCCACCGGCCAGGCCTTCGACACGATCTCCGTCCCCGAGACGGCCGGGTTCCTGGCACTGGCCCGGATGGAGCGGATGGAACTGATGCTCGGCCCGGTGACCCTGAGCCCGGCCGGACGCATGGAGTTCTTCGTGCTCCCCGGCGCCTCGACGAAGGTGCCGGGCCTGATCCGCTCCCTGGGCTGGTCGCTGTCCCCGCTCGATCTGAGCGTGCGGGGCGAGGGGGCGTACGTGGCGGCGCCGCCCACGCGGTTCGGCTCCAGGGGTGCCGTGCAGTGGGCCAGCAGGCCGACCCCGGCGAACCGCTGGCTGCCGGACGCGGCGGAACTGATCTCCCCCCTCGCCTACGCCTGCGGCCGCGACCGCCAGGACCGCCGTGACCGGCAGGACCAGCAGGCCCGGCAGGCCCGGTAGGTCCGGTAGACCCGGCAGGTCCTACGGGAGCGCCGGGGCGCAGGGCCGGCGGGGACCGCGGGGATGCCCCGGTCGGTGCGGTGCGGTGCGCGGTCGATCGGGCGGTGGGTGTCCGGGCGGTCCGGCCCCTGCGGAGCACCCTCCCCCGTAGGGTGCTCGTATGACGGAGGGAGCAGGGGTGGTTTCATCCGCCGTACGTGTACAGGGGCTCTGGAAGCGGTTCGGTCAGCAGATCGCGGTGGCCGGGATCGATCTGGAGCTGCCCGCCGGCAGGTTCATCGGGCTCGTCGGGCCGAACGGAGCGGGGAAGACCACCACGCTGTCGATGGTGACCGGGCTGCTGCGGCCCGATCAGGGCACCGTCGAGGTCGTGGGACACGACGTGTGGCGCGACCCGGTCGAGGTCAAGTCACGGATCGGGGTGCTGCCGGAGGGACTGCGGCTGTTCGAGCGGCTGTCGGGGCGTGAACTGCTCGCCTACTCCGGCCGGTTGCGCGGCCTGCCCGGAGCCGAGGTCGACAAGCGCGCCACCCAGCTGCTCGACGTCCTCGACCTGGCCGGGGCCCAGCACAAGCTGGTCGTCGACTACTCGACCGGTATGCGCAAGAAGATCGGCCTCGCCACCGCGCTCCTGCACAACCCCGAAGTGCTGTTCCTGGACGAGCCGTTCGAGGGGGTCGACCCGGTCTCCGCGCAGATCATCCGGGGCGTCCTGGAGCGGTACACCGCGTCCGGCGCCACGGTCGTGTTCTCCTCCCACGTCATGGAACTCGTCGAGTCGCTGTGCGACTGGGTCGCGGTGATGGCCGCGGGCCGGATCCGTGCCCACGGACCGCTCGCCGAGGTGCGCGGGGACGCGCCCTCGCTCCAGACGGCGTTCCTGGAACTCGTCGGTGCGCACGGCCGCGACACCGGCTCCGAGCTCGACTGGCTGGGCGGCGGATCCCGGTGAGCGTCCCCGTCCCCGCTTCCGCGACCGTCCCCTCCCCCGCGGCCGCCTCCGCTCCCGCGCTCACCCCGGTCTTCGTCCGGCTGAAACTGTCCCTGCTGCGCAACGGACTGCGGCAGTCCGGTGGGCGCAGGGCCGCGTACATCGCCTCGGCCGTCGTCGCCCTGCTGTTCGCCGCGCTCCAGCTCGTCGGCCTCGTCGTGCTGCGCCGCGTCGACCACGCCGAGTCGCTGGTCGTGCTGCTGGTGGCGGTCCTGGCGCTGGGCTGGGCGGTGATGCCGCTGTTCTTCCCCAGCGGTGACGAGACGCTCGACCCGACCCGGCTGGTGATGCTGCCGCTGCGCCCCCGGCCACTGGTGCGGGCCCTGCTCGTCGCCTCGCTGGTCGGCATCGGACCGCTGTTCACGCTGTGCATGCTCGTCGGGTCGGTGATCGCCGTCGCGCACGGCGGGGCGGCGTTCGCCGTTGCCGTCCTCGCCGTCCCGCTGGCGCTGCTGGTGTGCGTGGCGCTGGCCCGCGCGGTCGCCACCGCCAACGTACGGCTGCTGACCAGCCGCAGGGGGCGCGACCTCGCGGTGCTCAGCGGACTCCTGATCGCGGTCGGGGCGCAACTGGTCAACTTCGGTGCGCAACGGCTCGGTTCCTCCGGTCTTCAGCAGCTCGAACCGGCGGCGGACGTGGTGCGGTGGATCCCTCCGGCGTCCGCGATCGGCGCGGTGCACTCGGTGGGCGAGGGTGCGTACGGGACCGCCGTCGCCCAGTTCGCCCTGAGCGTCGGGGCGCTGGTGGCTCTGCTCGCGCTGTGGTCGCGGTCGCTGACCCTGTTGATGACCTCGCCCGACGGTTCCACCCTGCAGAGCGGCGAGGCGGCCGTGCGCGACCGCGCCTCGACCGGGCTCGCCCGGCTGCTGCCCGCGGGACGCACCGGCACGGTCATGGAGCGCAGCCTCCGCTACGTCTGGCGCGACCCCAAGACCAAGGCGGCGTGGGTGACCTCGCTGGCCATCGGGCTGATCGTGCCGGTGTTCAACGCCTGGCAGGGCACCGGATCGGTCTACTTCGCCTGCTTCGCCGCCGGGATGCTCGGCATCATGATGTACAACCAGTTCGGGCAGGACACGTCGGCGTTCTGGATGGTCGCGATGACGATCGCCGGCCCCCGGGACGCCTACGTCGAACTCCGTGCCCGTGCCCTGGCCCTGCTGCTGATCACACTGCCCTACGCCACGCTCGTGACCGTCCTGACCACCGCGATGCTCGGCGACTGGCCCCGGCTGCCGGAGGCCCTGGGGATGTCCTTCGCCCTGCTGGGCGCGATGCTCGCGACCGGTGCGTGGACGTCGGCGTGCTTCCCGTACTCCATTCCGCAGGAGGGCTACAAGAACGTCGCGCCGGGGCAGACCGGGCTCGCCTGGATCTCGATCTTCGGCGGCATGGTGGCGGCGGCCGTGCTGTGCGCACCGGTCATCGCGCTCACGATCTGGCTGAACGTGAGCGCGGGCGGCGAGGGCCTGACGTGGCTGCTGCTGCCGGTGGGCACGGTGTACGGCGCCGCCGTCGGTCTGCTCGGTCTCCGGCTCGCCGCCCCGCGCACGGCCCGCCGCCTCCCGGAGATCCTCACCGCGGTCAGCAAGGGCTGAGAGCCCCGGACAAGCGGTACGGGCGGCCGGGCTCAGCCGGTGCGGAGGGCGTCCAGGAACGGCTCGATCGCGGTCCGCCAGGCCTCCGGCTGGTCGTAGTGGACCAGGTGGCCGGCGTCGGCCACCTCCGCGTACCGGCCGCGGGGCAGGACGCGAACCATCTCCTGGGCCTCCGCGCGCCCCAGTTCTCCGTCGAGGCCGCGGACCACCAGGGTGGGGCACCGCACCTGGGCCAGCTCCTCCCAGTGCGCGTTGTAGACCCAGGTCTCGCGGGAGCGGAGCATCTGGTCCGGGTCGAAGACCGGCCGCCACCCGTCGGGGGACTCGGCCATCACCTCGGCGTAGAACTCACCGCGGGCCGGGTTCGGCCGCTCCACCCAGGGGTCGTCCTCACCGAACCACTTGCGTACGTCGGCGAGCGTGGCGAACGGGAGGGGCCAGGCCTTGAACCACTGGGCCCACTCGCGCTGCGAGGCGGCCCCGAGCGCGGAGGCCCGCATGTCGCAGATGATCACCCCGCGCACCAGGTCCGGCCGCTTGGCGGCCAGCTGCCAGGCGGTCAGCGCGCCCATCGCGTGGCCGATGAGGACGGTCGGGCCGAGGCCCAGCTGCTCCAGGGCGGCCTCGGTGTCGTCGACATAGGCGTCCCGGGTGAACGAGGCCTGCGCGGGCTTGTCGCTGCGGCCGTGGCCGCGCTGGTCGAGGGCGACGGCCCGGTACCGCTCGGAGAGCCAGCGGGCGGTGGACGCCCAGTGCGAGGCCCGTCCCATGAGCCCGTGCAATAACAGCACGCTCGTGTTCCCGGCGGTGTGCTCCGCCGGGTCGCCGCCGGTCTTGGGGGGATCGCCGAACTCCCAGGCGGCGAGCCGTACGCCGTCCGCCCCCGTCACGTCGATACGTCGCGCCATCGTGTTGGCACCCCCAAGCTCGCTGCCTGCCGTGCTGCTTGCCCTGCCTGCTGTTGCCGCCCCGCACAGGTTATCGAATGCGCTTTCGAGAAGCGCGTTCCCGCCGCCAACACCCCTCGATCGAGTGACACCCCTCGAGGATTGATCGTCGCGGCCGAGGGGAGATCTTCAGCGGGAGGCGAACCGCTCGGGGAGACCGGTTCGAGGGGAATGACCCTGGGAGCTCGGGGCTCCGGGTCAGCACCGGGGAGGACAGGCCCCGGCGCCGCACGGCGCCGGGGCCCTTCGCTTGCTCACGGCACATCCTCCGCCCCTCCCCGGCCGGGCGACATCATGCCGGGCCCGGCCAAGAGCCCCTCGCGTCATATGCCTCACGCGACAGCCTCGCACGTGAACCCGGCGAGCGCTGCCCTTCGGCACACTGAATCCCGGATTCGGCGCGATCACACCGAACCCCCAACTCCCTCCCGGGCCGGACGAGTTGGGGTTCAAGCCGGTGATGCGGCGACACGGCGAGAGGCCCCGGGCCCTAGGGCTTGGCGACGAACACGTGGGAGGCGACATCCCTCTCCAGCTCGGCCGCCTCGCCGCCGCTGCCCACCAGCACACCGCCCGCCGACTCCGTCACACTGACCACCGAACCGGGCTGCACGCCCGCGCGGCGCAGCGTGTACATCAGCTGCGCGTCCGTCTGGATCGGCTCGCCGATCCGGCGCACCACGACCGTCTTGCCCTCGACCCCCGGGTCGAGATCGGCCAGGGACACCATGCCCTCGTCCAGGAACGGGACGGCGCCGTCCTTCTCGCCCAGCTCCTCCAGGCCCGGGATCGGGTTGCCGTAGGGCGACTCGGTCGGGTGCCGCAGCAGCTCCAGCACGCGACGCTCGACGGCCTCGCTCATCACGTGTTCCCAGCGGCAGGCCTCGGCGTGCACCTGCTCCCACTCCAGGCCGATCACGTCGACGAGCAGACACTCGGCGAGGCGGTGCTTGCGCATCACCCGGGTGGCCAGCCGACGGCCCTCGTCCGTCAGCTCCAGATGCCGGTCGCTGGCGACGGACACCAGGCCGTCACGCTCCATCCGGGCCACCGTCTGGCTGACCGTCGGCCCGCTCTGGTCGAGCCGCTCGGCGATCCGGGCGCGCATGGGGACCACGCCTTCCTCCTCCAGCTCGAGGATGGTGCGGAGATACATCTCCGTGGTGTCGATCAGTCCGGACATACGTGCCCCTCGATGAGATCTGCGATTGGCTCTGCCGGAGGCTGGACGGCTCACCGGCGCATGCGCTGGCCCTGGACTCAATTCTGACCCATCGCGCCGACAACCGGGGCATGCCGTGAAAACGCCGGGCGTTCGCCGGGTGCTGCGGGCTGCCACGCGGTCTGCCCGTCCCCTGCCGCCATGTTGACACGGCGCTGGTCCGGACCGCACGGTGATCCGCAGCAGCCCACCTGAAGGGATGGACCTCCATGAGCGACCGCACGCCGGCCGACCGGTTCCTCGACGCCGCGATCGACCTGCTGCGCCGGGTCCGCGACGAGGAGGCCGACTCCGTGGCGGCCGCGGGCACCCTGCTCGCGGACACGGTCGCGGACGGCGGACGCCTCTTCGCCTTCGGTTCCGGCCACTCCTCGCTCGCCGCGCAGGACATCGTCTACCGCGCGGGCGGACTCGCCCTGATGAATTTGCTCGCCGTCCCGGGGGCCGTCGGCGTCGACGTGATGCCGGCCACCCTCGGTTCCGCCCTCGAACGCGTCGACGGCCTCGCGAGCGCCGTGCTCGACGCGTCACCGGCCCGCGAGGGCGACGCCCTGGTGATCGTCTCCCTGTCCGGGCGCAACGCGCTCCCGGTGGAGATGGCCGTGAACGCCCGCGCCCTGGGTATGAAGGTCATCGGCGTGACCTCGGTGGCGTACGCGGCGGAGACGACGTCCCGGCACGTGTCGGGGACGTATCTGAAGGACCACTGCGACCTCGTCCTGGATTCCAAGATCGCGGTCGGCGACGCGGAACTCACCCTGGACAACGTCCCCGCGCCCTTCGCCCCCGCCTCCACGGTCGTCACCACGGCCCTGCTCCAGGCGGTCGTGGCCCATGCCGCCGCGACCCTGGCCGACCGGGGCGTCGAGCCCCCGCTCCTGCGCTCGGGCAACGTCGACGGGGGCCACGACTGGAACGGCCGCGTCATGGACCGGTACGCCGACCGGATCTTCTACCGTCGCTGAGACCCCGCTGTCACTCCGGGCGCCCGGTGGCTCCCGCCAGATCCAGGGCCGTGGCGATGCGTGCGGCCACGTCCTCCGCGTACATCGCGTCGGAGCGTTCGAACGCGTTCCGGCCCGGGCCGCGCAGAAACGTCACGGCGCCCAGTGTCCGGCCACGGCTGCGCAGCACCGTGCACAGGGCGTGTGCCGCGTCCGCCGGCCACTGCCGGGACACCGCCCACACACGCGCCTCCTCCGCCGGCACCGCCCTCGCGTCGGCCCGCACCGAGCCGGCCCGCTCCACGCACTGCAGCGCCGGATGCCCCTCGCGGTACCGCACCGGCAGACCCGCCCGCCCGGCCAGTCTGCTCGGCCCCGGCGCCCCGGAGGGGGTGGCCGCGATCCGCACCAGCCGGACCCGCCCGGCGCTCTCCCCCCCGTCCGCCGCCCCGTCGGACCCCCGGTCGGCCACCCGGTCGATCAGCGCGTGGTCGGCGAATCCGGCCAGCGCGAAGTCCAGGTGGACGGTGACCGCCTCCGCCGGGTCCTCGCACTCGGCCGCCGCCCGCGCCGCCCGGTGCAGCTGCTGCCCGCGGAACCGCAGCAGCGACGCCTCCTGCTCGCCCTGCCGGGACTCGGTCACGTCCTGGAACAGCCAGCCCACGCCGAGCGGCACCGGCTCCTCCGCCAACGGCGACGACAGCCGCACGAATCCGCACCGCCAGCACCGCCGCCGCTCGCCCTCCGGCTCCCGCACGCTCACCCAGATGTCGGCGGGCGCGGGCGGGGCGCCCTCAGCCAGCACATGGGCGAGCGCGCTCTCCAGCTCCTCCACACCCTGCGACAGCAGCTCCCCGAGCGGCCGTCCCAGCACGGACCCGCGTCCCGTGCCGAGCGCGCGGGCCGCTTGCGGGTTCACCACGGCGGGCCGCAGATCGGCGTCGACGAGCACGACGCCCCAGCTCGCGTCCTCCAGCAGCGCCTCGCTCAGCGCGATCGACCGTTCCAGGTCGATCTGCGCGTGCACCTCGCTGAACGCGCAGTACACGCCCGCCGGCTTCCCGTCCGGCCCGCGCACGGCCGCGGACTGCGTCCGCACCAGCACCCGGCCGCCGTCCTTCGTCAGCAGTGCGAACTCGTGCACCTGCCGGCCCGGCGCGCCCATGGCCGACATCAGCCGCGCCTCCACCTCCGCGGCGTCGGCGCCGCGCACCGCCCACCCGGCGAACCCCTGGCGGCCCACCGCCTCGGCCGCGGTCCAGCCGAGGACGCGCTCCGCCTCCCGGTTCCAGTGCGTCACCACCCCGTCCGCGTCGAGGGCGCACAGGGCGGCATCCATGCCGTCCAACAACGCGGCCAGCAGATCGGCCCCGGCCGGGCTCTCCCGCCCGGGCTCGTCGGGCCCCAGTTCGTCGGTGGCCCCACTACGCCGGGAAGCACTCACCTGGACCCCCTGCAGGCTGTGTCCGCACGTACGGCACATCGGTCGGCTCACTTGCAATCATTCAACTTGAACGTGACCCAACGCACATCGGATTCCCGCAACATCGAGGAATCGTTGAGGGAATCGTTGCACTGCCCCGGCATCACCGCGGCCGGCCGTGCCGCAGCGTCGCGGCGCTGCGGCACGGCCGGCCCGGTTCGGCGTCCGCACGCGCGGGCGGCAGGGGGCGTCACCCCTCCGGGAAATGGGACCAGAAGTGGTCCACGATGTCGTCGAGGTAGCGCCGCCCCTGCTCGCCGGAGGTGTTGGCGCCGCCGCCCCTGCTGAGGGTGGCCGCCATGAGGGACTGGTACTCGGTGTGCATGGCGCGCAGCGGGTCCTGCAGCTCGCGGCGCTCCATCGAGAGAAGGCGGGCGATGTCGCGGATGTGGGCCTGCCAGCGGGTGGAGACGGCCTCGGCGAGCAGCCGGGTGAGTTCCGCCTCCCCGCCGGTGATGGCGACGAAGTCCCTCGGGGGGAGCTTGAGGAGGGCGCCCAGTTTGGCCGACTGCCGTCGGTCGCCGGCCCATTGGCCGGTTTCCTCCATGCGGAGGTAGTCGTGAAGTCTCAGGCTGGTGACGCGGGCGACGTCCTCGGGGGCGAACCCGCTGGCGATCCGGTGTTCCCGCAGGGTGCGGGGAGCACCCATGAGGTCGCTCGGGGAGCACCACAGTGCGCCGGCCAGAGCGGTGAGTTCGGTGGCGGTGGGCAGGGCGACACCGCGCTCCCACGCGGTGATGTGGTCGGGGGTGACGTGGGTCAAACCGTAGGAGGCGCGCATGCCGTAGGCGACGTGGCCGGGGGCCATCCCGACCTTCCCGCGCAAGGTCCGGGCGGCGCGCGCGTTGAAGGGGAGCGGTGAGTTCACGCACCGAGAGTAGGCAGTGACCCACCGTGAAAACCATGCCCTCCTGTCGCCTGCCTCCCGTTATGACGGGAAGGTCGCCGCAAATTCTGTAGGAACCGACGGGAGGCCGACTAGGGAATCAACTCCTCTTTTCCTCGAAGGTCTTGAGGAAATCGTTCAGGTTCGTAGAATCCGCTGGCGGCCTGCCGCAGGTGTGTCCGAATTTTGGCATTTCGATGTTTCGGTGTTTTGAGCGTTCTCGAGGTTCTCGGGTTCTCGGGGTTCCGAAATGTCGACGCCGCACGCGCCCGGCGGCTGCCGTGACGCTTCCCCGCACCTGCTCGCCCAGGAGACCCACTCATGCAGACCCTCACGACCGACCCGGTCGACCCGGCGCCCGCCAGAGCCCGCGGCCCGCTCGACCGGTTCTTCCGGATCAGTGAACGCGGCTCGACCTACGCCAGGGAGATACGCGGCGGTTTCGCCACGTTCTTCACGATGGCCTACATCCTGGTGCTGAACCCCATCATCCTGGGCAGTGCCGAGGACAAGTTCGGCCACACCCTGAGCGCCACCCAGCTGGCGACCGCCACCACCCTGGTGGCCGCCGTGATGACCGTGATCATGGGTGTGGCCGGCAATCTGCCGCTCGCCCTGGCCGCGGGTCTGGGTCTCAACGCCGTCGTCGCCTTCCAGATCGCGCCCCTGATGGCCTGGGAAGACGCGATGGGCCTGGTCGTGCTCGAGGGCCTGCTGATCTGCGTCCTGGTGCTGACCGGTCTGCGCGAGGCCGTCATGCACGCCATCCCGCAGCCGCTCAAGCAGGCGATCAGCGTCGGCATCGGCATGTTCATCGCCTTCATCGGCTTCGTGGACTCCGGGTTCGTGACCCGCATCCCGGACGCCGCGAACACCACCGTGCCCGTCCAGCTCGGCACCGGCGCCCTCACCGGCTGGCCCATGCTCGTGTTCTGCCTCGGTGTGCTGCTGACGTTCGTCCTCATGGCCCGCAAGGTGCGGGGCGCCATCCTCATCAGCATCCTGGCGATGACGGTGTTCGCCGTCGTCGTCAACGAGTTCGCCGACGTCAAGAGCTGGGGCCTCACCGCCCCCGAGCTGCCCGGCAACCCCGTCGCCGCGCCCGACTTCGGGCTCCTGGGGCAGTTCGACCTGCTCGGCGCGTTCGGTCAGATCGGCGTGCTCACCATCGTCCTGCTGATCTTCACGCTCATCCTGTCCGACTTCTTCGACACGATGGGCACCGTCGTCGGCGTCACCGCCGAGGCCGGGCTGCTCGACGAGCGCGGGCAGGTCCCCGGTCTGGGCCGGGTCCTGTTCATCGACAGTGCGGCGGCCGTCGCGGGCGGTGCCTCCTCGTCCTCGTCCGCCACCACCTACATCGAGTCCGCCGCCGGTGTCGGCGAGGGTGCCCGGACCGGCTTCGCCAACCTCGTCACCGGCGGTCTGTTCGCTCTCGCCCTCTTCTTCACCCCGCTGCTCACCATCGTGCCGATGCAGGCCGCGGCCCCCGCCCTGATCGCGGTGGGCTTCCTGATGATGACGCAGGTCAGGCACATCGACTGGGACCGCTTCGAGCTCGCCGTCCCCGCCTTCCTGACCGTCGTGGTCATGCCGTTCACCTACTCCATCAGCAACGGCATCGGCGCCGGCTTCATCTCCTACGTGGTCATCAAGGCCTGCCTGGGCAAGGGCCGCGAGGTGCACTGGCTGCTGTGGAGCACCGCGGGGCTCTTCCTCGTCTACTTCGCCATCGACCCGCTGAAGCAGCTGCTCGGCGTCTGACGGCACCGGCCCGCCACCGGTGCTCCGGAATCACCGGAATCACCGGAAAAAAAGTGGTTGCTCCGGAGGGAATCGCTTCTTAGGCTGGCGGTACTTCGGAGAGGAGGTGGTTCGGCAGATGTGTGAATACCGGACGGAAGAGGTGGCTGCGGGCCAGTAGCCCGTCGCCGTACTCGGTTCGGCGCCGGACCGGCGTGTGCGAGATACACGCAACCGGCCCAACCCAACGCAGTCGCCCGACCCGCGAGTCGCCGGTACGTCCGGCCGGCCCCTCCTTCGGAGGGCCAGACTCGCGGGTCGTCTGCTTTTTCGGGGTCCCGGGATCCCGGGACCCCGGGTCTCCGGGGTCGCAGGACTCTCGCGGTCAGCGGGCGAGGTCCTCGTAGCCCTCGATCTCGTGCAGGCCGCGGCTGCCGGGGCCGATGTAGTGGGCGGAGGGGCGGACCAGGCGGCCGGTGCGCTTCTGTTCCAGGATGTGGGCCGACCAGCCCGCGGTGCGGGCGCAGGTGAACATCGAGGTGAACATGTGGGCCGGGACCTCGGCGAAGTCGAGGACGATGGCGGCCCAGAACTCGACGTTGGTGGCCAGGACGCGGTCGGGACGGCGGGCGTGGAGTTCGGCCAGAGCGGCCTTCTCCAGGGCCTCGGCGACCTCGAATCGCGGGGCCCCCAGGTCGCGCGCGGTGCGGCGCAGGACACGGGCGCGCGGGTCCTCGGCGCGGTAGACGCGGTGGCCGAAGCCCATGAGGCGTTCGCCCCTGTCGAGTGCCTGCTTCACATACGCCTCGGCGTCGCCCGTGCGCTCGATCTCCTCGATCATGCCGAGGACCCGTGAGGGGGCTCCGCCGTGCAGCGGTCCCGACATGGCGCCGACGGCGCCCGAGAGGGCCGCGGCCACGTCCGCGCCGGTGGAGGCGATGACGCGGGCGGTGAAGGTGGAGGCGTTCATGCCGTGTTCGGCGGCCGAGGTCCAGTACGCGTCGACGGCGGCGACGTGCTTGGGGTCGGGTTCACCGCGCCAGCGGATCATGAAGCGTTCGACGATGGAGTGCGCCTTGTCGATCTCACGCTGCGGGACCATGGGCCGGCCCTGGCCGCGCGCGGACTGGGCGACGTAGGAGAGAGCCATGACGGCGGCGCGGGCGAGGTCCTCACGGGCCTGCTCGGCGTCGATGTCGAGGAGCGGTTTCAGGCCCCAGACGGGGGCCAGCATGGCGAGCGCGGACTGGACGTCGACGCGGACGTCACCGGAGTGGACGGGGATCGGGAACGGCTCGGCGGGCGGCAGGCCGGGGTTGAAGGCGCCGTCGACGAGCAGCCCCCAGACGTTCCCGAAGGAGACGTGCCCGACCAGATCCTCGATGTCGACGCCCCGGTACCGGAGAGCACCGCCCTCCTTGTCCGGTTCGGCGATCTCCGTCTCGAACGCGACGACTCCTTCGAGCCCGGGTACGAAGTCGGACATCAGGCGGCTCCTCGTGGTGTGGGCGACGGATGACGGTGTCGTGGGGGTGGGGTGGCCTCGTGCGGGCCGGTCGACGGGGACGGGGGACGTGCCCGTCGGATCCGCGGTCCTCTGCGAGGACTCGCGGTCCGGGACGCCACCGGTCACCCCTGTGATGCCCGGTGAGCGGGCACCCAACCGGATCAGTACCAGCACGATATCCCTGAGTGCCATTCTTGGGGAGGGTTCACGGCACCCGGTGCCACGCAAGGCCGTGGAACACCGGGTCCCCGCGGGATCCGCGGATACGGCAGGATGACGGCGTGACCGACCGAGACCCCGTCCCCCTCGCTCTCGCCTCGATGCGCAAGCAGTACCGGGCCGAGGGGCTTTCCGAGACCGATCTGGCCGCCACCCCCGTCGAGCAGTTCGCGCGCTGGTTCAAGCAGGCCGCGACGGACGGCGGGCTGTTCGAACCGAACGCCATGGTGGTCTCCACGGCGGACGCGCAGGGCCGGCCCAGTTCCCGCACGGTACTGCTGAAGCACTTCGACGAGCAGGGGTTCGTGTTCTACACGAACTACGACTCCCGCAAGGGGCGCGAGCTGACCGGGAACCCGTACGTCTCGCTGCTGTTCCCGTGGCATCCGATGGCCCGGCAGGTCATCGTCACCGGAGTCGCGCTGCGCACCGGCCGGGACGAGACGGCCGCCTACTTCCGCACCCGGCCGCACGGCTCACAGCTGGGCGCCTGGGCGAGCGGCCAGTCCTCGGTGATCGCGAGCCGTACGGAGCTGGACACGGCGTACGCGGAGCTCGCGGCCCGGTATCCGGAAGGCGAGCAGGTGCCGGTGCCGCCGCACTGGGGCGGTTTCCGGGTGGCCCCGCAGGCGGTGGAGTTCTGGCAGGGCCGGGAGAACCGCCTGCACGACCGCCTGCGGTACGTGGCCCAGGCGGACGGGGGCTGGAGGGTGGAGCGGCTCAGCCCGTGAGGGCTTCCCCGCCTCAGTCCAGCGCCCCCTCAAGGAGAGCCGCCCACTGCCCCACCACCCGTTCGCGGCGGGCCGCGTCGTCGGTGAGGAGGTTGGCCAGGCCCAGGCCGCGGGCCATGTCGAGGAGGCCCTGGACGGTCTCGCGGACGCCGGGACGGGACTCGTCGGCGCCCAGGAGGTCGACGGCGATGCGGTGGGACTCCCGGCCGACACGTGCCTCCAGTTCGGTCACGCGCGGGCGCAGCTGCTCCTCGTCGGAGGCGGCGACCCACAGGTGGAGGGCGGCACGGAACAGGGGCCCGGTGTAGAGGTCGACCAGGGCGGTGACCACCGCGCGACGGTCACCGGCGGCCGCTCCCTCGGGGAAGAGCGCGCGCAGCGCGGTGGAGCGTTCCTCGGCGACGTACTCGACGGCGGCCGTGAACAGGTCCTCGCGGGTCGGGAAGTGGTGCTGGGCCGCCCCTCGGGAGACACCGGCGCGCTCGGCGACGACGAGGACCGTGGAGCCCGCCCAGCCGTGTTCGGCGAGACAGGCCACGGCCGCCTCCAGGAGGCGCTGCCGGGTGGCCCGGCTGCGGTCCTGCTTGGGGACGCGTTCGGCGCGGTCGGCCGCCGCGCTCACACCACCCATTCCGGATCCCGTCGTTCGAGGAAGGCCGTCATCCCCTCGCGCGCGTGGGCGGAGGCGAAGAGGCGGGCCGAGAGCGCCGTCAGGTGGGCGGCGTCCCGGTCGAAGGTCTCCAGCACCCTAGCCGTGAGCAGCCGTTTCGTCTCGGCCAGGGCCTCGGGGGCGGATCTGCGCAGGCCGTCGAGGAGGGGCGCGAGCGTCTCGTCCACGTCGTCACCGACGGCGGTGAGCAGTCCGGTGCGGGCGGCTTCCGCCGTGTCGAGGCGTTCGCCGGTGAGGTAGTAGCGGGCCAGCGCGCGCGGGTCGGTGCGGGGCAGCAGCGGCAGGGAGATGACGGCGGGGGCGACCCCGATGCGGACCTCGGTGAAGGCGAAGGTCGCCGTGTGGGAGGCGACGGCGATGTCGCAGGCGGCGAGCAGGCCGAGACCGCCCGCGCGGACGTGCCCGGTGACCCGCGCGACGACCGGTTTGGGCAGCTCGACGATCTGCCGCAGCAGGCCCACCAGGGCCTCGGGAGGAGGGGGGTCGCGCAGGTCGGCGCCCGCGCTGAAGGTGTTGCCGGTGTGGGTGAGGACCACCGCGCGGACGCCGCTGTCCCGGCCGGCGTCGGTCAGCGCCCCGGCCAGTTCCCCGACGAGGGCGGCGGACAGGGCGTTGCGGCGCTCCGGGGCGTCGAGGGAGAGCGTTTCGACGCCCCGCACCCGTGTGCGGCCGATCAGGGTCACGAGGGCTCCTCGTGCGCCGCGCGGAGTTCACGACGCAGGATCTTTCCGGAGGCGGCGCGGGGGACGGCGTCGAGGAAGGTGACGTGCCGGACCCGCTTGTACGGGGCGACGCGCCGGTGGAACCGGTCCGCCTGCTCGTACATGAGGGTGGTGCCGTCGGTGAGTGCCGCGGTGCTCCCGAACTCGGCGGCGCGCGCGAGCACCGCGTCATGGATGGGGAGTTCCACGGGTGGGACGTCCGCGTACTCGCTGCGGAACACGGTTCCTCCAGGACGGCCGAGAAGCCGAGCGGGCCCAGGGCCTGTCCGGCGGATCAGGTAGCAGGAAAGCAACGGCGCCTCATCAGCACGTGTGAGCGGGGGCGATGGGGGTGCCCCCGCTCGAGCAAAGCCGAGAGTGGGGGAGCGTCCAGCTGCAAGGCGGAGGAGGGCGTCGACGCGATGGGGGTCCCCCTGCTCGAAGAGCTTGGGGGAGGGCGTGCCGGACCCCGCGTCTGCGGCATGATCCGCCGGACAGGCCCTAGTACGACTTGGGAAGGCCCAGGGTCTGGTGGGAGACGTAGTTGAGAATCATCTCCCGGCTCACCGGGGCGATACGGGACACGCGTGCGGCGGTTATCAGCGAGGCGAGTCCGTACTCGCGCGTGAGACCGTTCCCGCCGAGGGTGTGCACGGCCTGGTCGACGGCCTTCACACAGGCCTCGGCGGCCGCGTACTTGGCCATGTTGGCGGCCTCGCCCGCGCCCGTGTCGTCACCTGCGTCGTAGAGGTGGGCGGCCTTCTGCGTCATCAGGCGGGCCAGTTCGAGTTCGATGTGCGCCTGCGCGAGGGGGTGCGCGATGGCCTGGTGGGAGCCGATGGGCGCGTTCCAGACGGTGCGCTCACGCGCGTACTCGACGGCGCGGGAGAGCGCGTGGCGGCCCATGCCGATCGCGAAGGCGGCGGTCATGACGCGTTCGGGGTTGAGCCCGGCGAAGAGCTGGAGCAGCCCGGCGTCCTCATCACCCACGAGGGCGTCGGCGGGCAGCCGTACGTCGTCGAGGACCAGCTCGAACTGCTTCTCCACGGCGTTGAGTTCCATGTCGATGGGGCGCCGCTGGAAGCCCGCGGTGTCGCGGGGGACGATGAACAGGCAGGGCTTGAGTTTTCCCGTGCGGGCGTCCTCGGTGCGGCCGACGATCAGGGTGGCGTCGGCGATGTCGACGCCGGAGACGAACACCTTGCGGCCGGTGAGGAGCCAGCCGACGCCGTCCTTGCGTGCCGTCGTGGTGATGCGGTGGCTGTTGGACCCGGCGTCGGGTTCGGTGATGCCGAAGGCCATCAGGCGGCTGCCGTCGGCCAGGGCGGGCAGCCACTCCCGTTTCTGGGCCTCGGTGCCGAAGCGGGAGATGACGGTGCCGCAGATGGCCGGGGAGACGATCATCATCAGCAGGGGATTGCCGGCGGCGCCCATCTCCTCCAGGACGAGGGAGAGTTCGGTGATGCCGCCGCCACCACCGCCGTACGCCTCCGGCAGGTTGACACCGATGTAGCCGAGCTTGGCGGCCTCCTGCCAGAACGGGCGGTTGTCGGCGCCGGGGGTGCGGGGGTGGTTCTTCGCGAACGAAGCGACGGCTGCGCGCAGCGCCTTGTGCTCTTCCGGTTCGATGTGAGTGGTCACTCGGGCCTCCGGGCTGCGGGTGATCGGTGGCTGGGCGCGCAGTTCCCCGCGCCCCTAGGTGGGTTGCACTACCGCCAACAACATGCCGGGCTCCACCTGCTGTCCCGGGGCGGCGTGGAGGGTGCTCAGTGTTCCTGTGACCGGGGCTGTGATCCTGTGTTGCATCTTCATCGCCTCCAGCCAGAGGAGGGGCTGTCCGGCCTCCACCGCGGCTCCCTCGGTCAGGCCGTCGGCGACGCGGACGACCGTGCCCGGCATGGGGGCGAGGAGGGAGCCGGGGGCGTGCTCGTCGGTGGGGTCGGGGAAGCGGGGCAGGGCGGTGAGGGCGGTGGCGCCCACGTACACGCGGTCGCCGTAGCGGCTGACCTCGTAGCGGCGCCGCACGCCGTCCACGTCCAGGATCACGAGCTCCGCGTCGGCGTGTACGACCGGCACCCCGTCGGCCGCGAGGCCGTCGCGCGTGTGCCGGTAGCGGACCTCGTGTTCCTCGCCCGCCATCGCGTACCGCTTGACCTGCGGCTGTGAGGGCAGGTTGCGCCAGCCGCCGAAGCGGGAGCGGCCGTGGGCGTCGGCGAGGGCGGCGGCGAGCGGGGCGTACGGGTCGGGGGCGGGGACGGTCAGCTCGGTCAGGTGGCGGTCGTAGAAGCCGGTGTCCATCCGGCCTCCGGCGAACTCCTCGTGCCGCAGGGAGCGGACGAGCAGGTCCCGGTTGGTGACGGGGCCGTGGATCACCGCGCGGTCCAGGGCGGAGGCCAGCTTGCGGATCGCCTCCGCGCGGGTGGGGGCGTGGGCGACGACCTTGGCGAGCAGGGGGTCGTAGTGGACGCCGATGTCGTCGCCGTCGGTGTGACCGGTGTCCAGGCGGATGCCGTCGGGGACGGCGAGGCGGTGCAGACGGCCGGTCTGCGGGGCCCAGTCGTGGGCGGGGTCCTCGGCGTAGAGGCGGGCCTCGACGGCGTGACCGTGCGCGTGTGGCGGGTCCTTCTCGAGCGGGTGCCCCTCGGCGACGCGGATCTGCTCGGCCACGAGATCGACGCCGAACACGGCCTCCGTCACCGGGTGTTCGACCTGGAGGCGGGTGTTCATCTCCAGGAAGTGCGCCCTGCCGTCCGCGACGAGGAACTCGACGGTTCCGGCGCCGACGTAACTGACGGCGCGGGCGGCGCGTACGGCGAGGGTGTGCAGTTCGCCGGTGAGCCGCGCGGACAGCCCGGGTGCCGGGGCCTCCTCGATCACCTTCTGGTGGCGGCGCTGGAGGGAGCAGTCCCGGGTGCCCAGCGCCCACACCGTGCCGTGGGTGTCGGCGAGCACCTGCACCTCGACGTGCCGTCCGCCCCGCACGTACGGCTCGACGAACACCTCACCGTCGCCGAAGGCGCTCGCCGCCTCCGCGCGGGCGGCGGCCGACTCGGCGTCCAGGTCGGCGAGGCGCCGCACGACGCGCATCCCGCGTCCGCCGCCGCCCGCCGCCGCCTTCACCAGGACCGGCAGGTCCGCCTCGGTGACGTCCCGCAGGGGTTCGATCCCCATCAGTTCCTTGGCGCGCGTCTTGGACGCCATCGCCTCGATGGCCTCCGGGGGCGGCCCGATCCACACCAGCCCGGCGTCCTGGACGGCCCGCGCGAAGCCGGCGTTCTCGGAGAGGAAGCCGTAACCGGGGTGCACGGCGTCCGCGCCGGCCGCGAGGGCCGCCTTCACGATCAGGTCGCCACGGAGGTAGGTGTCGGCGGGCGCCGCACCCGGCAGGCGCACCGCCGTGTCGGCCACGCGTGCGTGGAGGGCGTTCTCGTCGGCGTCCGAGTGCACGGCGACCGTCCGGATCCCGAGCTCACGGCAGGTGCGGACGACACGGCAGGCGATCTCGCCCCGGTTCGCCACCAGTACGGAATTGATCGAGGTGATCGAGGTGAACACAGCCCCTCACATCCGGAAGACGCCGAAGCCACCGCGCACGCCCTCGTAGGGCGCGGTGTGGACGGCCGACAGGCACAGGCCGAGGACGGTGCGGGTGTCGCGCGGGTCGATGACGCCGTCGTCGTACAGCCGCCCGGACAGGAACATGGGCAGCGACTCGGACTCGATCTGCTGCTCCACCATGGCGCGCAGCGCCGCGTCCGCCTCGTCGTCGTAGGGCCGGCCCTTCGCCGCCGCCGACTGCCGGGCGACGATGGACAGCACGCCGGCGAGCTGCTGCGGGCCCATGACGGCGGACTTGGCGCTGGGCCAGGCGAACAGGAAGCGCGGGTCGTACGCCCTGCCGCACATGCCGTAGTGCCCGGCGCCGTAGGAGGCGCCCATGAGGACGGACAGGTGGGGGACGCGGGAGTTGCCGACCGCGTTGATCATCATGGCGCCGTGCTTGATGATGCCGCCCTGCTCGTACTCCTTGCCGACCATGTAGCCGGTGGTGTTGTGCAGGAAGAGCAGGGGGATGTCGCGCTGGTTGGCGAGCTGGATGAACTGGGCGGCCTTCTGCGACTCCTCGCTGAAGAGGACCCCCCGGGCGTTGGTGAGGATGCCGACGGGATAGCCGTGCAGGGTGGCCCAGCCGGTGGTGAGGCTGGTGCCGTAGAGCGGTTTGAACTCGTCGAAGTCGGAGCCGTCGACGATCCGTGCGACGACCTCGCGCGGGTCGAAGGGGATCCTCAGGTCGCCCGGGACGATGCCGAGCAGTTCTTCCTGGTCGTACTCGGGCGGCGCGGCCGGTCCCGGATCGGGGTACGCCTTGCGGTGGTTGAGGCGGGCCACGACCCGGCGGGCCTGCCGCAGGGCGTCCGGCTCGTCGACGGCGAAGTGGTCGGCGAGACCCGACACGCGCGCGTGCATCTCGGCGCCGCCCAACGACTCGTCGTCGCTCTCCTCGCCGGTGGCCATCTTCACCAGCGGCGGACCGCCGAGGAACACCTTCGCCCGCTCCTTGACCATGATCACGTGATCGGACATACCGGGGACGTACGCGCCGCCGGCGGTGGAGTTGCCGAAGACGACCGCGACGGTCGGGATGCCCGCCGCCGAGAGCCGGGTCAGGTCCCGGAAGACGGCGCCCCCGGGGATGAAGATCTCCTTCTGGGAGGGCAGGTCGGCGCCGCCGGACTCCACCAGGCTGATCACGGGCAGCCGGTTGGCGAGCGCGATGTCGTTGGCGCGCAGGGCCTTCTTCAGCGACCAGGGGTTGCTGGCACCGCCCCGTACGGTCGGGTCGTTGGCGGTGATCAGGCACTCCACGCCCTCGACGACGCCGATGCCGGTGACCAGGGAGGCGCCGATGGTGTGGTCGCTCCCCCAGGCCGCCAGCGGGGACAGCTCCAGGAAGGGCGTGTCGGGGTCGAGGAGCAGTTCGATGCGCTCACGGGCGAGCAGTTTGCCGCGTCTTTGGTGCCGCTCGACGTACTTCTCCCCGCCGCCCGCGAGGGCCTTGGCGTGCTCGGTGTCGAGTTCGGCGAGCTTGGCGAGCATGGCCTCGCGGTGGGCCCGGTACTCCGGGTCGGCCGTGTCCAGGGCGGATTCGAGGACCGTCACAGCAGGGCCTCCGGGATGTCGAGGTGCCGGGAGCGCAGCCATTCGCCGAGCGCCTTGGCCTGCGGATCGAAGCGGGCCTGCGCGGCGACGCCCTCGCCGAGGATGCCCTCGACGAGGAAGTTCAGGGCGCGCAGGCGGGGCAGGACGTGCCGGGTGACGGGCAGCTCGCGGGCCTCGGGGATCAGCTCCCGGAACCGCTCGACGGTCAGCTCGTGCGCGAGCCACCGCCAGGCGTCGTCGCCGCGGACGTCCGGGACCCACACCCCGACGTTGGCGTTCCCGCCCTTGTCGCCGCTGCGGGCCCCGGCGATCAGGCCGAGGGGGGCGCGGCGGGTCGGTCCGGGTGCCGGGGGTTTTGGCAGCTCCGGCTCCGGCACCTCAGCGAGTACGGCGGTGTCCTGGGGCGGCTCCACAGTGATCCGGCGCCCGTCGTGGAGGACGGCCACATGGTGGACCCCACCATGGGGGACGTACACATCCTCGAACACCCCGTACGGAGCGCCCTTCCCCGGTGGCGTCACCACATGGAATCCGGGGTAACTGGCCAGCGCCAGCTCGATGGCGGCCCCGCTCAGCGCCCGCCCGACCGCCTCCTGTCCGGGGTCCCGCACGACGAGCCGCAGCAGGGCGCTCGCGGTCTCCTGCGTGTCCGCGTCGGGCCGGTCGGTACGCACCAGCTCCCACCGCACCTCGGCGGGCGGCGACTTGGCGAGCGCACCGGCCATCTGCTCCCGTACGAGAGCCGCCTTGGCCTCGATGTCGAGCCCGGTGAGGACGAACACGACCTCGTTGCGGAAGCCGCCGAGCCGGCTCCGTCCGACCTTGAGCGTGGGCGGCGGCGCCTCCCCTTCGGCGCCTTCGACGCGTACCCGGTCGGGGCCGTCCTGGCTGAGCCGTACGGTGTCCAGCCGGGCGGTGACGTCGGGCCCGGCGTACCGGGCGCCGCCCGTCTCGTAGAGCAGCTGCGCGGTGACGGTGCCGACGTCGACGAAGCCGCCGGTGCCGGGGTGCTTGGTGATGACGCAGGAACCGTCCTCGTGCAGCTCGGCGAGGGGGAAGCCGGGCCGCAGCAAGTCACCGGGCGGCCGCTCGCCGAAGAAGGCGTGGTTGCCGCCGGTGGCCTGGGCCCCGCACTCCAGCACGTGCCCGGCGACGACGGCTCCCGCGAGCCGGTCGTACTCCGTCGGCGCCCAGCCGAAGTGGGCGGCGGCCGGCCCGGTGACCAGGGCCGCGTCGGTGACCCGCCCGGTGACCACGATGTCGGCGCCCTCGCGCAGACAGGCCGCGACGCCGAAGCCGCCGAGGTAGGCGTGCGCGGCCAGCGCGCCCGGGTGGGCGGCGGTGAGGTCGTCGCCCTCCACGTGCGCGACGCGCACCGGGACGCCGAGCCGCCCGGCCAGCCCCCGTACGGCGTCCGCGAGGCCGGCCGGGTGGAGCCCGCCGGCGTTGGTGACGATCCTGACGCCGCGCTCGTGGGCGAGGCCGAGGCAGTCCTCCAGTTGCCGCAGGAAGGTGCGGGCGTACCCGGCGGAGGGGTCCTTGAGCCGGTCGCGGGCCAGGATCAGCATGGTCAGCTCGGCGAGGTAGTCGCCGGTGAGGACGTCGAGCTCACCGCCGGTGAGCATCTCGCGCAGGGCGTCGAAGCGGTCGCCGTAGAAGCCGGAGAAGTTCCCGATGCGCAGGGTCGTCGCCGTCACCGCGCGGTGTCCCCCTTCGGCTCCCGGCCACCTCCGGGCGGCCCGGCGAAGGCCTGGGCGATGTCCAGCCAGCGGTCGGCGTCGGGGCCGTCGGCGATGAGGGCGAGATCGGCGCGGTGGGCGCGCTGGGTGACCAGGAGGCAGAAGTCGAGCGCGGGGCCGGTGACGCGGTCCGTGGCGTCCTCGGGACCGTACGTCCACAGTCCGCCCGAGGGGGCGGGGAGTTCGACGCGGAACTGCTCGAACGGCGCGGGCAGTCCGTGCGCCCCGAAGGCGAAGTCGCGGGTGCGGACACCGAGTCGCACCACATGCCGGAGCCGGTCGGTGGGTGGCCGCACCACACCCAGCGCGTCCGCCACGTCCAGTCCGTGGGCCCAGGTCTCCATGAGTCGGGCGGTGGCCATGGAGGCCGTGGACATGGGAGGGCCGTACCAGGGGAAACGCGCCCCCGCGGGTGCCGCCCGCAGGGCGTTCTCGAGGGCCTCGCGTCCGGCCCGCCAGTCCGCGAGCAGCCGGGCGGGCGGCAGGCCGGCCCCCTCCCGCGCGGCGTTGTCCACGAAGTCCCCGGGCTCGGTCAGCGCCTTCTCGACCTCGCGGGCGAAGGCGCCCCGGTCGGTCACGGCGAGCAGCGAGGAGCGGTCGGTCCAGGCGAGGTGCGTGATCTGATGGGCGACGGTCCAGCCCGCGGCGGGCGTCGGAAGCGCCCACTGCTCGGGGCTCAGCCCGGCCACCAGCCGGTCGACCTCCTCGCTCTCCTCACGCAGATCGTCGATCACGGGCGTCGGATCGGACACGGTGCGCTCCCCTCGGGGCCCGGGCACGGCGGCGTGCGGCGTGGTCGCGGTGAGCATGACAGGGATATCAGAAACAATCAAGCACGCTTGCATGATTTCGTGCGGGGTACACGGCCGCCCCCAGGTCCCTCCTGCGAACGCTCCGAGCCCCTTGGACGCCCTCGGTCCTCAGTCCGCTCGCCAGACCGTCACGTCCGCAGTGACGAAGCCGAGCTCCGGCAGGGCGGTCGACTTCGTCTGGATGACGAGCAGTCCGACGTTGCCGTCGCCGTCCTTGACGCAGATCTCGGTGCCCGCCGCAGCGGCGGCCAGCGAGAGGAGACGGGCGTCCTGGCTGGCAGTCAGCATGCGGCACGTCTCGTACGTACCGTCACCCGGATCTCCGTACACCCCGGTGAACACGCTGGTGTCGCTCTCCAGCTCGCAGCCGACCTCCGAGCAGCCGAAGCGGATGTCCCCCTTGCGGTCCTCGCGCAGGTCGCCGCTGCCAATGCTGAGGGAGTTCTCGGCGGTCAGCAACTGCCCGGGGTAGGCATGGGCCCGCGGCGTCCCGGCACCGCCCGCGGGGCCGTCGACCTCCATGTCCGACGCGGCCGACGAGGTGGCCTCCGGTCCGGTCGACGATGCGGCCTCCCCCGTCGGCGCCGACCCGGACGACGGCTTCCCGGACGCCGACGACCGTCCCGCCGCCGGGCCGGGTGTCCCGGACGCCGACGCGGCCGTGTCCCGGTCGCGGTCGCGGTCTCCCTCCATCGCGTTCACGGCCGTCCACACCGCCGTGAGCAGCAGCCCGACCGCGGCCAGGACGGCGGCCGGGATCAGGGCGGCGCGTCTCCTGCGGCGCTTCCGCTCGTCCGGCCCGGTCGGCCCCTGCGGACCGGTCGGCCACGGCGGGACGGCCGGCCACGGCGCGGCGGCGGGCCCCAGCGGGACGGCCGACGGTTGCGGGGCGCCCAACGGCCACGTGTACGCCGCGGTGGGAGCCGGGAACTCCGGAGCCGGCGGCGGAACCGTCACTTCCGGCCCCGCGATCTCCCGCCAGACGGCCGGCCCCGCACCCGCGTCGGCGTCCTGTCCCAGTTCCCGTCGGCACCACTCGACGATCTCCGCCGGTGTGACCCGCTCCCCCGGATCGGCGGCCAGGCACCGGGCGATCAGCCCGCGGAGCCGCTCGGGCAGCCCGGACAGGTCGGGTTCGGAGTGCACGATCCGGTACAGCACGCTGACCGCGGGGCCGTCCCCGTAGAGCGGCTCGCCCAACGCCGCGAACGCGGCCGCCTGGCCGAGCGCGAAGACGTCGGTCGCCGCCGTGACGTCCCCCGCGACGGCCTGCTCGGGAGCCATGTACTGGGGCGTGCCGACGGTGGCGCCCGTGGCGGTGTGCGCAGTGCCGTCGGCGGCGAGCGAGATGCCGAAGTCGATGACCCGCGGTCCGTCGGAGGCCAGCAGCACGTTCGACGGCTTGAGGTCCCGGTGCACGATCCCCGCACCGTGGATGGCCTGCAACGCCTCGGCGACCCCCGCCATCAGCCACAGCACCGCCGGCACCGGCAGCGGTCCGCGCCGGGTGACGGCCTCGGTCAGGGAGGGGCCGGGCACGTACAGCGTGGCCAGCCAGGGCGGTGCGCCGTCCGGGTCGGCGTCGATCAGTTCGGCGGTGTACGCGCCCTTCACCTTCCGGGCCGCCTTGATCTCCCGGCCGAAACGCTGCCGGAAGGCGGGGTCGTCGGCCAGTTCCGACCGTACGACCTTGACGGCCACCGGCCGGCCTCCCCGGGTGTGCGACAGGTAGACCCGGCCCATGCCGCCCGCGCCGAGCCGGGCGGCGAGACGGTAACCGGCCACCGCGCGTGGATCGTCGTCCCGCAGAGGCTGGAAGACCTCGGCCGTGTGGTTCATCGGTTTCCTCCCCGTGATCCCGATGAGTTGATCGGATCCGCAGCCTATGCGCTGCCGGTGACCGTCGGCCCGGCCGGGACCGTCGCAGGCTCCGGGGGAGGTCCGGGAGCCTCTAGTAGGGCTTGGTTATCTTGGGTGAATAGCGGTGTGTCGTCTCTCGGAGGTGAGGGCCATGACACCGCAGGAGCTCACGGAGGCCCAGCAGCGGCTGGAGGATTTCACCGCCGAGGTGTTCGGCTCGTTCGGCCGGACCGACCAGCGGCGGTGGGGCGAGCGGTATGTCCGCGGGCTGCTGGGGGCGGGGCGGCGCAAGTCGATGGAGCCGATGGCCGCCCGGCTGGGGGTGGACCGGCAGGGCCTGCAGCAGTTCCTGGCCGACTCCCCGTGGTCGCACCAGATGGTGCTGGCCGAACTGGCCTGGAGGATGGAGCCGGCCGTCCGCCCGGCCGCCTGGGTGATCGACGACGTGTCCTTCCCCAAGGACGGGCACGCCTCCCCGGGGGTGGCCGCTCAGTACTGCGGGGCGCTGGGCAAGACCGCCAACTGCCAGGTCGCCCCGAGCGTGCACCTGGTCACCGACGCCGCCTCCTGCCCGGTCAACTGGCGGTTGTTCCTACCCGAGGAGTGGGACCCGACGCGGGCCGACGAGCCCGACCAGGCCGCCCGGCGGCGACTGCGGGCCCGCATCCCCGACGACGTCGGGCACGTGCCGAAGTGGCAGCTGGCCGTCGACATGGTCGACGAGCTGCGCTGCTGGGGGCTGGACCCGCCGCTGGTCGTGGCCGACGAGGGCTACGGCCAGGACGGCGCCTTCCGCCTGGCGTTGGAGGAGCGCGGCATCCCCTACGTGGTGGGGGTGCGCTCGGACACCGCGGTGCTGTGTGAGGCCGCGACGCGCACCGCCCCGGCCTGGTCGGGCACCGGCCGCAAGCCCGTCCCGTGCTACCGCGACAAGCCCACCGGGGTAAGGGAGTTGGTCTTGGGCGGTGGATGCGGCGCGCTGCACCGGGTGACCTGGCGGCAGGGCTCCAAGGGCCCCTTGCGCTCGCGGTTCGCCGCGCTGCGGGTGCGCCCGGCGGGCCGGCGGATCCGGCAGGCCCACCCGGGC
>NZ_JAESIF010000076.1:0-27395 GCF_016757295.1 Streptomyces sp. M2CJ-2 | reverse complement strand
CGATTTCCTCGGGGTTTCGCCTTCCGGGTGTCCGCTTTTCGCGTTTCCCTTTCCGGCGGCTCCGACTTTATCAGAGGTTCTGAGTCGGATTTCCTCGCCCCTCCGGGGACTGGTTCCGACGCTCGAAGCAATCGGGTTCCCGGTCGGGGTGAGCCGTAAACGTACTGGAGCGGGGCGGCTCGATGCAAATCGAGGCCGCCCCGCTCCCAGTTCACCCGCACGGGCTGTCCTACGAGCCGTCAGACCTCCACGACCACGGGAAGGATCATCGGCCGGCGCCGGTACGTGTCGGAGACCCATTTGCCCAGCGTGCGGCGGATCAGCTGCTGCATCTGGTGCGGTTCGACGACGCCGTCCTGAGCCGATCGTTCCAGGACTTCCGTGATCTTCGGCAGTACGGCGCTGAAGGCGGAGTCGTCGATCCCGGAGCCGCGGGCCTGGACGTACGGGCCGCCGGTGATCTTCCCGGTGGACGAGTCGATCACCACGAAGAGCGAGATGATGCCCTCATCACCGAGGATCTTGCGATCCTTCAGCGCGGGTTCGCCGACATCACCGACGGAGAGGCCGTCGACGTAGACGTACCCGGCCTGGACCTTGCCGGAGATCTTCGCCCTGCCGTCGATCAGGTCGACGACGACCCCGTCCTCCGCGATGACGATGCGGTCGTGCGGGACACCCGTCAGGGCGCCCAGTTCGGCGTTGGCCCGCAGGTGGCGCCATTCGCCGTGCACCGGCATCAGGTTCTTCGGGCGGCAGATGTTGTAGAAGTACAACAGCTCGCCGGCGGAGGCGTGGCCCGAGACGTGCACCTTGGCGTTGCCCTTGTGGACGACGTTGGCGCCCCAGCGGGTCAGGCCGTTGATGACCCGGTAGACCGCGTTCTCGTTGCCGGGGATGAGCGACGACGCGAGGATCACCGTGTCGCCCTGGACGATACGGATCTGGTGGTCGCGGTTGGCCATCCGGGACAGGGCGGCCATGGGTTCGCCCTGCGAGCCCGTGCACACCAGGACCACTTCGCTGTCCGGCAGGTCGTCCAGCGTCTTCACGTCGACGACCAGGCCCGGCGGGACCTTCAGGTAGCCGAGATCGCGGGCGATGCCCATGTTGCGGACCATGGAGCGGCCGACGAAGGCCACCCTGCGTCCGTACTCGTGCGCCGCGTCCAGGATCTGCTGGATGCGGTGGACGTGGCTGGCGAAGCTGGCCACGATGATCCGCTTGCGGGCGCCGGCGAAGACCTGCCGAAGAACGTTGGAGATTTCACGCTCGGGCGGGACGAAGCCCGGGACCTCGGCGTTCGTCGAGTCGGAGAGGAGGAGGTCGATGCCCTCCTCGCTGAGCCGGGCGAAGGCGTGCAGGTCCGTGAGGCGGCTGTCCAGCGGAAGCTGGTCCATCTTGAAGTCGCCGGTGTGGACCACCATGCCGGCGGGGGTGCGGATGGCCACGGCGAGCGCGTCGGGGATCGAGTGGTTGACCGCGACGAACTCGCAGTCGAACGGGCCGATGCGCTCGCGGTGGCCCTCGGCGACCTCCAGGGTGTAGGGGCGGATGCGGTGCTCCTGGAGCTTCGCCTCGATGAGGGCGAGGGTCAGCTTGGAGCCGATCAGCGGAATGTCCGGCTTCTCGCGGAGAAGGAACGGAACACCGCCGATGTGGTCCTCGTGACCATGGGTGAGGACGATGCCCTCGATGTCGTCGAGGCGATCCCGGATGGACGTGAAGTCCGGCAGGATCAGGTCGATTCCGGGCTGCTCCTCCTCGGGGAACAGCACCCCGCAGTCGACGATGAGCAGACGGCCGCCGTACTCGAAGACCGTCATGTTGCGGCCGATCTCGCCGAGACCGCCGAGCGGGGTGACGCGCAGCCCGCTCGCGGGAAGCGGCGGGGGCGGACCGAGTTCAGGATGCGGATGACTCAAAAGACTCTCCTCACCACACGCGCCACGTACCGGTGGGGCACGTGGCGCGCATGACGTTCGTGCAGAAGCAGTTGTCGTTGTGGTGCGCGGGCACCGGTGGCCCGCCGCTTATTCAGTTGTGGAGTCAGGTTGCGCGAGCGGTCGCGCGAAGTCTGTTGTCAGAGCTGTACCCCGCCGGCGGCAAGATCGATCTTGAGCTGCTCGATCTCTTCCGGCGTGCACTCGGCCATGGGGGCGCGCAGGGGCCCGGCGGGCAGGCCCTGGAGGGTGAGCGCCGCCTTGGTGGTCATCACGCCCTGGGTGCGGAACATGCCCGTGTAGACGGGGAGCAGCTTCTGGTGGATCTCGGTGGCCTTCTGGACGTCTCCCGAGACGTACGACTCCACCAGGGAGCGCAGCTCGGGGGTGACGAGGTGGCCGACGACCGAGACGAAGCCGACCGCGCCCACGGAGAGCAGCGGCAGGTTCAGCATGTCGTCGCCGGAGTACCAGGCGAGGCGGGATCGCGCGATGGCCCAGCTGGCGCGGCCGAGGTCGCCCTTGGCGTCCTTGTTGGCGACGATCCGCGGGTGCTCGGCCAGGCGGACGAGCGTCTCGGTGTTGATCGGGACGCCGCTGCGGCCGGGGATGTCGTAGAGCATGACCGGCAGCTCGGCGGCGTCGGCGACGGCCGTGAAGTGCCGGTAGAGGCCCTCCTGCGGGGGCTTGTTGTAGTACGGGGTGACGAGCAACAGGCCGTGTGCGCCGATGTGCTCCGCGGTGCGGGCCAGTTCGATGCTGTGGCGGGTGTCGTTGGTGCCGACCCCGGCCACCACGTGGGCACGGTCTCCGACCGCCTCCAGGACCGCCCGTACGAGGTCCGCTTTCTCCGCGTCGCTGGTGGTGGGGGACTCGCCGGTGGTGCCGTTGATGATCAGGCCGTCGTTGCCTGCGTCCACCAGGTGGGTGGCGAGCCGCTGTGCGCCGTCGAGGTCGAGTGCGCCGTCCGCCGTGAAGGGCGTGACCATGGCGGTGAGGACCCGCCCGAAGGGGGTCTGCGGAGTGGAGGTCGGAGCCATGGGTTACACGCTACTCGCTGCTCGAGTCGGGGTCTGCCCTCGGGGAGGCGACAAGACAGGACAAAGGTGGAGCCCGGCACTGCCTGCTCGGGGGTTCAGGCAGTGCCGGGCCCGTTCGATCAGGCTAAATGAACTACCTTAAATACCGCAATACGGACAACTCTCAGGGTTGATCACCCATGGGTGATCAACCCTGAGAGTTGTCCGCCACCGGTGGACGCGAGGAGCTGTGAGCGCCACGCGAACGGCACCGGCCACGCGGGTTACGGCGCCACGCGCCCGTTGGCGTTGAAGGCGGCGTGGGTGAGCGGCATGAGCCGGGCCCACTCGGCCTCCATCTTCTCGCCGACCATCTCGATCTCCCGCTGCGGGAAGGACGGGACCTTCGCCATCTCGTGCTGGGTGCGCAGGCCGAGGAAATGCATCAGCGAGCGGGCATTGCACGTGGCGTACATCGAGGAGTACAGGCCGACCGGGAGCACCGCGCGGGCGACCTCGCGGGCCACCCCCTCGGCCAGCAGCTTCTGGTAGGCCTCGTAGGCCTGGCGGTAGGAGTCGCCCAGCACGTTCTGGACGGTCTCGTGCTGGGCCGGGGTGCCTTCGACGAAGACGTACTTGCCCGGGCGTCCCTCCTGGACCAGCTTGCGCGACGCGTCGGGAACGTAGAAGACGGGCTGCAACTCGCGGTAGCGCCCGGATTCCTCGTTGTAGGACCAGCCGACCCGGTGGCGCATGAACTCGCGGAACACGAAGATCGGCGCACTGATGAGGAACGTCAGGGAGTTGTGCTCGAACGGGCTGCCGTGCCGATCCCGCATCAGGTAGTTGATCAGGCCCTTGGAGCGCTCCGGGTCCTTCTGCAGCTCCCCGATGGACTGCTCGCCGAGGGTCGATACACGGGCGGCGAACAGGACGTCCGAGTCCGAGGCACTGGACTTCACCAGTTCGACGGTGACGTCACTCCGCAGGGTGACGCCATCGAGTGTTGACGGCTGGAGGTCGTCGGCGGAGGTCAAGAGAGTACTTCCCGTCACATCGCATCTGAAGGTCAGCGCCCACTCTACGGGGCGCCCTCCGCGGCGGGGAGATGGACCGTGCCGCGACGAATTTCCCCATCTGGGCACTTTTTGATCGTGTCGCTCGTTTGTGTCGGTGAGAGTGATTCGTTCGAGATTCGACGGGAGAAGCACCACTGATGTTCGGTCGACGGGAATCCGTGCCGTTCGCCTTCATTGCCACTGCCGACAGGTTCCGCAGTAACGTCACGCCCCCGCCGCGCGAGCGGGCTTCCGCCGGTGAGCTGGCCGGGCGCTGGCTGCTGGGCCTCTGCATCGTCGCCGGCCTGGTGGGGTCCCTGATCCTCGGGATGCCCGCGCTGTCCATCGACCAGTCGGCCACGGGTACCGAGCAGTCACAGGCGTCCGACGGACGCTGATCCGGAGTCCGAACCGGACAACGGCCCCGCGCCGGATCGGGAGCGGTGAACCACCCGGGGTGGGGGCTCCGGGTCCGACCGGGCCCCCGAGGGTGGTGAGGGGTCATGCAGATCGGTAGCCTCACCGAGCACAGCCCACGCATGGATCAAGTGAGGACCAGCCGTGCCCCTGCCCTTCCTGACGGCCGATCGCGCTTTCGACACGGCGGACGACGTCCCACTGCCGCACGACGACCGGGACCGCTGGCGGCGCCCGTACCGTCCGGGGCCGTGGCGAGTGGGTGCGGCGGCCATACTGCTGCTGCTCGCCTCGTTCGTGCTGTTCGCGGCGGTGATCATCGCCGCGACAGCCTCGGTGTCGTCGGCCGGTGTGGTCTTCGCCCTCGCGCTGGTCGTCATAGTCTGGGCGCTGCGGCTGCTGCGCATGGGCACGTGGGTGAGTGCCCACGGGCTGCGGCAGGTGAGTCTGTTCAGCACCCGTACGACGCCGTGGGCCCAGGTGGCCACGGTGCGCACGGTGCAGCAGCCGGTGCGCTGGCTGGGGCTGCCGCGGACGGTGCAGGGGCAGGCGCTGCTGCTGGCCCGGCGGGGGCGGTCCGCGGAAACCCTGCCGCCGCTGCTGACCTCGCACAACGCGGACTTCCTGGGACGGGATCCGGCCTTCGACCGGGCGGCCGACTCGGTGGAGGTCTGGGCCGACGAGTACCGGCAGGACTGACCCTGCCCGTCGGGACCGGCCTTCATGTCGTCATGAGCCGGGGCCCGGTCCGCATGTGCGGACCGGGCCCCGGCTCTTTTTGTCGCGGTGTCAGGGGGTGGCCTTGCGCAGGGCGATCGCCCGTTGCATCGCCTTGCGGGCGCGCGCGGTGTCGCGGGCGTCGTGGTAGGCGACGGCGAGCCGGAACCAACTGCGCCAGTCGTCGGGGGCGTCCTCCGTCTCGGCTCTGCGCCGGGCGAAGACCTCGTCGGCCGAGTCCCGGTCGATACGGCCGCTGGGCAGACGCTTCAGCTCGTCCACGGGCAGTCCGCCCTGGGCGTCGAGTTCGGCGGCGAGGCGGTTGGCGTTGCGGACGAACTCGGTGTTCTTCCACAGGAACCACACGCCGATGACCGGCAGGATGAGCACCGCCACGCCGAAGGTGACGGTGAGGGGCGTACCGGCCTGGATGAGCAGCACGCCGCGGCTGCCGACCAGGACGAAGTAGACGACCAGGACGGCGGCCGTGACGGCGTAGGAGATCTTCGCGCGCATGGGTCGGCTCGTGCTCAGTTCAGATCGAGGAAGTGTTCCAGGCCGAAGGTCAGGCCGGGAGTGGTCACCACGCGGCGGGCGCCGAGCAGGATGCCCGGCATGAAGCTGCTGTGGTGCAGGGAGTCGTGGCGGACGGTGAGGGTCTCGCCCTCGCCGCCGAGCAGGACCTCCTGGTGGGCCAACAGGCCGCGCAGCCGGACGGCGTGCACCGGCACCCCGTCCACGTCGGCGCCGCGGGCGCCGTCCAGGGCGGTGGCCGTGGCGTCCGGGGCGGGGGCGCTGCCGGCCCGGCGGCGGGCCTCGGCGATGAGCTGGGCGGTGCGGGTGGCGGTGCCGCTGGGGGCGTCCACCTTGTCGGGGTGGTGCAGTTCGACGACCTCGACGGACTCGAAGTACGGGGCGGCGATCTGCGCGAACTTCATGGTCAGCACGGCGCCGATGGAGAAGTTCGGTGCGATGAGCACGCCCGTCTCCGGGAACTGCTCGAGCCAGCCCCTCAGCTGTGCGAGGCGGTCGTCGGTCCAGCCGGTGGTGCCGACGACCGCGTGGATGCCGTGGCGTACGCAGAAGTCCAGGTTGCCCATGACCGAGGCCGGGGTGGTCAGTTCGACGGCGACCTGGGCGCCGGTCTCGGCGAGGGTCTCCAGCCGGTCGTCCCGGCTGAGTGCGGCCACCAGCTCCATGTCGTCGGCGGCCTCGACGGCCCGTACCGCCTCGGATCCGATCCGGCCCTTGGCGCCGAGGACCGCCACGCGCAGCTTGCTCATCTTCCTTGCTTCCTTACCGGAGGGGTCGGGGAGGACCGGGGGGACGGTGGGGGTCGGGGCCCGGCGGGCCCGCTAGGCGACGGTGTCGTGCAGCCGGGATGCCTGTTTGTCCTTGAGCGGGCCGATGACCGACAGCGAGGGCCGCTGCCCCAGGATGTCGCGGGCGACCGCGCGGACGTCGTCCGGCGTGACCGAGGCTATCCGGGCCAGCATGTCGTCGACCGACATCTGCTCGCCCCAGCACAGTTCGCTCTTGCCGATACGGTTCATCAGCGCGCCGGTGTCCTCCAGGCCGAGGACGGTGGAGCCCTGGAGCTGGCCGATGGCGTGCCGTATCTCGTCGTCGGACAGGCTGTGCTCGGCGACCTGGTCGAGTTCGTCGCGGCAGATCTTCAGCACGTCGTGCACCTGGGACGGCCTGCACCCGGCGTACACGCCGAACAGGCCGCAGTCGGCGAAGCCGGAGGTGTACGAGTACACGCTGTAGGCCAGGCCGCGCTTCTCCCGGACCTCCTGGAACAGGCGGGAGGACATGCCGCCGCCGAGGGCGGTGTTGAGCACGCCGAGGGCCCACCGGCGCTCGTCGGTGCGGGACAGGCCCGGCATGCCGAGGATGACGTGCGCCTGCTCGGTGCTGCGGTCGATCAGCTCGACCCGGCCGGCGGTGCGCAGCGCGCGCCGTCCGCCGCGCGGGGCGATCGGCTCGGCGTCGAGCTCCTTGACGGCGCCGGCCTCCTCGAAGGCGGCGCTGACCTGGCGTACGACCTGGTCGTGGTCGATGTTGCCGGCGCAGGCGACCACGAGGTGGGTCGGGTCGTAGTGCTTCTTGTAGAAGCGGCGGATGCGGTCGGCGGTGAGGGCGTTGACCGTGTCGACGGTGCCGAGGACCGGGCGGCCCAGCGGGTTGTCGCCGAACATGGTGTGCGCGAACAGGTCGTGCACGCAGTCGCCGGGGTCGTCCTCGGTCATCGCGATCTCTTCGAGGATCGCGCCGCGCTCGATGTCGACGTCCTCCTCGAGGATGCGCGAGCCGGTCAGCATGTCGCAGACCACGTCGATGGCGAGCGGCAGGTCGGTGTCGAGCACGCGTGCGTAGTAGCACGTGTACTCCTTGGCCGTGAAGGCGTTCATCTCGCCGCCGACGGCGTCGATGGCGGAGGAGATCTCCAGGGCGGACCTGCGGCGCGTGCCCTTGAAGAGCAGGTGCTCCAGGTAGTGGGTGGCGCCGTTCAGGGCCGGGGTCTCGTCGCGGGAGCCGACGTGCGCCCAGATGCCGAAGGTCGCCGAGCGGACCGAGGGCAGGGTCTCGGTGACGATGCGCAGGCCCCAGGGGAGGGTGGTCTTGCGGACGGTGCCGATGCCGTTCTCTCCCTGGATGAGGGTTTGGGTACGGGCGACGGCCCGCGCCTCCGGGGAGGTGCGGGCCGTCGCCTTGGAGCCGTGGGACGTCACTTGTCGGCGTCGGCCTTCTTCTCGTCGTCCTCGCCCTCGATCACGGGGATGAGGGAGAGCTTGCCGCGGGAGTCGATCTCGGCGATCTCGACCTGGACCTTGGCGCCCACTCCGAGCACGTCCTCGACGTTCTCCACGCGCTTGCCGCCGGCCAGCTTGCGGATCTGCGAGATGTGCAGCAGGCCGTCCTTGCCGGGCAGCAGGGAGACGAACGCGCCGAAGGTGGTCGTCTTCACGACCGTGCCCAGGTAGCGCTCGCCGACCTCGGGCATCGTCGGGTTGGCGATGCCGTTGATCGTGGTGCGGGCGGCCTCGGCGGCCGGGCCGTCGGCGGCACCGATGTAGATGGTGCCGTCGTCCTCGATGGTGATCTCGGCGCCGGTGTCCTCCTGGATCTGGTTGATCATCTTGCCCTTGGGGCCGATGACCTCACCGATCTTGTCGACCGGGATCTTCACGGTGATGATCCGCGGCGCGTTCGGGGACATCTCGTCCGGCGTGTCGATCGCTTCCATCATCACGTCGAGGATGTGGAGGCGGGCGTCACGGGCCTGCTTGAGGGCGGCGGCCAGGACGGAGGCCGGGATGCCGTCCAGCTTGGTGTCGAGCTGGAGGGCGGTCACGAACTCCTTGGTGCCGGCGACCTTGAAGTCCATGTCGCCGAAGGCGTCCTCCGCACCGAGGATGTCGGTGAGGGCGACGTAGTGCGTCTCGCCGTTGATCTCCTGGGAGATCAGGCCCATGGCGATACCGGCGACGGGGGCCTTGAGCGGCACACCGGCGTTCAGCAGCGACATGGTGGAGGCGCAGACCGAGCCCATGGACGTCGAGCCGTTGGAGCCGAGGGCCTCGGACACCTGACGGATCGCGTACGGGAACTCCTCGCGCGTCGGCAGCACCGGCACGATGGCGCGCTCGGCGAGGGCACCGTGGCCGATCTCGCGGCGCTTGGGGGAGCCCACGCGGCCGGTCTCGCCGACGGAGTAGGGCGGGAAGTTGTAGTTGTGCATGTAGCGCTTGCGGGTCACCGGGGAGAGGGTGTCCAGCTGCTGCTCCATGCGGAGCATGTTGAGGGTGGTGACGCCCAGGATCTGGGTCTCGCCACGCTCGAACAGCGCGGAGCCGTGCACCCGCGGGATGGCCTCGACCTCGGCGGCCAGGGTGCGGATGTCGGTGACTCCGCGGCCGTCGATGCGCTTCTTCTCCTTGATGACGCGCTCACGGACCAGGGACTTGGTCAGCGAGCGGTACGCGGCGGAGATCTCCTTCTCGCGGCCCTCGAACTCCGGCAGGAGCTTCTCGGCGGCGAGCTGCTTGACGCGGTCCAGCTCGGCCTCGCGCTCCTGCTTGCCGGCGATGGTGAGTGCCTGGGCGAGCTCGGGGCGGACGGCGCCGGTCAGCGCCTCCAGGACGTCGTCCTGGTAGTCCAGGAAGATCGGGAACTCACCGGTCGGCTTGGCGGCCTTCGCGGCGAGGTCGGCCTGTGCCTTGCAGAGGACCTTGATGAAGGGCTTCGCGGCCTCCAGGCCGGCCGCGACGATCTCCTCGGTGGGAGCCTCCGCGCCGCCCTCGACCAGCTTGACGGTCTGCTCGGTGGCCTCGGCCTCGACCATCATGATCGCGACATCGCCGTCCTCCAGGGCGCGGCCCGCGACGACCATGTCGAAGACGGCGTCCTCGAGCTCGGTGTGCGTCGGGAACGCCACCCACTGGCCGCGGATCAGCGCGACGCGGACGCCGCCGATCGGGCCGGAGAAGGGCAGGCCGGCCAGCTGCGTGGACGCGGAGGCGGCGTTGATCGCCACGACGTCGTACAGGTGGTCGGGGTTGAGCGCCATGACCGTGGCGACGACCTGGATCTCGTTGCGCAGGCCCTTCTTGAAGGACGGGCGCAGCGGGCGGTCGATGAGGCGGCAGGTGAGGATCGCGTCCTCGGAGGGCCGGCCTTCCCGGCGGAAGAAGGAGCCGGGGATCTTGCCGGCCGCGTACATCCGCTCCTCGACGTCCACCGTGAGGGGGAAGAAGTCGAGCTGGTCCTTCGGGTTCTTGGAGGCGGTGGTGGCCGACAGCACCATGGTGTCGTCGTCCAGGTACGCCACGGCGGAACCGGCGGCCTGACGGGCGAGGCGGCCCGTCTCGAAGCGGATGGTGCGGGTGCCGAAGGAGCCGTTGTCGATGACGGCCTCGGCGTAGTGGGTCTCGTTCTCCACCAGTGTTCTCTCCGTTACTTGTCGTCTTTCGTCCCTCCTCGCCCGTGTGGCGGGAGGGACGTGGCGGAGAAGCACGCCTTCTGGTGCGGGCCGGTCTTCGATCGAAGCTCCCGGGTTCACTCTCCCGGGGGCCACTACCGAGGACCGGCGGCGGCGAGGTGCGCTTCTCCTCGTACGTCATGACGTCCGGGGGACGTCGGGGTGGTGCCCGTGACGGCGGCGACCTGGTGCGGTACCGGTCGTCACGGCGATCGGGTGCTCTTGCGTTGTGCTACCACACTACAAAGAGGAGGTGACACTCCGCACGTACAGCAAAGGGAGCGGTCCCCTTTCCCCAGGGAACCGCTCCCGTCACAGCGTCTTACCGGGCGCCCGCCGCACCACGGCGGATGCCGAGGCGGTCGACCAGCGCACGGAAGCGCTGGATGTCCTTCTTGGCGAGGTACTGCAGCAGCCGGCGGCGCTGGCCGACCAGGATGAGCAGACCACGACGGGAGTGGTGGTCGTGCTTGTGGGTCTTGAGGTGCTCCGTCAGGTCGGAGATCCGACGCGACAGGAGGGCGACCTGGACCTCGGGGGAGCCGGTGTCGCCTTCCTTGGTGCGGAATTCGGAGATGATCTGGTTCTTCGTAGCGGCGTCGAGCGACACGCTTACTCCTCATGGTCTGTGAATGGCCACCGAGCGCCCCCGGTCTTCATCTCGGGGGATCTTCCATGACTCGGAAGGCGGGAACCGCTGGACGCGGCCTGTGGAGCGGGGCTCCGAGGCGCGCACACAGCACACATACGTCCGTCGCTCAGAGTACCAGCCGGGGGCGGGCCCCCTTACCACGGTCCGCGAAACCGCCCAGGTGGGACGTGGGGTGCCACTAGGGTGAGCGCTCGTACCGGTCATCGGACCATGCATACGTCGGGCATACGCCGGGAAGGGGTCGCTGCGACATGGCGGAGACGGCTGAGGAGATCAAGGCACGCAAGGAGCGGGAGAAGGACGAGCTCTACGCCCTCGACATCTCCGGCGTCGAATGGCACAGCGCGCCGGGCACCGAGGAGCACGAGGAGCGGGTCGAGATCGCCTATCTGCCCGAGGGCGCGGTGGCCATGCGGTCCTCTCTCGACCCGGACACCGTGCTCCGCTACACGGAGGCGGAGTGGCGGGCGTTCGTGCTGGGCGCGCGGGACGGGGAGTTCGACCTGGAACCGGCGGGTCCCGAGGCGGAGTGACCGTCGTACGCGTCCGGGAGCGTGCACGCGTGTGTGCGCCCTCCCGGACGTCGCGCGTCAGCCGGTCATCGACCGCACCGTCGCGTACACGTCGAAGACGGCGAGCGTCAGCGGCACCAGTGTCAGCAGTACGAAGCCCTCGGCGATCTCCAGGAAGCGGCCCCAGAAGGGCGTGAGCCCACGGCGGGAGGCCACCAGACCGATCGCGGTGACCAGCGCCGATACCGCCGCGATGGCCGCGATCAGCCAGATCGTACGGATGTCGAGACCGCTCCGGTCCCCCGCCAGCGCCTCACGGACCAGGGCGTCCGGCGGGTTGAGCGCCAGACCGAGACCGAGCGCGACCAGGGAGCCGAGCCCCGCGGCCAGCAGGGTGGCGACCTGCGCGGTGTAGCGGAACAGCTGCGCGCGCATGAGCAGGGCGATTCCGGTGGCCAGGGCGAGCAGCAGCGCCCAGAGGCCGTCGGAGAAGCTGAGCACGAGGGCGGAGCCAACCGCGAGCAGCGAGCAGCCGCCGACCAGGCCGACCAGGAGTTCGTGGCCGCGGCGGGCCTGGGCCCCGATCCGTTCGGCGTCCACCGGCTCATGGGGCTCGGGGTCGGTGCCGTAGGCGCGCGAGGTGGTGTGCGGCGCCTCGAAGCCGATGGGCAGACGCGCGAAACGCATGGACAGGCCCGGCAGGAAGGCCAGGGCGCCAACGGCGACAGGAGCGCACAGAGCGGCGATCTCGGCCGGCGTCCAGTCCTTCAGGAGCGCCACGAAGGTGGTGACCAGGGCGAGGCCCGAGGCGGCCACGGAGGCCACGAACGGGCCGTCGCCCCGTGGAGAGACCAGGGCGAGGATCACCGAGGCCACCAGCACGGCCGCGCAGGCGAGCAGGAACTGGAGCTTCCCGACGCCCTGCCCCTCGGAGAGCGACAGCAGGCCGGAGCCGGCCACCCCCAGGTTGGGGAGGGCGCCGAGCCCCAGCGCGACGGCGGCGGACCGGTCGTCGTAGACGCGGGCACGGACACAGCCGAGAACCACGAGGAGGACACCGGCGATGCCCGCGAGGATGCCGGGCAGGCCGTGCATGTCGTGCCGCGGATCGGCGTTCCAGGCGACGAACGCGAGCAGGGCGGGCAGCACGCCGCCGCCGACGAGGCCCGCGGCGCGTGTGAGGTCGCCGTGCCACAGGGAGCGGTCCCGGGTGACCGCGGAGGCGACCGCTTCGGAGACGTCGTCGACGACGGCCGGCGGAAGCGACTCGGAGAAGGGACGAAGGGTGAGGAGTTCGCCGTCGAGGATGCGTTGCGCCGCGAAGGAGCGGGAACTGTCGAGGACGGTGCCGTCCCGCCGGACCAGGTGGTAGCCGACCGGGGCGCCCTCGGCTGCCGTCTGCCGGGAGAGCCTGAGGATCTCGGGGTAGACGTCGGCCACCGGTACGTCGTCGGGCAGCGCCACGTCGATCCGGCTGTCGGGCGCGACGATGGTGACCCGGCAGAAGCCGAGCCCCGGCAACGCCCCGGACGGGGCTGCCTGGTCGGGTCCGCCCGTGCGGGTGGCCGCCGTGGAGGCCGTCATGCTCACGTGCTGCTCCCCCTCAGTGCTGCTGTGTCTGCGGTGTGATGGTCCTGCGCCTCGTTCCCGGCGTCCGCCGCAGGACGGGGCTGTACGGGGCGGACGGGAAACCGTCGAGCGGATCCTGGAGTCGCCATACCGCGCACATCACCCGGAATCCCCGTGCATCCGACGGGTTCGCGTGTGCTCACGGGAACATCCGGCACCCTACCGCCCGCCGGTGTGTGATGGGATCAGTAGGATCGCGCGGCGGCCCTCGTCCGCCAGACACGGGGTGACGGACGGCAATCCGGCGGGCCGGCAAGGGGATTGGTGAGCAGTGAGCCAGATCGTCGTCAAACGTCCGCCCAGGGCGCTGCCGCCGGAGGTTCCCACGGGCGAGGTGGTCGTGCAGCCGCCGCCCGAGTTGCCTCGGGGGCATCAGGAAAGCGTGCTGATGCAGCTGTTGCCGACGCTCGGCATGGGCGGCTCGGTCGTCTTCTTCTTCACGAGCGGGCAGCCGTTCATGCGCATCATGGGCATGGTGATGATCGCGTCGACGATCGCCATGTCGATCGCGATGGTGGTCCGCTTCCGTCGCGGTTCTCAGGGGCAGCTCGCCGATCTGCGCCGTGACTACCTGAGTTACCTGTCGCGGACCCGCCGGACCACCCTGGAGACGGCGAAGGCGCAGCGTGACGCCCAGTACTACCTCCACCCCTCCCCGGAGCAGCTGTGGGCGCTGGTCGCCGAGGGCAGCCGGGTGTGGGAACGGCGGCCGGGCGACGAGGACTTCGCGCAGGTCCGCATCGGCCTGGGTCCGCAGTCCCTGTCCACCCCGCTGGTCGCCCCCGAGACGGCCCCGGTCGACCAGCTGGAGCCGCTGACAGCGGGCGCGATGCAGCGGTTCGTCGCGGTCCACAGCACCTTGGACGACCTGCCGATGGCGGTCTCCCTGCGCGCCTTCTACCACGTCGTACTCGGTGGCGAACCGGATTCCGTACGGTCCTCGGCCCGCGCTCTGACCGGTTCGCTGGCCTCGTTGCACTCCCCCGAGGACCTGATCGTCGCGGTCGCGACGGGCCGGGAGGCGGCGCGGCACTGGGAATGGGCCAAGTGGCTGCCGCACGCGCAGCTGCCCGGTGTCGCGGACGGCGCCGGCTCCCGCCGTCTGATCAGCGGCGATCCCCACGAGATCGAGGATCTCCTGGCTGCACGGCTGAGCGGCCGTCCCCGCTTCCACCCGAACGCCGCCCCCCTGCCGGACACCCCGCACATCGTCGTCGTCCTCGACGGCGTGTCCCTCCCGCCGGACTCCATGCTGGCGAACCCCGAGGGCCTGCAGGGCGTGACGGTCGTCGAGGTGGTCGAGGGCGAGCCGGCCGGCGCCCACGGTGACCTCTCCGTCCTCGTACGGCCGCGTTCGCTGCGCCTGGAGTCGGCGCACGGCGTCGTCTACGAGGGAACGCCCGACGTCCTGTCGTACGAGTCCGCGGAGGCGCTGGCCCGGCAGTTGGCGCCGCTGCGCATGGTCTCGGGCGGGGACGACGACGAACCGCTGCTGGCGAACCTGGAGTTCACGGATCTGCTGAACCTGGGCGACGCCGCCTCCGTCGACACCCGGCGCACCTGGCGGCCCCGGTCCCAGGCGGAACGGCTGCGGGTGCCGATCGGCGTCGGCGAGGACGGCCGTCCGGTGATGCTCGACATCAAGGAGGCGGCCCAGGAGGGCATGGGCCCGCACGGTCTGTGCGTGGGCGCCACGGGTTCCGGCAAGTCGGAGCTGCTGCGCACGCTGGTGCTGGGGCTCGCGGTCACCCACTCCTCCGAGACCCTGAACTTCGTCCTGGCGGACTTCAAGGGCGGCGCGACCTTCGCCGGTATGGCGCAGATGCCGCACGTGGCGGCCGTGATCACCAACCTGGCGGACGACCTCACCCTCGTCGACCGCATGGGCGACTCCATCCGCGGCGAACTCAACCGCCGCCAGGAGATGCTGCGCGACGCGGGCAACTACGCCAACATCCACGACTACGAGAAGGCGCGCGCGGCGGGCGCGCCGCTCCAGCCCATCCCCTCGCTGCTGCTGGTCATCGACGAGTTCAGCGAACTGCTGACGGCGAAGCCGGACTTCATCGACATGTTCGTGCAGATCGGCCGCATCGGCCGGTCGCTGGGTGTGCACCTGCTGCTGGCCTCGCAGCGGCTGGAGGAGGGCCGGCTGCGCGGCCTGGAGACGTACCTGTCGTACCGCATCGGTCTGCGCACCTTCTCCGCCGCCGAGTCGCGGGCGGCGCTGGGCGTGCCGGACGCGTACGAACTGCCGAACGTGCCGGGGTCCGGCTTCCTGAAGTTCGGCACCGACGAGATGGTCCGCTTCAAGGCGGCGTACGTCTCCGGCGTCTACCGTTCCGGCTCGCAGGGCACCGGGTCCGCGGACGGCCCGCTGCCGGTGGACCGGCGGCCGGTGCTGTTCACGGCGGCCGAGGTCCCGGTGCGGTACGCCCCGGTTCCGCGGCAGCGCGCGGACTCGGCGGACGGCACCGGCGAGGTGGACGACGCGCTGGCGGACACCGTGCTGGACGTCGTCGTACGCCGGCTGGAGGCCCAGGGGCCGGCGGCCCACCAGGTGTGGCTGCCGCCGCTGGACAGCCCGCCGTCGCTGGACGCGCTGCTGCCCGGCCTCACCTCCGTGGAGGGCCGGGGCCTCACCCAGCCCGGCTACGAGGGCGCCGGACGGCTCGTGGTCCCCGTCGGCATCGTCGACAAGCCGTACGAGCAGCGCCGTGACCCGCTGTGGGTGGACTTCTCGGGCGCCGCGGGCCACATGCAGGTCCTGGGCGGCCCGCAGTCCGGCAAGTCGACGCTGCTGCGCTCACTGATCTGCTCCTTCGCACTCACCCACACGCCCCACGAAGTGCAGTTCTACGGACTGGACTTCGGCGGTGGCGGCATGGCCGCGGTGGCCGGGCTGCCGCACGTCGGCGGCATCGCCTCGCGACTGGACCCGGAGAAGGTACGGCGTACGGTGGCGGAGGTCTACGGCATCCTGGCCCGCCGCGAGGAGTACTTCCGGGCCTCGGGCATCTCCTCCATCGCCGAGTTCCGCACCCGGCGGGCCCGCGGCGACATCCCGGTCACCGACCAGCCGTGGGGCGACGTCTTCCTGGTCGTCGACGGCTGGGCCAACTTCCGTACCGAGTACGAGGCGTTGGACCCGGTGATCCTCGACATCGCCGCCCGCGGCCTCGGCTACGGCGTCCACCTGGTCCTGTCCGCCTCCCGCTCGATGGAGGTGCGGTCCGCGCTCAAGGACAGCCTGCTGAACCGGCTGGAACTGCGGCTCGGCGACACGATGGACTCCGAACTGGACCGCAAGGTGGCCGCGAACGTCCCCACCGGGGTGCCCGGCCGCGGTCTGTCCCCGCAGAAGCTGCACTTCATGGCGGCGGTGCCGCGCATCGACGGCCTGACCTCCGACACGGACCTGGCGGACGCCACCGCCGCGCTGTCGGCCGAGGTCTCCCGGCACTGGCAGGCGCCGGGCGCGCCCCAGGTCCGTCTCCTGCCGCGCGAGTTCCCGGCGCAGCAGCTGCCCCCGGGCGACCGTTTCCCGGAGCGCGGCATCGCCTTCGCGCTCGACGAGGACAACCTGGAACCCGTCTTCGTCGACTTCGACCAGGACCCGTTCTTCCTCGTCTTCGGCGAGAGCGAGTCCGGCAAGTCGAACCTGCTCCGCCTGCTGGTCAAGCAGCTGACGACGCGTTACCCCGGCGACGAGTGCAAGCTGTTCGTCGTGGACAACCGACGCTCCCTGCTGGGCGTCACACCCGACTCCCACCTCGCCGAGTACATTCCGATGTCCAACGCCATGGAACATCACATGGCGGCTCTGGCCGATCTGATGAAGCGCCGCACTCCCACCGCCGACGTGACCGCACGGCAGCTCCGGGAGCGCAGCTGGTGGCAGGGGCCGACGGTGTACGTGGTCATCGACGACTTCGACCTCGTCTCCACGTCGAGCGGCAACCCGCTCAGCGGTCTGACGGAACTGCTGCCGTTCGCCCGGGACGTGGGCGTGCGCTTCATCATCGCGCGCTCGACGGCGGGCGCGAGCCGCGCCTCGTACGAGGCCTTCATGCAGCGCATCAAGGAACTGGGGGCCCAGGGCGTCGTGCTGGCGGGCGACCCGACCGAGGGCGACGTCCTGGGCGGTGTCCGGCCGCGCCCGATGCCCACGGGACGGGGCGTCTTCGTGTCCCGACGGCGGGGAAGGCCGTTGGTGCAGACGGGACTGGTGGCGGAGGAGGCCCTCTGACGGTTCACCGGCATCGGTCCTTCGGTACGACCAGGTCTGACTGACTGCGACGAGGGAGCGGAACCCATGTCATGGGACGAATGGGAACAGTTGAAGGCTCAGGCTGCCGACCGGCAGTCGACGCGGACGCAGCTGAACCAGGCACCCGCTCAAGGACCGGGCCCCGGCGGCAAGCCGGATTTGGTCGTACGGCAGGACGACCTCGGCGCCGTGGGGCACGACGCTTTCGTCCTGCACGGTGACCTCGTGAAGAAGGTGGACATCGCCGGCGCCGGCATGAACTCCGACCACGCCGGTTCCACCCACCAGGCGGCGTCCGCGTTGTCCCGGGTCGGCTTCGCCATGGGCGACGAACTCATGACGACGCTGACCGTCTGGGAGAGCCAGGTGAAGGCGGTCCGTCAGGCCTGTGCCCACATCTCGAACCACCTGGACTTCAGCAAGAAGCTGCACGCCAACGACGACGCCGGGATCGCCGCCGTCATCATGCGGAGAGACGGCTCCGGGATGCCCGTTTCGGAGCTCGCCACATACTTCGAGTAGCGCGGGGGAGCTCAGGCATGCCCATCACCTACGACGACCTCATGCAGGTGGAGCTCGGTAAGTTGGGCACCTCGGTGTCGGACTGGAAGAAGGCGGTCGCCCACCTGAAGCAGCTCGAGACCGATGCCCGTGACGGCCTCAAGAAGAAGTCCGACCGCGCACGCTGGGAAGGCGTGAACGCCGGCGTCACACGGGAGTTCGTGAACAAGACCGCCAAGGAGTTCGCGGACCTCCACACGGAGGCCGACAGCATCTTCCAGGTCCTCGACGACGCTCACCACGAACTCGAAGCGCTGCAGAAGAGCGTCAGGACACTCACCGGCGAGGCCGGGGAAAAGGGCTACACCGTTCAGGACAACGGTGACGGAACGGTGAGTGTGGGAGTCCGGCCCAGGTCGGGCGCCGACCCGAAGGAAGACAAGGACGGCAAGGACGGCAAGGACGCCACGGAGGAGGACCGGCAGCACTTCGCCGACTCCATCACGCGGAAAGTCGCCCGTGCCAACGACATCGACCTCTCCACCAGGCTGGCCCTCAGGCGGGCGCACGGGAACGACCCGTACAACGCCGGTCACGCGAAGTACGGGTCCCTCAACGACGCACAGGTCGAACGCGCTCTGGAACTCGCCAAGAAGCGCGAGGACATGACCGACCGGGAACTGGCGGAACTGAACCGGCTGCTGCGCCACAACGGACGTGAGAAGGACGGAGAGTTCGCGACCGAGTTCTTCGAGGGCCTGGGCGGACCGAGGCAGACGCTCGAGTTCTACGCCGCCCTGTCGATCGACGGCACCGGTGAGGACGCCTCGAGGACCCGCCTGGCCGGCGTACAGGACCTGCAGAAGTACATGGGTCACGCCCTGGCCAACGCGACCGACCCCTACACCCCGCAGAGCGTTCGCGGGGACCGGCAGCACCTGCCCTCGTCGTGGGGCGCGGAGTTCCGCAGGCTGGGCACTCAGCAGATCGAGTGGGAACGCGGCATGTGGAACAAGCCCTACGGATACCAGGTCCTGGGCGGTCTGCTCCGCTACGGGAACTACGATCCGGCGTTCCTGACGCCCATCGCGGAGCACGTCACCCAACTCCACCAGGAGGATCCCCACCGCTTCCTGTCCAACAAGCCCGCCGGCAGCGACGACCGCTACGGGTTCAACCCCTCCGGGAAGCTCGGCAGCGGCAACGACCCGCTGAACAGCGTCCTGGAGGCGCTGGGGCACAGCCCCGAGGCAGCCGAGCGGTTCTTCACGGAGAAGCCCACGGCGTACAACGAGGACGGCACGATCAAGTCCGGGGGCAAGACGGACTTCAAGTCCTACCTCGATCTCTTCACGGACAAGGACTTCGAGTGGACGATCGACAGGAACACCGCCAACGTCCTGGCTGATGAGGAGGCGACGAGCAAGGCCCTCACCTTCGGCCCGGACGCTCTGGGCCACGCCCTCGAGGCCGCCGCGACAGGGCACCCGTACGACAGCGACAGGATCGACCCGTCGGTCAGGCCCAGCCCGGCACAGGCGAAGCTGGTCCACGACATCGTGGAGAAGTTCGCCACGAACCCGGACCTGCTGACGCACAACATGAACGGCGCCCTGAGGGACGAGGAGACCGGCCCCCTCCACGCCCTGCGCGACAGCCTGGGCAACATCGCGGCGGACTACATCGGCGACTTCCAGCGGTCGATGTACGGCGAAAGCGCCGACAGCAAGGTCTTCCCGACCAACGGCACGCCTGCCAACCTTGGACACGGGAACGCTCAGAGATTCCTCGGCCTGATCGGGCAGGATCCGGACGCCTACAGCGCCATCACTTCCGCGCAACAGGCTTACACCGCAAACGTGGTGCAGGACTTCCTGAAGGCAGAGGGGACGGATCTCACCCCGGAGGACGGTGCACGCGTCGGCGATCTGGTCGCGCCGGGCGCCGCCATCGCGGGGATCATGAGCAACTCCCGGGCCGACGCGATCTATGACTACCACACGGCCTCGAACAAGGAATACAACGAGGCAGTAGCAGACAACGCCAAGTGGGTGAACCGGACCGTGGGTTTGGGGACGGGATCCATCCCTGCACCATTCTCCGCGGCGGCTGAACCTATCAACTGGCTGGCCGAGGATGTGACGGAAAGCGTCGTGAAGAGTGTTGAGGAGGACACCGTAAAGGAGGCCGAACAGGGCGCGGGTAATGAATATTCAAGGGGGAGGGAGGCTGCGAAGGACGCGGCAACGGCCAGCCTCACAAGCTACTTCGCGCACGATAAGGGAATCGACGCTGAGACGCGGGATGCCATCGACCGCGCGGTTCGGACTCAAGCGGGTGTGAGTCACTCTGATGGAGCTCAGTGGAACTCCTCGGGGGACGGTACATGAGAATCCGCCAACACTCGACCCACCAGCCCCAGGAACCGTCTTTGTCTGCGAAGAAACTGGTCACTGCAATCCTTCTCACATCGACCCTTACCGCCTGCAACTCCTCACACGACGGTCTCTCGTACACCGTCCCGGACAACATCTGCGGAATTTCCACTGACAAGAAAATCCTGGAAGCTCTGCTCGATGACGGCGACAAGCTGGAACAGGACACCGGGCACTTCAGTCTGCAGGAGGGACAGATTTGCCACATGTACGTGGATGGAAACGAATCCGTGATAAGTGACGGCGAGTGGCACGAGAAAGGATACGAACTACGCGACTACTTCTTGGACTATGACGTGAAAGGTCTGCGCTATCACAAGAAAAAATTCGCATCCTGGAATTCCGGAGTGGCCTCCGCATTCCCATGCCCCGGGGTGAGCAAAAAGGGTGATGTTCTGTCGGTGGAGGTCAGCGACATGAGATGGAACGACAGGTCACAACGCCTTCTGGAGAAGCTCGCTCCTGCTTACTTCGACGCTTACAAGAAAAAGCTCGGCTGTCAGCCTTGAGCGGCACGCGGGCCGAAGAGGTGCGGAGCGGTGCAGGGGACGACGGCCCAGACGGTCTTGCCCGGATCTCCCGACCGTTCGGTGACACCCCATTCCCCGGCCGGCGCCTCGACCAGAGCCAGCCCACGCCCACCGTGCATGTCGGGCTGTTCGCCCTGTGCACTCACCGGCCGTTGTTCTCCACGGGCGTCGCTCACCTCGACCCGTACGAGCCTGCCGCAGGATTCGACAGTCAGCCGCAGCTCGGCGTCCCTGCCGGGGACCCGGCCGTGGGTGACGGCGTTCGCGGCCAGTTCCGCAAGGACCAGCTCGACGTCGTCGTGGGCCGGGCTGCCGTAGTGCCACCCCCAGGCATCCATCTGCTGGGAGGTGAGGCACCGGGCGAGCCGGGCGCCGCGTGGGGTGGCGGAGAAGCGGAGGGTGAGGGCCCTCTGCTCGGCAAAGGGGAGGGCGAAAGCGGCCGGTCGCTGCCGCTGGGGGGACTCGTCATGCCCCCGAAGTTTTCGTGACAGCAGCCCGTTCACCAGGTCCGACGCCCCCACGGCAGTGCTCTGTGGGGGCGTCGGACGTGTCGGGGCGGCTGCCCGGTGCCCGCCCCCGTACGGCCCGTTCCAGGTCACGTCCAGGACTGCAGCGGACGCACCCTGCCTTCGTCCGTCACCTCGTACATGTCGATGCGCAGCAGCGCACGGACATGGACCGGAACGCGTTCGACGGCTTTCACGGACGAGGACGGCACGACGAGTGCGTACCGTGTCCGGGAGTCCTGGCTCGTCATGCGGCGCAACAGCTGCCCGTAGGCGATGTCGGCGTCGATGCCCTTCTCGCTGGTGCGGCCCTTGGCCTCTCGGGCCGGACACGGGCGGGACGTCGCGGAGCAGGTAGCGCAGGAGGCCGCCGGGGCGGTGGACCGGGGTGCCGTCGTCGAGGAGCCCGCGCCGTGTCCACGCCACCCGGGCGACGGCGTGGACACGGCCACCGTCAGGACCCGTCGATCAGTTTCCGTATCTCCGGGGGGAGCTCGTCGCCCAAGTGGGCGGCCACGAAGATGACATCGCCGGGAGCATCCCCGACTGCGACGGCCACCTCGGGAGAGACACCGTCCACCTTGTGGACGGTCGTCGTCTCCCCGGCTTGCTCGCCCTCGTCCTGGCCACCGGTGTCGTCACACGGCGGGATGGTGGCGGGACCGAGCTTCTCTCCCGCGGTGAACTCCACGTTCGCGACGTCCCGGTACGTGCGGTCCTGGTAGAGGACACGGTAGGCGCAGGATGCCGCCTGCTCGCCTCCTCCATCGCTGCTGTTCTCCGATGTGCAGGCCACAGCCGACGTCACCATGGCTGCGACCAGAAGCATGCGAGTGGTTCGTCCCGACCGGCTCATGGTGTCCTCCGAGTAGATGCTGTGGAGGGCCGGAGCGTGCCCCCGCCGACGTGTCCCAGCCCGAAGCCGCGTTCGACCTCATGAGTACCGACGGAGCAGAGGCCCTGTTCGTTCGAGCACCGAGGCAATACCCCGGTCCTGGCCTGGACGGTGCGACTCACCTCGGCGGTACGGCGCGGGTGGTGCACTCCCGGCACAGGGTTTCGTTGCCGATCGGCCTGAAGAGGGTGGGCTGGATGTGCTCGCCCGCACACTCGCGTGTGCCCGCCAGACGGGCGGAGAGGCGGGGGCCGGGGGCTGCTCGGGTGAGGTTCCTGCGCCCGGTGCGTTTGCTTCCGGTTCCTGGCCCGTCGGTACGGGCGGTACGTCGCGCAGGATGTAGCGCAGCAGGCCGCCGGGGCGGTGGACGGGGCTGCCGTCGTCGGGGAGGCCACGCAGGATGTGCAGGCGGACGGCGGTGGGCGGCGTTCGTACGGATGACAGCGCGCGATTGACCTGAAGAGGAAGGGGCGGCCGGAAGCCGGACTTGGCTGCCGCCCGCCCCTCCTCCGTACGCGAAGGTGTCAATCCTGTGCGCACGGTCGGGATTCGGCCTGCCCCGCCCCTTGAACCACACGATCCGGCCTGGTTGTTAGCCTGTCGGGCGCACGCCAATCGAGTGGACGGGGGCAGGAAGGCATGGCGGAACCTGTCGCGGAGCAGCACGGGAACGTCGATGGGACCGGGCAGCCGGTCGGTATGCGGCTGAATCAGTACCCGGCGGACCCGGGAGGCCCGCAGGGGCCTGTGAGGGGCGGCCGGAAGGACCTGGCGTCCAGCCCCGCTCGAAAGAAGGCCGCGGTCAAGGCCATCGAGGAGAACCTCGAACCCGACACCCGCAAGGCCGGCGACCGGGCGGACGAGGAGACCAACGCCGCGGTCAAGGCCTTCGCCCCGAAGGACGGCCACGGGTGGGTCACCTCAGAAGCGCTGAAGAAGGCGCACAAGACCTGGGGCGAGCAGGTGCAGAACCTGATGAACCGCCTGGGCTCAGAGAAGGAAGCCCTGCGCAGCACCAGCATCCTGTTCCAGTACACCGACTTCGGCGTCGGACAGGGACTGCGCAAGTCGTCCAATCTCGACGGCTACTGAGCCACTGCCCCTTACGCCATCGTTCATTCACGTCAACGCGCACAACGGGGATCCATGCCGACGTACCACGAGATCATGACAACGGACCTGGCCACGCTCACCACGGCAGCCGAGCGCTGGGACGACATGGCCAAGGAGTTCAACAAGCAGGAGAAGGCCTACAAGCGGGATGTGCACGGCATATCCATGGGCCAGACCTGGCTGGGGCTGAGCGCGGACGCCGCCAACCGCCGCTTCGACATCACCCTCAAGGAATACCAGAACGCCCAGACCGAGGCGAAGGCCATCGCCTCCCTCCTGCGCGACGCCCACACCCAGTTCGTCGACCTCCGCGGCAAACTCAAGACCGCCCGCCAGGAGGCCATCGACAACGGCATGAAGGTGTCCGACCAGGGCATCGTCTCCTACGACACCGCCCTGCTCGACGAAGGCGCCCGCAACGCCTACCGCCACGACCCCGACATCCAGGAGAGCGTCCGCAAGAGCGTCCGCTCCTGGCAGGACCGCATCGACCAGCTCGTCAAGGACGTGGCCGACGCCGACAAGGGCGTCGAGATCGCCTTCAACGCCGTCGTCGTCGACTCCGACCTCACCGACGGCACGTCCAACGGCTTCAACAGCCGTGCCCAGGGCGACATCGAGAAGTACGAGGCAGAGAACTCCAAGGACATTGCCACCCGTCTCGCCGACGGCAAGAAGGTCTCCACAACCGAACTCGCCGAACTCGACCGCGCCTTCCGCGACAACTCCGACGACAAGGTGTTCAGCCAGACGCTGCTGGCGGGACTCGGCCCTGACCGCACCATCAAACTGACCAACGAGCTCAACCAGCTCGCCTACAACGACGACAAGGCGTACAAGGGGTACAAGAGCCTGTACCTGGAACTGCAGGGCGGCCTGTCCGACACCATCGCCAAGGCGACCCAGGTGCCCGGCTCGGTCACCGACGCACCTCCAGGCTCCCAGAAGTTCAAGGACTGGCTCGCCAGCGACGACGGCAGGTTCTACCGGCAGTGGACGGAGAACCTCGACAAGTACGGCACCAAGAACTACGGGACCAACACCCAGCCGCTCTACGGCTACCAGTCCTTCGTCAGCCTGATGCAGCACAGCAACGTCAAGTACGACGACCAGTTCCTCTACGAGCTGGGTGACGACCTCATAGCGGCTGAGAAGAAGCAGCCCGACATCTACACCGAGTGGGGAGCCGGCCACGACGGCGTCCGTGCGGACGCCCTCGACGGGCTCCTCAGCGTCATGAGCAAGAACCCCGACGCGGCCACCTCCTTCTTCGACCCCGCGGGCAACGGCTCAGGTTCCGACCACGTCGCCAACGACCATCTGAAGTACCTGCTCCACGAGCGTGAGTGGCCGCAACACAGCACAGTCGCCGGTCCGACGGTCGTCACCATGGACGACCCCCTCAACCGCACCGGATTCGGCGCGGCGCTGGAGGCGGCGACCACCGGCCGGGAACCCGACTCCACCGGGGCGTCCTTCGAGCACCACACCGAAGCCCAGGCCCGGGTGATGCAGGAGACCATCACCCAGCTGGACAAGGACGGCAAGGGCGACACGGTCCCGCAGAACCTGAAGGTGCCCCTCGGACGCGCACTCGCCGACTACACGGTCGACACCCACGCGATCCTCAGCGGCACCGAGCCGAGCAGCCCCGCGGGGCTCGACGGCATCAACGCGAACGGCGACGAGTCGAGCATCACCAACAGCAAGCACAGCCTGCTCCGCGTGATGCGCGGTGTGTCCGACGCGGCGTACGGGACAACCCCTGATGGCGAGCCCGTCCTCGTCTACGACCTCCTGTACGAGAACCAGAAGCTCTACTCCGCCGAGTACCTGGACACGACCAGGGACGCTCCGCCCGAGCAGCAGAGCAACGTCGTCGGCGACTGGGACAACAAGGCCCGTCACGTCGGTGAGGTGTACGGCTCCATGACCGCCATCGGATCCGACATGATCCTCGACGACCGGGACACCAAGGTCGGCAACCTCAATGACACCATGCGCTACACGTACCACGGGGTCGGCGGCCTCTTCACCCAGATTCCCGTGGTGGGTGATCCGATTCAGCGCATGATCGACGCGGCCACCTACGAGTACTCCAAGGACGTGACGGCCGCTGCGGAGGACGTGGCCAGGTCCGAGGACAGCACCACGACGTCCGCAGGCATCGGCGGCACGAACGCGCTCCTCGACGCGTGGGGCGGCGAGCACGACATCAAGGGAACCGAGGCTCACGAGCACGCCAAGGGTGAGGCCAAGCAGAGCTTCATCACCGGGCGCGAGGATGCGTACTCGGCTCTGCGTACGAGGAAGTGAGATGACGGACAAGAGCGGCCGGGCGCGCCTCGGACGAAGGGTGATCGCCCCCGTTCTGGCGGTCGTCGTGCTGGCGGCGGGTGCGTATCTGTGGCTGGACACGAATCTCTTCGGCCGCGAGGACGTGTGCGGGGGGTTGGTGTCCAGCGGATCGGCCGAGGCCGTCTTCCCTCATTCCGGCCGTATCTCCGACCGGGCCGGACTGGACGACTCGTCGAGTGATCGGATCGCCTTCACCTGCACGGTGGAGAGCTCGTCCTTCCTTCTCGGGCCGGAAACCGAGTACCTGAAGATCTCGGGAAGCCGTGAGCGCGGTGACTTTCCTTTCAGTGAGTACGGCCGGTGGCCCAGCCCTGCCACGGTGTCGTTCTTCTCCGGCGGCGCCACCGGTGGGGTGGGCTCGGACCACGGCTGGGTCCTGCTGCCCGACGCCTGCACCACCACTGACGGGCCCGCCATCATCGAGGGATACGCCCCGGAAGGCTCGGACTCGGTGAAATTTGCCCGGCTCCTGACCGAGGTCGCCAACAACACGGCCAAGCGAGGAGACTGCGCGTCCGAGAAGCCCCTGACCGCTCCCCAGACCCTCGGCACGGCTCCCGAGCCGCACCGGGTCCAGGAGGGTGCGGTGTGCGGCCTCACGGCTCTGGAGTTCCCCGGTCCGAAGGCGCAGGCCCGCGCCGACGTGACGGAAACGGTCCAGGACAGCGCAGGCCCCACCTGGTCGTGCGAGGTCGACGATCACGCCACCTACGCCGTGACTCAGGAGCCGCGCCTCGTCGCGGGTATCCGCTCCTCGCCCAGGTTCACGGAGCAGCCGCGCGTGGCCGGCCTCCAGGTCATGGGTTTTGATCCCACCCACGTGGTCGCCGACTGTGCGGGCATTCCCACGTACTTCTCCATGGAAGTCCATCAGGGCTACACCTCCGCCCTCGAAAAGCCTGGTGCCCCGAGCCTGCGTGGCTTGTACGACAACTTCGTCGACATCGTCGGCGAGCGGTTCGGCTGCGGCACATCCTGATCCATAGAGCGCTGAGGAAACATCACGTGACACATTCACGACACCGGTCGGCGATCGCAGCCGCCCTGACCGCGGCAGCCCTGGTGACCGGCTGTCAGAGCAACAGCGGCATGGCTCCCCTGAGCCTGAGCGGTCTGACCGAAACCGCCGACGGCATGCCGGACGACGGGGCGAGCACCTGCCCACTCCCCTACGACATGGTCAAGGCCGCGGAGAGCGCGGGACTGGACGGGAAGACCGGCCTCGGCCCGGTGAAGAAGGACGGTGGCACGCCCGTCGCTACGGCCGAGGGCGGCAAGCGTGCCAAGGCCGGGGACCCGCTGGCCGAGAACCCCGGCGTCCTGGTGAGTTGCACCTTCCACATCGGTCAGGACGACGTGCAGGTGCACACCGTCGCCACCCGCAAGCCGAATGCGATCGTCCCGCTCGCGCCAGTGGTCGCCTCACTGACCAACTCCTCCTCCGATGACCTGGTCAGCTATGTCAACGAAGCGGCCGAAGCCAAGACCGGAGAGATGATGGTCGCCGACAGCGGCAACGTCGCCGCCGTACGCCTGAAGCTCGACGGCGACGGAGACGCCGCCGTCCTGGTGGGGGCCGGAGAGGCCGGAACCACGTCCCTGAGCCGAAAGCAGGTCGGTGACCTCACCGAGGCACTCGCGGACCAAGTGCAGTAGACCAAGTCCGGAAGGCGAACGCCGCTGCGGCAGTTCAGGAACCAGCGCGGCCGCCAACTCATGGAAGAGAACGTGAACCGAGCAAAGCGTCTGATCGCCAAGGCAGTTGCCGTCATTCTGTGCATCACTGAGGTCTTCTCGGCAACGTGACGGTTGCGGTGCGTGATGATGCCGGGCGGCGGGATGGTGACTCGATGCCG
>NZ_JAESIF010000075.1:0-27411 GCF_016757295.1 Streptomyces sp. M2CJ-2 | reverse complement strand
GGGGAAGCTGCGGGGCCTGGTGCGTCCCACGCGCCGTCAGGTGCGGGGCGGCGCGACCGGCGCCGGATTCTGGGCCGGCCTGGCGGAGCTGCCCGCCGCCGAACGCCAGGCGCGGACGGTGGACCTCGTGCGCGGCATGGCCGCCTCCGTCCTGGGCCACGCCGAGGCCACCGCGATCGACCCGGCGCGGGGCTTCCTGGAGTCGGGCTTCGACTCGCTCAGCGCGATCGAGTTCCGCAACCGGCTCGACAAGCACACCGGCCGCCGTCTTCCCGCCACCCTGATCTTCGACTACCCCAGCCCCCACGACCTGGCCCACCACCTCCTCACCCAGTTCCACCCGGAGAACGAGGAGGACGGCGACCCGACCACCGTGCTGGAGAAGCAGCTGCTCGCGCTGGAGAAGTCGTTCGCGGACACGACCCTCGATCAGGCGGGCCGAACCCGGATCGTCAGCCGTCTCCACGCCCTCACCGCAGCCTGGAGCGCGGTCGGCGAGTCAGAGGGGCCGCACGGCCACGGGACCAGCCTCGACAGCGCCAGCGCGGAAGACCTGTTCAGCATCCTGGACGACGAACTGCACTCCCCGGAGTGACCCCACCCCCTGTCCCCGCCGCGTGCACGCGCACACGACGGGGACAGGGGGAACACATGCACATCGCCCCGTAACCCACCGCAGAACCGACCCCGCACACACCGATGCCCGCGCCCCACGACCACCCCGGCCGTCGGACACGGGCATCGCCGCGTCTCCACTTCCCCGCAATCAGCGGCCGCCTGCCCAAAGGCGCGACCGCCCACGGTCTCAGACCGCCGCCGAAGCCGAATCCCGCCGCAGCCGGCGCTCCGCCGTCACGTCGTTGATGATGTCGTCCAGCGTCCGCTGCGGTCGGAAGCCCACCGTGCGCTCGGCCTTGCCGCAGTCGGGCACCCGGCGCTCCATGTCCTCGAACCCCGGCCCGTACGCCTCCTGGTAGGGGACGTGGACCACGCTGCTGGTCGAACCGGTGGCCTTGATGACCCGTTCGGCCAGCTCGGCGATGCTGATCTGCTCGTTGCTGCCGATGTTGTACGCGGTACCGTAGGCGCTCTCGTCCGCCATCAGGGCCACCAGCGCGGGGACGACGTCCAGTACGTGGCAGAAGCAGCGGATCTGCTCCCCGCTGCCGAACACGGTCAGCGGCTCACCGGCCAGCGCCTGCTCGACGAACCGCGGCACGACCATCCCGTACCGGCCGGACTGGCGCGGCCCGACCGTGTTGAACAGCCGGGCGATGACCGACCGTACGCCGTACTCGACGCCGTACAGATGGGCGTACGTCTCGTCCAGGGCCTTGGCCTCCGCGTAGGACCAGCGGTTGACGAGCGGAGAGCCGACGATGCGGTCGTCGTCCTCCGTGATGCCCTCGGTCGTGTTCTTGCCGTAGATCTCGCTGGTCGAGGCGAGGAGCACCGGCACCTGGTGGCGGCGGGCGGCCTCCAGGACCGTCTCGACGCCGAGCAGGTTGGTGCGCAGGCTGTGCAGCGTCTTGTCGAGGATGGTGAATACGCCCACGGCGGCGGCCAGATGGTAGATCGCGTCGACCCCCTGCAGCGCGGCCTCCACGGCCTCGGGGTCGTTGACGGAGCCGTGGTGGAAGCTGAGTCCCGGGTGGTCGGCGACCGCGGCGAGGTTGTGTTCGCTGCCGGTGCTGAGGTCGTCAAGGACGACGACCTCCTGGCCGAGGCCGAGCAGGTGCTCCGTGAGGTGGGATCCGATGAATCCCGCCCCGCCGGTGATCAGGCTGCGCATTGCCGTGGTCCTTTTCGGATGGGCTGGGGTGGTGGGGGTGCTTCAGAGGGACAGGGACGGTGCCTGCGGTTCGGCGGCCGCCGCGGGGCCGAAGCGGTAGGTGGCGTCCACGACCGTGGGGCAGTCCGCCACCCAGCCGTAGTCGTGGCCCGGGTGCTCGGTGTGGATGAGGGCCAGGTCCCAGTCGGCCCCGTCAGGACGTACCGCGCCACGCAGAAGGGTGCCGTCCGGCAGCCGGACCTCGTCGACCAGCGGGTCGTGGAAGCCGACCTGGGCGCCGCCCGCGGTGAGGAGGCCGATGATGTCCAGGGCGGAGGAGGAGCGCACGTCCTTGACTCCGGGCTTGTAGGTGACGCCGACGACGATGACCCGGGTGCCGGCGAGGCCGCGGCCCGACCGGGAAAGGGTGTCGAGGACCCGGTCGGCGATCTGCCGGGGCCGCTGGGCGATCGCTGCCATCGCCTGCGTGACCAGCGGTGCCTGATCGCGGGTCGCGCGCAGCTGCCACAGCAGGTAGTGCGGGTCGCAGGGGATGCAGTGGCCGCCGACGCCGGGGCCCGGGTCGAAACGCATGAAGCCGTACGGCTTGGTCGCCGCCGCCTCGGTGATCTCCATCGGGTCCAGGGACAGGGCCGTGCAGATCTCGGCGAACTCGTTGGCGAGCGCGATGTTGACCGCGCGGAAGGAGTTCTCGTACAGCTTCGTCATCTCGGCGGCCTCGGGCGAGCCCACCTCGTGGACGGCGGGGGTGAGGACGCTGAGGAGCCGACGGGCCCGGCTCACGCAGCCTTCGCTGACACCACCGAGGACGCGCGGCGTTTCCGCCTGCGTGTGGGTGACGTTGCCCGGGTCGATGCGCTCGGGGCTGGAGGCCACGAAGACGTCCCGGCCGACGGTGAAGCCCTGGGCGGTCAGCGGCTCGACGAGCAGTCTGCGCGTGGTCCCGACAAAGCTGGTGGAGGTGAGGATCAGCGTCTGGCCCGGCACCACGTGCTCGATCAGGGACGTGCAGGCGGCGCGCAGCGGCTCCAGGTCCGGCATCAGATGATTGTCGATGGGCGTGGGTACGCACACCATGACCGCGTCCGCCTCGGCGAGCCGGCCGATGTCGGAGGTGAGCGTGAAACCGTCCTCGCGCAGCGCCTTGTCCAGGCGTCGGAGGTCGGCCTCGATCAGGTCGACGTCGCTGGCGCGGATCGCCGCCAGCCGGGCCTCGCTGTGGTCGATGCCGATGACGGACAGTCCGCCGGCGTGCAGACCGAGCGCAGTCGGCAATCCCACATATCCCATGCCGATGACGGCGACGGACGCGATCCGCTCTGTTCCGGCCCCCGGCCGGTCGTGTGCGGTGGATGCTGGCATTTTCCCTTCAACCCATTCGGTTGGTGCCGCCACTTCGAATCGCCGTACCCATGGCGCCGCGAAAAGCGCGCCGGGAACCCTTGAAACCATGAACGCGATAAGAATTGGCACCGGAATGTGCCAGGGAGACGCGCGTTGACGGTTGCTTTGCGCGTCGATGCTACGGCGTGCGGGGGACGCCTTCCTACCCCTATCCGCCCCTATCGGTGGGCCGCCGGAAGCCTCGCCGGGACGGGGAATCGGGGCACCTCACCGCGCCCCGGACTCAGGTCTCTCACGACGCGCCGGATTCGAGGTGCCCGGAGGGGAAAACAAACCGGCCCGAGCGGCCGGGACACTCGCGTGTCCCGATCCGTCCCGGGCCGGATCACGGCCGGAATGGGTCAGCCAGTCACTCAGCCGACCAACCGGCCGGCCCCGCCCCCGCCGCGGCCGACAGGGGTACGGGCGAGGGCCGAGGCCATTACGCCGACGTGCGGCGGCGGAAGAGCAGCCCCGCCAGCGGTACGGCCACCACCAGCAGCCCGCTCCACCAGGCCAGCGCAATCCACGCGTCGTTGCCGACCGGCATGCCGAGCAGCAGACCGCGGACGGCGTCGATGAGGGGGGTGAACGGCTGGTTGTTCGCGAAGCCCTGGAGCACGCTCGGCATGGTGTGCGTGGGCACGAACGCGCTGCTGGCGTACGGCACGAAGACCAGCACCAGGCTGAGACCGCTCGCCCCCTCCACCGACTTGGTGAGCACCGCGAAGATCACCGACAGCCACGAGATGGTGGTGGCGAAGATCAGCAGCAGTCCGGCCGCCGCCAGCCACTCCCGTACCCCCGCCTGCGGCCGGAAGCCGACCGCCAGGCCGCCCAGCACGATCACCGTCATCGACAGGATGTGCCGGGCGAGGGAGCCCACCACATGGCCGGTGAGCAGGGACGTCGAGACCATCGGCATGGACCGGAAGCGGTCCACGATGCCCTCGGCGAGGTCGTTGGCCATGCTGACCGAGGTGTTGGAGGCGTTGAAGCCGACGCTGATGACGATCAGGCCGGCGATCATGTAGCTCGCGTAGTTCACGCTGCCGGTCTCGATCGCGCCGCCGAACAGATAGCGGAAGACGATCAGCTGGGCGAGCGGAAGCATGGTCGACACGATCATCAGCTCGGCGTTGCGCAGCAGATGACGGGTGGCGCGCCCGCTCAGCACCAAGCTGTCGCTCACCGCCCAGGCCAACCGGGAGCGGAGGGACGCGGCCGGAGGTACGGCGTGCAGTTGCTGAGTGGTCATCGCGATCGGGTCTCCCGGGTGCCCGCCGACGCGGCGGACTGGTCGGACCGGCCGGACAGCGCGTCGGACCCGGCGGAGCGGTCGGAGTCCCCTGCCTGCGGGGACCGGTGGGATTCCCCGGCGGCCGGGGACTGGTGGGGCACCGTGCCGCCGGGGGCCCGCGAGGGGCCGGACCGGTCGGTCAGCGTCAGGAACACGTCGTCCAGGGTCGGCTCGGTGATGCTGATGTGGCGTACCTCGACACCGGCCTGTTCCACCCGGTCCAGGATCGACTTCAGATGCCGGGCACCCTCGATCGGTGCGCTGACCCGGTGGCCGTCCTCCTCCCGCTGCACCTTCTCACCGGACATGGCTGCCAGCGCGGCGCCGAGGGCGTTCTCGTCGTCGAAGGTCAGCTCCAGGCGTTCGCTGCCGACGCGCTGCTTCAGCTCGCCCGGGGTGCCTTCGGCGACGATGTGCCCGTCGCTCAGCACGCCGACGCGGTCGGCGAGTTGGTCGGCCTCCTCCAGGTACTGCGTGGTCAGCAGGATGGTGGTCCCCTGTCCGAGCAGGGCCCGGATCGCGGCCCACATGGTGGCGCGGCTGCGCGGGTCGAGTCCGGTGGTCGGCTCGTCCAGGAAGATCACCGGGGGTCGACCGATGAGGCTGGCGGCGAGGTCGAGCCGGCGGCGCATGCCGCCCGAGTACGTCTTGGCCTGCCGGCCCGCGGCGTCGACCAGGTCGAACTGCTCGATCAGCTCGTCCGCGCGGCGCCGCGCGGCGGCCCGGCCCAGCCGGTACAGGCGACCCATCATCACCAGGTTCTCCCGCCCGGTGAGCATCTTGTCGACCGCCGCGTACTGACCGGTCAGGCCGACCGATGCGCGGACCTCGCGGGCCTGGCGGACCACGTCGTAGCCGTTGACCCGGGCGGTGCCGGTGCCCATACGGGTCAGTGTGGCCAGGATCCGTACCGTCGTCGTCTTGCCGGCGCCGTTCGGGCCGAGCAGCGCGTACATCGTGCCCGCCTGGACGGACAGATCGATCCCCTTGAGTACGGGCACGTCACCGAAGGATTTGCCGAGCCCTTCCACTTCTATTGGATGGTTCATGCTCGCTAATGACGTCCTTCCCTGTGACGGTGGCGCGCCCGGCGGCCTCATGTATAGGTTGCAGGAATGTTCTCATTCCACCTAAAACGGGAGCCGGAATGGTGTGTCGTGTGAGAGATGTATGCGGCATAAACTTGGCAGTTTGTGTTGTACACGCTCGTTCAGATCGACGTCAAGGCGGATAGGGGGAAGGACATGCAGGACGCCGAGCGCGATGCGGACCTCATGCGGAGTCTGGACCTCCTGTGGTCGGCGGACGAGCGTCCGGCGCCTGGTCCGCGGCCGGGGCTGAGCGTCGCCAAGATCGTCCGTACCGCGATCGGGGTGGCCGACAGTGAGGGCCTGACCAAACTGTCCATGCAGCGGGTCGCCGGCGAGCTCGGGTACACCGCGATGTCGCTCTACCGGCATGTGCCGGGCAAGTCCCAGCTGGTGGCCGTGATGGCCGACGTGGCGTCCGGACCGCCGCCCGAGCTGTCGGACACCGACGCCTGGCGGCAGCGCGTCGAAGCCTGGGTGGACGGCCTGTGGGAGGTCTACCGACGGCACCCTTGGCTGGTGGAAGTGCAGCTCAAGAGCCCGCCGGTGGGCCCCAACGGGCTCGCCTGGATCGAGGCGCTGCTGCGTGCCGTGCGCGGCACCGGGCTCGGCCACGACGAGGTTCTGGGGCTCGCGATGTTCATGTTCTCGGCGGTCCGCGACCTCGCCCGCCTCGCCGACGATCTGGTGCCGATGGGCCTGGGGTACCCCCAAATCCTGGAGAAGATCGTTGACGGCGATCGGTTCCCGATGCTCGCCGAACTGGCCACCGCGATGCCCGCTGCCGCCGACGGCAGCGATGGGGACGGCGAGGTGCGGCCGGTCGTCGGATTCGGGATCCGGCTGCTGCTCGACGGGGTGGAGTCCTACGTCCGCGATAAGGGGTAGCCGGGCCCGGCCGAATAGGGGTACCCCCTGGGGGCTCTGGTGCGCTAGGACGTGAAATCGGCGCAGAACAGCGCCGGCCGGGAATCGGCTGCTTTTCTGTGTTCTGAGAGGACCGCTATGCGAAGAGAAATCCGGAAACTGCTTGTTGTGGCCGCGCACGGCGACGATGAGACGCTTGGCGCCGGCGGGACCATCGCGCGGCTGGCAGACGACGGCGTGCTCGTCGGCCTGTGCGTGCTCACCAACGACGACGGCTCGCGGTCGGTGTCCGGCTCCGGGGTGACCAACCGAGTCGCCGCCATCGAGTCCGCGGCGTCGGTTCTGGGCATCAAGCGGGTACGGGTGCACGGCTTCGGGGACAACCGGCTCGACACCATCGGGCAGCTGGAGCTCAACCGCGTCGTGGAGCGCGAGGTGCGGGACTTCGAGCCCGACACGCTGTTCACCACCAGCCTCGCCGACCTGAGCCTGGACCACCAGCTGGTCAGCCGGGCGGCCAGGATCGCCGGCCGCCCCGGCCGGGGCAGCGTGCGCGAGATCCGTTGCTTCGAGATCCGCTCCGCCACCGACACCGGCGAGGCGTCCGGCACGCCCAGCGGCTTCCGCCCCAACTGCTGGGAGGTGCTGGAGGAAAGTCACCTCGACCGCAAGCTGGAGGCGCTGCGGGCGTACGGCCAGGAGGTCGATCCCTGGCCGAACCCGCGCAGCGAACGCGGCGTACGGGCGCTGGCCGAATACCGCGGCTCGCAGATCGCGGCGGGACTCGCGGAGGCGTTCGAACTGGTCCGTGTGGTGCACTGACACACCTGGGTCCTGCGGTGGCCGTCGCCGTAGGGGGAGTGGGCGCCGGTCCCCGGCACGCGATTCGTCGCGCGCCGCCCCGCTGCCCGCCCGGCGTCGGATGCGTGCTCTCGGCATGCCGGGCCCTGAGCCTCGTACGGGATGTGCTTGGGGCAGGGCCCGGTGCGGTGAGTGGGAGTCCCCCTGCTCGAAGAGCTCGGGGGAGCGTGCATGGCGTCGCGAGGCAGACGGGAGTTTGACAACGGGGCCCAACGGTAGGTGGTCAGGTCGGAGAGTAGAGGTTCAGGGCCTGGCCGGTGGTGACCGCTTCGATCAGGTTCTGGAATCGGGCCGGTGGGGGCGTGTCGGACCATGCCTGCCACCAGTGTCGCAGCGCGAGCCAAGGGGTCGGCCGGCCGCGGACGGCACGGATCGTCTTCGGCCGGCTCGGTGGCGGGGGTTGACCGGGGTTTTCGGATCCCCCTCTCCTGCCGGGCCTGCCGCCCGGGTGTTGCCGGTGGCTCAGGCGTTGGCTGTGGTGGTGGCGTCCGGGTGGACCATGCCTACCGGCAGAAGGTGAACGCGCAGCGGACCAGGGTCTGGTGACTGGGGGTGCCCCCAGCCGAAAGCCGGGGGAGGATCGCGGTGTCGGAACGGACCTGGAAGTCGGCCCACCCCGGTTCGTCCTTGACCTGCCTGTAGCTCTGCTCGATCCAGTTGCGGACGCCGTAGATTCGCACCGGTCCGGCCAGACCGGCGGGTGGATGCGGGCTGTCGGCCGTACGTGGTTCGCCGGGGCGGACAGGTGGGTGGCCAGGTACCAGGTGGTCTTGTCCGGCAGGGTGGCCGGGGCGGTGGTGGCCACCACCAGCCGGTCCAGCCGTCCGGGCCCCGGACGCCGAGCACGGCGTCGGCGGCCCACCAGGTGGCGGTGTGCCCGTCGCGGAACGTGCGCCGCACCGCGGTCCAGTCGCCGGGATCGGACGGGCCGTGCCAGGCCGGCGTCCGGGCCGCTGATCCCGGTGCTGGAGCGCGTCCGTGTGCCGCGCCCGACCGGCGGGCGTCCTCGCAATCGGCCGGACCACCTCAGCGGCGACAAGGCGTACAGCTCCCGCCGCAACCACCGCCATCTGCGACGTCGGCAGATCAAGCACACCATCCCCGAGCGCCGCGACCAGCGGGCCCATCGGCAAAAGCGCGGCAGCAAGGGCGGTCGGCCCGCCGCCTTCGACCGATCCCGGTATGCCAGCAGGAACGAGATCGAGCGAACGATCAACGCCCTCAAAGGCTTCCGTGCCGTGGCCACTCGATTCGACAAACGGGCTTATGTCTTCCACGGCACGGTGACCGTCACCGCGATCCGGCTGTGGCTCCGCTCCTGAGCCCTTCCCGCTTACTTCCGATTCACCCTGGCCTACCGCAGGACGGGGCAGTTGGCGGATGTGTACTCGTCCGCGATGTTGAACACGCTGGCGCAGTGTGGGCATCCGGCCTTGCCGAAGAGGTGGGCGATTCCGTCGGCGAGGGCCTCGTGCCCGTCACGGACGGCAGTCTCGTGCATCCACCGGCCGGTGCCGGAGAGTTCCTCAAAGGACGCCGGCCGCAGGCCGCGACGGTCCACGTCGCCCAGGTGCCAGTCCCGGATCGCTGAATAGCGCCCGTGGTCCCCGATGGCGATCGTCACTTCCACGGCGCAGTGGGGGCAGGCCAGATGGTAGAAGTCGTCCGCGAAGTCCCCCAGGACGGCACTCCAGTGGTACTCCTTCTTGGCCGCGAGCGAATCGAGGAAGGTCGCGAGGTAGTTGACCGGCCGCGATTGCAGGTGCCGGTCCAACAGCTTGCGGAACTCCGCGATCGCGTCGGCGCAGTCCGCCAGCAGATCGTCGCAGCCGTGGTGTCCTGCCGCGCGTCGCAAAATCGCTCCGGCCAGTCCACGCGCCCGTGCGCTCCTCGAGGCGAGACGCACCAGGCGCGGCAGGGCGGCAAAGCTGACGGGGAAGACGAGGCCGTGTTCGAGGACCAGCCGGTACCCCAGCTCCTCCCATGCTTCGGCGTTGTCCTCGAACTCCACCCGTTCCAGAAGCGCGGGGACGCGATCGGTATCCCCGTAGCAGTCGTGCATCTGAGTCCAGTTCACCACCTGGGCATTATGAGGTCATCTCATGTGGTTCGGTAGGCTGTCGGCCGTGGCAGGGCTCGTTGAGCGGCTGGTGCCGGACGAGTTGTGGAAGCTGTGCCAGCGCGTGGTGCCGGAGGCACCCTCACGCCCTCAGGGCGGCGGCCGACGCCGGCACGGCGACCGCGAGGTGCTGGCCGCGATCGTGTTCGTCGCGACCTCCGGCTGCACGTGGCGGCAGCTGCCCGCCGCCTCGTTCGGGCCGTCCGGCGCCACGGCGCACCGCCGGTTCACCGAGTGGACCAAGGCCCGGGTCTGGGCCAAACTGCACCGCCTGGTCCTGGACGAGCCCGGCTCCCTCGGCGAGCTGGACCGGTCGCGGTGCGCGATCGACTCGGTGCACATGCGGGCCCTGAAAAAGGGGGACCTGACGGGTCCGAATCCTGTCGACCGGGGCACGTACGGCTCGAAGATCCATCTGATCACCGAGCGGACCGGTCTGCCCCTGTCCGCCGGCATCTCCGGCGCCAACGTCCACGACGGCCGGCCCTGATCCCCTGGTCAAGGGCATCCCGCCCATCCGCTCCCGCCGGGGTCCCCGGCGGCGCGGGCCCGGCAAGCTCCACGCCGACAAGGGATACGACTACGCTCACCTGCGGCGATGGCTGTCCCGGCGGGGCATCCGGCACCGCATCGCCCGCAAGGGCGTCGAGACCTCGAGGCGGCTCGGACGGCACCGCTGGACCATCGAACGCACGACGGCCTGGCTCGCCGGCTGCCGCCGCCTCCACCGCCGCTACGAGCGCAAGGCCGAGCACTTCCTGGCCCTCACGAGCATCGCCTGCACCCTCATCTGCTACCGCAGACTCACCACATGAGATGACTTCTTACTCGGACTCCGGGTGCGTCGTGGTACACGAGACCGGGGAAGCCTTCACGATCAAGCAGCTCCGTAGACGCGCGTACCGGCTCATGGAAGTCCTTGGCCTCCGCCGAATACGCCTGTACGACGCTCGCTCGTCCTGTCTCACCTATCTCGCCGACAACGGCGTGCCGGATCACATCCTCGCCCGATGGGCCGGGCACACGAACGTCAGGACCACGAAGAAGTGGTACGTGAAGCCGGACGTGGAGGACCTCCGCGGAGCCGCGACCACGTGGGACGGCCTTCACGGTTCTGAGGCGGAGAAGCAAGCGTGAGCCAGGAAGCCCGGCGAGGGGCGCACGGGGATCCCGTGCGAGGGCTGTTCACGGCCGGGCGAGCCTGCCGACACCTCCATGACGGGTGAACCCGGTGTGGGGAGGTCAGCCAGAGCCGGGTCCTGCTTCCATGCAGTCGCCAGGACAAGCGGAAGCCTGCCTGGAGGGTTTGTCAGTGCCCTGCGGCAGAGTGCCGTGCGTGATCGATGATGTGGACAGTGTCGACTGGGCGTCGATGGGGCATGCGTACGGGCTGGCCGTGGACGTTCCGGTGTGGCTCCGGGCGGTGGCCTCACCCGATCCCGGGATCCGGGAGAGGGCGCTCGGCGATTTCTACGGTGCGGTCCACCACCAGGGCGACGTATACGCGTGCACGGCGGCGAGTCTGCCGTTCCTCTTCGCGCTGGCCGACGATCCCGCGACCCCCGATCGTGCCTCGGTCGTCGAGCTGCTGGTGAGCATCGGACGTGAATCCGTGGTCCGCGATGACGGCGGCGTCCGCACCGCCCCGGACGGCACCATCTCGACGGCCGACCGACTGCTGCCGCGCATGCAGAACGACGGGTTCGACCTGCCGCCGCTGCCGGACTGAGCGCCCGGCCGGGCGGCGCGTCATCCCCTTCCCCGTATGAAGGTGGGGAGAAGAAGTCGTCTCCGAGTCAACCCTTCTGCCGCTCCACGAGATCCCTGAAGTGTTCCAGGTCGTCCCGGACCGTCCGCTCGACCGCGTGGACCTGGGCCATTCCCTTCGGACCGCCGAAGGTGTCCTGGATGCCCTGCGGGTCGTACTCCATCCGGATCTGCACCTGGCTGTGGTCCCTGTCCAGGGACCTGACCGAGAGGGTGCCCTGCAGCTCCGGGCTGCCCTGCGTCTGCCAGGTGATGGTCTGTTCGTCGGAGCGGTCGGAGAGGACGGCCTCGAGCGCCTGCTCACCACGGCCGGTCCGGACATCGAGACGAGCGCGGTCACCGCCGCGTGCAGAAGCGCGCTGCACCCCGTCCATGAACGACGAGTACTCCTCGACGCGGTGCAACTGGTCCCACACCTTCTGTGCCGGGGCGCTGATGTCGATGTGCTCCTGGAGCCTGCTCATCGCGGACCTCGCCTCCTGGCCCGGCCACCCGGGCCCATGGTCCCTTCCAGGTTGCGCCGTGAGTCGGCCACCTGGCAACCAGACCGGGAAGCGCCCTGCCGATCACGAGCACGGCCGGCCCGTCAGCTCCTCGGCGTGCTCGGCCTTCGGGCAGGGCTGATTCAAAGTCGTGGTGATCACGCTGCGGCGCTGGTCGGGTCTGTGTAGCGAACGGTGGAACTCGGTCGGATTTCTTCAGCGTCGTCCGGCGGTGAGCCGGCCGTCGAAGGTGATGTCGAATGCCTGGAGCGCGGCCTTCCAGCGCATGGTCCAGCGCTTGCGTCCGGTGCCGGTCGGGTCCAGGCTCATGACGGCCAGGTAGACGCACTTGAGGGCGGCCTGGTCGGTGGGGAAGTGTCCCCGGGCCCTCACGGCCTTGCGGATCCGCGCGTTGATGCTCTCGATCGCGTCGGTGGTGCACACGATCTTGCGGATCTCCACGTCGAACTGGAGAAAGGGCACGAACTCTCCCCCCAGACTTCGTCCGGGGGCACCCCACCCAGGCCGCCTCCCAGAGCCGGACGATCGCCGGATACTTCCCGCCCCAGGCGTCGGTGAACTCCACGCACCGCTCCAGGGCGACCTCCTCGGTCGGCGCGGTGCAGCCGGGCCTGAGCGCCTTCGCGATCTTCTCCCAGTCCTGCCGGGCCGCGTAACGGAAGCTGTTCCTCAGCAGGTGAACGACGCAGGTCTGGACGATCGTCGCAGGCCAGACGGTGTTCACGGCGTCCGGGAGACCACTCAGGCCGTCACAGACCAGCATCAGGACATCGGCCGCGCCGCGATTCTTGATCTCGGTCAGGACCTGAAGCCAGTACTTCGCGCCTTCACCGCCGTCGCCGATCCACAGGCCCAGGATGCCCCGGTGCCCCTCGGCGGTGACCGCCACCGCCATGCAGACAGGCCGGTTGGCGACGTGCCCGTCCCTGACCTTCACGTTCACGCAGTCGATGAAGACCACGGGGTAGACGCTGTCCAGCGGACGGTTCTGCCATTCCGTCATGCCGGCCATCACGCTGTCGGTGATCGTGGAGATCGTGGACTTGGAGACCTCCGCGCCGTACACCTCGGCGAGATGTGCGGAGAGCTCCCCATGCGTCAGCCCTTTCGCCGACAGCGACAGGACCATCTCGTCCACCCCGCCCAGACGCCGCCGGCGCTTTTTGACCAGCTGCGGCTCGAACGACCCGGCCCGGTCCCGCGGCACCGCGATCTCGACCGGCCCCGACTCGGTGATCACCGTCTTGGACCGGTGCCCGTTGCGGTAGTTCTCCCGACCGCCCTCGGCCCGCTCGCCGGGCTCGTGCCCCAGATGATCAGTGAGCTCGCCCTCCAGGGCGGACTCCGGCACCCGCTTGGTCAACTGCTGCTGGGGGTTGCCCCCTCCGGGGACAGGCCGCCCTCGCCGGTGAGCTTCACCCCACCGGCCTGGGCCCGGGCCACCAACTCGGCGACCAGCCCGTCATCCACGGTGCCCGTCGCACCCACAGCGGCCTCCCCGGCCTCGATGTCACGCGTCACGTCAGTCATCAACTGTCGCTTCCAGCTCGGGAGTCACACCGCTCACCGTACAGACCCTGATCTCCTGTGCGTGACGGGGCCGGTGCGGCCGCCACACAAGGTGGGGAGTCTTCACGACCGCGCGGTGCCGCAGTCCACAGGGAGGCACGACCCGGTAGCGTGTGCTCGTCGACGAGGTGGGGGATCGGAGCACGAGATGATGTCCGGGAAGCGCTAATGAGCGTGGCGGCGATCTTGGTTTCAGAGGAGATCCTCGCCTCGGGGGAGGCATCCGTCAGGGCCGACCTGTGGCAACGGCCGGTCTCGGTCGATGTCGACAACGTGAGCTACGGTCCGGCGTTCCGGCACTACTGGCTGCTCACCCACATGTCCTCCCTGATCGCCAAGGAGGCGGCGCTCTCCGGCGTCACCCTCTTCTATAACCGGTACTTCTGGTTCGCGCGATTCACCCACCTGTTCTCCCTGTCCCACGGCACCGACGCGGGCCTTGAGCAACAGTTGTTCCAGATGTTGGAACAGGCCCCTGTTGAGGTGAACTGGGCGGTTGTCGAGGAGATTGACGTCCTGGCCCGGCAGTAGTACGCCAGCCCCGAAGAGATGTTCTTCATGTCTGATGCCCGGCTTGTCGCCGGTAGTGACCGGCTTGGGCCCGGCCCCGGTGGCGGCGTCGCCACCGGGACCAGCGGAGCCGGTGGGCCGTGTCGTGGGCGGGTCGGACGACAAGGGTCGTGAACAGTCGCTGAATCTTGTTGCAGGTGAGCGGGATGAGCCCGTCCGGCGCGGGGTGTCGGGCGTGTTCGCCGGCTCGGAAGACGGTGAGGAAGGCGTGGGCGGCGGTGACCAGGGTGGCGTGGTGGTGCCAGCCGTTCCAGGAACGGCCTTCGAAGTGGTCCAGGCCCAGGCCGTGCTTGAGTTCCCGGTAGTCGTGCTCGATCCGCCAGCGGATCTTGGCCAGGCGGACCAGGTCGGCGGTCGGGACGTCGTTGGGCAGGTTGGACAGCCAGAACCGGGTCGGCCTGCTGTCACCGGCGACCCACTCGGCCAGCAGCCACACCTCGGGCAGGACGCCGTCCCACTGGCCGTGCTCGGCGACCGCGGCGGCCTGAGCCGGCCGGCGCGAGCGCACCCCGGCCGGCCGGGCCCGCACCGTAAGGAAGCGGGAGGTCATCGGGGAGCGGGAGCCCTCCCGCCAGGTCACCTCGCGAAAGGCCGCCGGTCCGGCGTCGGCCGCGAGCTCCGCCACCGCCACGGGCGGCTGCCGGTAGCGGGGCTGGGGCTTGCGGCCGTTGCCGGACCGGGGCGGGGCGGGGCGGGGCGGCGGGGACCGCGCCATGCGGCTGGACGGCCACATCGCCACGGACGCCGACCACATACGCAGTCCCGCGCTCGGCCAGACCGTCCCGGAAGTCGGCGTTCTGACCGTAGCCGGCGTCGGCCACCACGACCGGCGGCACCAGTTGCCACCCGGCCAGTTCGTCCAGGGCCGGCCGCCGCTTCTCCCGGTGCCCGACGTCCCTGGGGACGCCGGCCCGGGGCCGCCGGCCGGCATCCTCCGCCCACTCCTGCGGCAGGAACAGCCGCCAGCTGGGCGGGCACGAGGCAGCGCCGGTGACCGCGTGCACGCTGACCGCGACCTGGCAGTTCGCCTGCTTGCCCGGCGCACCGCGGTACTGGTGCGCGACGGCGACCGACATCTTCCCGTCCCTGGGAAAGGGCACGTCGTCGACCGCCCAGGCATCCGGGCCGATCAGCGGCACCGTCCGCTCGGCGATCCGCCGCCGCACCGGCACCGGGTCCCACGGCGACCGGTTCACGAACTGCTGCAGGTTCTGCTCGTTGCCGTCCGGCAGTCGCTCCGCCATCGGCTGGATCGGCTTGCGCCGCCCGTCCGGCATCAGTCCCCGCAGGTAGCAGTCGCCCTTCGCCCGCTGGTCCCGTCGCAGCACCGAGGCGAAAACGTCCGCCACGAACCCGGCTAACTCCGCCCGCAAGCCCTCTACTTGCCGCATGTCCATCCGTCCACCGTGCCGCGGACGGATACAACCGGCAAATGACACCTAACGGAGTCCTGCTAGGACCTCGATCCTCATGTTCCCAGGATCGTCTACTGCGGCGCCGTATAGGCTTTCGGGTCCCGGTGCTGCCGGAATCGAGCCCGACCAGGTGGGCGGTGGAGGGCGCCGCCGACGATCTTTCTGTTCCGGACGGCTTCCCGTCTCGGACTCCGTCCTGGTCAGACAAGCGCGCTACCCGGCGACCCCCTCGCATTCGACCCGGAAGCGCATGGTGAACGGGTGCTCCGTCCCCAGAACATCTGTGCTGACGTCCACCACCGTCTGCATCAGCGCCCGCGCTTGCCCCCTGCGGCCGGCGGCACACAGGACCAGTGCCAGGTCGGCCTGGGCTCTGAGCGTGTACGGATGGGTGGCGCCCTGGTGTCGGCGCCGCACGGCGATCACCTCCCGGGCGACAGCGTCCGCCTCGGCCAGCTTGCCCACGGTGCGCAGAACCCCCAGCAGGAGGTGGTGTGCCGCCCAGCTGTCGCGGTGTCCGGAGCCGAGCACCCGGTCGATGTCCCCCAGAGCGGCGCGTACGACGGGCTCGGCCTCGTACGGCCGGGTGAGGGACAGGGCGCGACCCAGGCTGAGACGGGCGGTGAGTGCCGCGGGGTGGTTGGCGTCCAGCGCACGGAATGCGCGGTCGACGGCGGTGCGGGCGAGTTCGTAGGATGCTGCGCTCCGGCGCTGCTCGCCGATGTTGTCGGCCAGACGGGCCATCGTCGTCAGGGTGGCTGGATGGGCGGGGCCGAGGAGGCACGTCTGTCCCTGGAGGGCGTGTTGCAGCTGGACTTCGCCGCGGGTATGGCAGGCGAGCCCGTTCAGTGCGAGCGCATAGTCGGCGCGGGCCTGCAGGGTGTCTGGGTCCTCGGAGTCCGGTCCGGCGGGCGGACGGTCCAGGATCTGCCCGTAGAGGCGTATTGAGGTGATGAAATCACCATGCGTGAAAGAAAGTTGGGCCTTTCGGAAGTGGTCGTCCGGGGAAGGCGCGGTCATCGCGGTTGGTCCTCCACGCGTGATCGGGTACCGGGGTGGGTGCGGGGGCCCCCGTCGCGGCGGGGACAGCGGTCGGGGAATCGCCGTGCCGGGCGGACCGCCAGGGCCGGTGGTGGACAGCACTGGGACCCGACCCGACCGGGCAGCGACGGTAAGGGGCAGGGGCCCCCTTCAGGGCCCGCCCACGGTCGTGACCCGGAGCCCTGCGGGGGATCGCGCCCATCATCAGGGCACGCGGTCCTACAGTGGCCCTCCGCCCAGTCGTTCGAACTGCTGCTGGACGTTGCTGGAGAAGGCCTGTGGCTCGGCGCCGTAGCTCTGCCCCGCAGAACTCATGGCTACCGTGAGCACGCCTTTGAACGGCGCGCCGGGGGAGGTGCGCACCGGTGTGCACAGGAAGCTGAAGTGCTGCGGAGTCGGTGAGTCGAACGTCCTGAGCGATACCTGAGGCAACGTGGTGGTTCGGCCCGTGCTGAGCGCGTCGTCCATCGCGTTGAAGACGCCCACCGTCTCGAGGCCGGGCAGGGCCAGCCGGCCCGGGGTGAACTGGCGGATCATGCCGAAGGCATGGCCCTGCTTGCCGTTGGCGTAGCGCAGCATATGCTCGGGGCCCTCGGTGAGCATGATGGGGAACGGTGCCCCGTCGAACACCGCGAACAGTTCCTGCTGCTGGGCGAGCAGGCTGTCGCGCAGCCGGAATTCGGACAGCAGGGTCTCCGTGAGTTCGTGCATGCCCTGCTTCAGGTGGCGGTCCCAGGCGCGGGGCCGGAAGTCCGCGACGCACACGGTGCCGAGAATCATGCCGGTGTTGTCGCGCAGCGGAGTACCCAGGTAGGAACGCACGCCCAGGTCGTTGACCAAGGGGTTTCCCTTGAAGCGCGGGTAGTCGAAGACGTCGTCCAGGGCAAGCTGGGTCTGTTGGGCGACCACGTGGGGGCAGAAGCCGTAGTCGCCCGGTGCCTCGCGGGCGACGTTGGTCAGATCGAAGGGAATGGTGACGCCGTCGGCATCCGCGGTGTCCTCGGGGGAGGTGGGCACATACATGCCGCGGAACATCTGCCGTTCGTCGTTGACGAAGTTGACCATGGCCAACGGGGAGTGGGTGAAACTTGCCGCGAGTCGGGCAATGCGGTCAAACGTCGCTTCCGCCTCGACCGCATTAAGGCCGAGAATCCTCAGCCGCTGCGTCCTCTGCTCGGCGGCGAGGCGATCGTGTTCGGATGACAGGGATTCCATGAGATCCGATCAAAGCAGAGATCCGGCTCCGATGGGTCACCCCTTCACAGCACCTTCCCTGCCCCAGTCGCCACGTCAACCTCTCAGTGGCCGCCCGTACTTGATGCAGCGCACGACCACGGCAGCCCTTCGGAGCGGTCGGCAGGTGCCCAGTCTGAGATTCTGTCCACTTTTTTGGATGTTTGAACCAGCAGCGATCACTTCCCGTCATTCGCTGAACGCCGTGGAACCGAAATGATTTCGTACCTAACAATCATGCGATGGGCTTGTTTTCGACACCGCCGCGTCTCGGTCGACATGGCACACGACATCCGAACTGTCTTCGATCCTGGGGTGGTGCGGGCCCGTATGCCACCCCCTGTGCAAACCCCGGCTGAGCCGGCGGCGGGTGTGAGGCGCGCTCACATCGTCGGCCTGGACGCGCCGACGACCCCCAGTGGGGCGAGGGCCGCCCTGACCAGGCATGGTGGCACCACCGACAAGAACTCCCGTAGGTACGGCAGTGACGTTGGAGCAAGGTCAACTACGCCATAACGTACGGACAGTGGCGATCGCATGGAACGGAGTGCTCTCAATGAACAGGTCCGACGTGGACGCTCGGTCGGTGGCGGTGATCGGCATGGCCTGCCGACTTCCCGGTGCGTCAGGGCCCGACGAGCTGTGGGCTCTGCTGCGTGGGGGTGTGGACGCCACCAGCGAGACGCCCGCTGACCGGTACGACGTAGAGGCCCAGCAGGCATCCGGGCGGGAGCGAATAGCCGCCCGCCGCGCGGGCTATGTCGACGGCGTCGCCGAGTTCGACGCCGAGTTCTTCACCATGTCCTCCTCTGAGGCCACCGAACTCGACCCTCAACAAAGGCTGTTGTTGATGACGGCCTGGGACGCGCTGGAGGACGCCGGCCAGCGGCCCGACCTGCTGGCGGGCAGCCGGACCGGGGTCTTCGTCGGCAACTCCCGCGCCGACTACCTGGAACTCGCCCTCCGACGCGGCCAGGAGTCCATCACGGCCGCCCACCTGAACAACTTCCGTTCGCTGCTGCCCGCTCGCCTGTCCCACTTCTTCGACTTCCGTGGCCCCAGCGTCGTGGTGGACACGGCCTGCTCGTCGTCGCTGGTCGCCGTGCACCAGGCCGTGCAGAGCCTGCGGGCGGGGGAGAGCCCGCTGGCGCTGGCCGCCGGAGTGAGCATCCCGCTCCGCCCGGACGAGAGTCTCGTACTCAGCCATTCCGGCGGCCTGGCACATGACGGGCGAAGCAAGTTCGGCGACGCGGGCGCGGACGGGTACGCCCCCAGCGACGCGGTGGCGGTCCTGGTGCTCAAGCCGCTGGCCGACGCGGTGGCCGACGGCGACCGCATCCGTGCCGTCATCCGGGGCAGTGCCGTCGGCAACGACGGCCGCACCAGCGACACGGTCCTCAACCCGTCGCTGCAGGGGCAGGTCGACGTGCTCCGCTGGGCGTACGAGGACGCCGGGGTGGACCCCGCCGACGTCGACTACGTCGAGGCGCACGGCTCCGGCTCGCCCGCGCTCGACCCCCTGGAGCTCACCGCTCTCGGCCAGGTCCTCGGCGCGGGCCGCCCCGCGGACCGGCCGTTGCTGGTCGGCTCGGTCAAGACCAACATCGGGCACGCCGAGGCGGGCGGCGGCATGGCAGGTCTGATCAAGGCGGTGCTGTGTCTGGAGCACGGCCAGGTGCCGGCCAGCCTGCACCTGGACACCCCCCATCCGCGGGTCGACTGGGACGGGCTGCGGCTCGCCGTGCCACGCGTACTCACGCAACTGCCCGATCGTGACCGGGCGGCCGTCGCCGGGGTGGGCGGGCAGGGCTCCTCGGCCCTCAACGCCCACGTGGTGCTCCGGCAGGCACAACCCCCGGCCGCCCCTGCCGGCTTCGCCGAGGACGGCACCCCGTACCTGCTGGCGATCTCCGCCCACAGCCCCGCGGCCCTCGAGGCGCTGACCCGGTCCTATGCCGCCTGGCTGCGCCCCGGTGGCGCCGGGGCGCAGTACGCGCTGCGCGACATCTGCTACACCGCCCTCGCCCGACGTGGGCACCACGCGCACCGCACGGCCGTCCTCGGCCGCAGCCACGAGGAGCTGGCGGAGGCGCTGACCAGTGCCCCGCAGCTGGACGGCCGGCCCCTGTCCGCCGTCGCCGACCGTTATCGCAAGGGTGAGGACGCGGACTGGGCCGCCGTGTTCGGTGCACCCGGCCGACCTGTGCCGCTGCCCGCGTACCCGTGGCAGACCCGGCGCTACTGGCCCGGAGAGGAGCACGACGACGGCGTCGGCGACCTGGCGGACCGGGTGCTGCGCGAGCACGCGCGCACCGGCTTCGACGACACCTCTACCCTCGCCGACATCGGCATCGACTCGCTGGCGAAGCTGCGGATCGCGGTGGAGCTGGCCAAGCGATGCCGCCGGGAGGTCGATCCGGAGGGCTTCGGCCGGCTGCGCACGGTCGGCGATCTGCGGCAGTGGACGCGTCAGCTGCAGGCGGTCGACCGATGAGCGATCTGCGTACCGCCTACGACTGGTTCGCCCGTACGGCCGCGGCGCATCCGGGCGAGACGGCCCTGGAGGTCGCTGGGACACAACTGACCTATGGGCAGCTGCTGGACCTCGCGGAGCGGCTCGCCGCCCGTCTGGCCGGCACGGTCGGCGGCGCCCCGCGACGGGTGGGGCTGCTCGCGGCCCGTTCGGTGACCGCCTACGCCGGGTATCTCGCCATCCTGCGGGCCGGTGCCGCGGTCGTGCCGCTCAACCCCGACCACCCCGCCCCGCGCACGGCCCGGATCGCCGCGGCGGCCGGCCTCGACCTGGTCCTGGCTGAGAGCCCGGCTGGCTCGGTGGACCTAGGTGTGCCCGTGCAGGCGGCCGGGCCCGCCGAGCTGGCCACCCTCACCGCCGGGCCCGCACCCGATGCACCGCACCGCCGGGCAGGCCCGGACGACCTCGCGTACATCATCTTCACCTCCGGTTCGACCGGCGCCCCCAAGGGCGTGCCGATCCGGCACCGCAACGTCTGCGCCTACCTGGACCAGGTCGCCGGCCGGTACGGCATCGGGCCGGGCAGCCGTCTGTCGCAGAGCTTCGACCTGACCTTCGACGGTGCCTTCCACGACCTGTTCGTCACCTGGGCGGGCGGCGGCACGCTGGTCGTGCCCGAGCGTGAACAGTTGCTCTCCCCGGTGAACACCGTCAACAAGCTGCGTCTCACGCACTGGTTCTCGGTGCCCTCGCTGATCTCCTTCGCTTCCCGACTCGGCACGCTCGCACCGGGCAGCATGCCGACACTGCGGTGGAGCATCTTCGGCGGCGAGCCGCTCACCCTCGAGGCGGCCCGCGAGTGGCGCGAGGCCGCCGCGAACAGCTGCCTGGAGGTTCTCTACGGGCCCACGGAACTGACCATCTCCTGCACCGCGTACCGGTTCCCCGACGACATCACCGACTGGACGCCCACGCCCAACGGCACAGCTCCGATCGGGACCTGCTACCCGTCCCTGGACCTGCTGCTCCTCGACGAGGAAGGCCGGCCGGGCGACAGCGGCGAGCTCTGCGTGCGCGGGCCGCTGCGGTTCTCCGGATACCTGGATCCGGCTCACAACGAAGGCCGCTTCCTCTCCGACGACCTGCGGCCGGTCGGCGACGGCTCGCTCCCGGAGCGGTACTGGTACCGGACCGGGGACCGCGTCACCGTGCAGGACGGCCACCTGGTCCATCTGGGCCGTACCGACCACCAGGTCAAGATCCGCGGTCACCGGATCGAACTCGGGGAGATCGAGGCCGCGCTGCGGCAGCAGGCCGGGGTGCGTGACGCGATCGTCGTCACGGTGCCCGCCGCCGACGGCGAGCCGGAACTCCAGGCCGCCGTCAGCGGACCCGGCTGCGATCCCGACCGGCTGTACGTGGCTCTCGGCGACAGGCTGCCGCCGTACATGATGCCGCGCCGGATCGCCGCCCTGGACCGGCTGCCGCTCAACCCCAACGGCAAGATCGACCGCCGGGCCGTGCTCACCGAACTCGGCCACGCACGATGACCGCCTGCGTCCGCCGGTGCCCCGCTTCCCCTTCCCCTACTGGTCCACGTTCCTTGTGAGGCATCCGCATGTACGACGCCATCGTGGTGGGGGCGCGCTGCGCCGGCGCGTCCACCGCCCTGTTGCTGGCCCGCGCGGGGTACCGGGTACTCCTTGCCGACAAAGAGGCGCACGGCTCCGACACCCTCTCCACGCATCTGATCCACCAGCCCGGCGTCGCCGCGCTCGCCCGCTGGCGACTGCTGGACCAGGTCCGCGCCTCGGGATGCCCGCCCCTGACGCGCACGATCTACGAGGTCGCCGACATCCACATCGAGGGATGCGCCCGCGGCGTGGAAGGACACCGCGCGGGATTCGCTCCGCGGCGCCACGTCCTGGACGCCCTCCTGGTCGACGCGGCGGTCGCCGCGGGCGCCGAGTTCCGCGACCGCTGCCGGGTGACCGGCCTGCTGCGCGACGAGGCAGGACGTGTCGTCGGCGTCGAGGGCCGGCACGGCGGCCGAATCTTCACCGAACGTGCACGCCTGGTCGTCGGTGCGGACGGCATGCGCTCGACCGTCGCCCGCCTGGTGGCGGCGCCGTACACCATGCGGGACCCGCGACTGACGTGCGCCTACTACACGTACTGGAAGGATGTGCCGGCCGATCTGGAGTTGTACGAGCGGCCCGGCGGCTGGGTGGCCGCCGTGCCCACCAACGACGACGCGACCCTCGTCCTGGCTTACTTCCCGCAGTCCCGCTTCGAGGAGGTCCGCACCGACGCCCGCCTCGCCTACCAGGAGCAGATACGCGCCACCGCGCCCGCCCTGAACGAACGCCTGCGCGGCAAGGAGCCCGTGGAACGCCTGCGCGGCAGCGGCGACCAGCAGAACTTCTTCCGGCAGGCCACCGGCCGCGGCTGGGTCCTCGTCGGCGACGCCGGTCACCACAAGGACTCCATCACGGCCCGCGGTATCAGCGACGCCTTCTGGCAGGCGGAGAGCCTGGTGCGGGAACTGCAGGGAACACTCGGCGACGATCCGGCCCAACTGGACGCGGCACTCGCCCGGTTCGCCGAAGGTCGGGACAAACAGCTCGCACCGGGCTACGAAGCCACCCTGGGCGTCGCCCGACTGGAACCGCACGATCAGCGACTGTCCCTGCTGCGGGCCGTGCAGTCGGACCCCGAACTCACTTCGATCTACCTGGACATGGTGGCCGGAATCGCCTCCGCAGGCGCCCTCTACACCCCCAGACTGCTCGCCCTGCTGTGAGACCGTGCGCCGCCCCGTGACGGCCGGGGTGGCGCGAGGCTTTGTAACTCTAGTGAAAATCCTAAAAGTTGATCAAGCGTGGCGTGACGCTGTGCGACGCTCTTGATACCGTGCAGCTCGTGCGATGTTCGATCACAGTGTGCTACCAGGCCACTGCGCAGGACGGTCGGCGCTGCGCTCCCCAAGACACCGGTGTACCGCTGCTGCACGAGGAAACAGATGCCAGGCACCCGCGACCGGCGGCCACGTCACCGCTCGGCCCCTCGCAGAACTCTGCGACCCTCGTTCGTCGTACCGCTCCTCGTTCCCGCCGTCTGTCTGGGCGGACTGTGGGGATACACGGCGGCCGAGCTCATCGACGAGCAAATCCAACTGCACACCGACGCCGACCACATATCCGCCGTCCGCCCGGTCCAGGAGGTGCTGTCGCGGCTGCAGGACGAGCGCCGGCTCACCGCGATCTGGCAGGCCGACCGCACCGGCTCCGCCCGCGAGGACCTCGACGCGGCCCGCGGGAAGACCGACGCCGCCATCACCCGGTTCCGCCGTGGCACGTCCGCTCTGGACTCGGCGGACCTCCGCGCGAAGACCCGGGAGCTCGACGGCGCGCTGGAACCGCTGGCGGACCAGCGCGATGCCGTCGACGCACGGAAGCTGCCGGCCGCCGACACCCTCGCGTACTTCACCGACACCCTCTCCCAAGGGCTCTCCCTGCTCACCGCGGCTGTTCGCAGTGACGACGGGGAACTCGACCGCGGCGGCTCTGCCACCATCGCTCTGGCACGCGTCACGGAAATGCTCGCGCGTGAGGACGCCCTTCTTGCCGGTGCCCTGCCGGGCGGCCGGATGACCACCGCGGACCGCGCCCGCTTCTCCCAATACCTGGCCGCCCAGAACGCCGTCCGGGCGGGCCTGACCACCCAGGACCTTCCCGGAGACACGGCCACCACGTACGGGCACATCACCAAAAGCGCCCAGTGGAGCACCGTGCGTGCGGTCGAGCGGGCCGTCAGCGGAGGTCAGGGCGACTCCTTGCCGCGACAGGCCACGTCCTGGACGCCGGCAGCCGACGGCGTGGTCGGCGGCTTCCAGGAACTGGGCACCGACTCTTTGGACGCCCTGGCCGGTCACGCCACGGACCAGGCCGACGAGCTGATGCTGGCCACCCTCCTGGGAACGGCCGCCACGCTGGCGGCCCTGGCCGGCGGTGCCGTGCTGGCCCTGCGCGCCTGTCGTTCCACGGCCGACCGTCTCTCCGGGATCCGTTCCAGCACGCAACAGCTGGCGGCGACCGGGCTGCCCGACATCCTGGCCCGCACCGCGCGCGGTGAGCGGATGGACCTGGCCGTACTCGCCTCCCACCCCGACCCGACGCCCGACGAGTTCGGACAGCTCTCCGCGGCCATCGACCAACTGGTGCGGGTTGCCGCAGACTCCACGCTGCGGCAGTCCCAGGGGCGCGCAGGAACGGAGAAAGTCGTTGCCCAACTCATCCGCCGTGCCCAGATCCTGATTCACCGTCTGATCTCGCAGCTGGACGACCTCGAGCGCAAGCACGAGGACTCGGACCTGCTCAAGGATATCTTCCGGATCGACCACCTGGCCACCCGTGTGCGTCGGCACACGGAGAACCTGATGATCCTCAGCGGCGCCGCGCCCAACCGCCGTATGATCCCGCCCGTCCCGGTCACCGACGTGATGCGCAGCGCCGTCTCGGAGACCGAGAAATACACCCGGGTCAGGGTGAAGAACACGCCGGCCGACCGGCGGCTGGCCATCAGCGGCAGGGCCGTCGCGGACGTGACGCACCTACTCGCGGAACTGATCGAGAACGGCACCAGCTTCTCCCCCCCGGACACCCAGGTGATCGTCAGCGCGCAGCGGGTGGGGAAGGGCCTGGCATTGCACGTCGAGGATCAGGGCCTCGGTATGCAACCGGACCAGCGTGACCGCGCGAACGACCTCCTCGCCCGCCCGCCCCAGGTCGACATGACGGCTCTGGGCGAGGATCCCCGCCTGGGACACTTCGTGGTGGCGCGGCTCGCCGAACGGCACGGCATCAAGGTCGTCCTGCGCGAGTCCGATTACGGCGGGACCATGGCCGTGGTGATCGTGCCCTCCGGCCTGCTGGAGGGTGTCTCCGCGCCCGTTCTCGACCAGCTCGAGTCGACCGTCGCTGCGGGGCGGACTCTTCAGGACCGGGCCGACGCACCACTGGCACCCCCCAACGACCCGACCGTCGTGCACCAAGAGGCGCTGACGGGTGCGGGTGGGATCCCCGTCGCGGCGGGCGACGTCATCACCCACACGCGACTGTCGGACAACAGCGGTTTTCCCGAGTACGGAGGTGCAGGCCTGTTGCCCCCAGCGTCGGACCATCCGGTACCACCGGCTTCCGACCCCGGCGAGTGGGTGCCCCACCCAGCGGGGACTTCCTCCCCCGCCCCGCGTGACCCCCGGGCGGAGCGACCGGCCACGCGCGCGGGACACCCCGCTGCCGGGACCGGGCAGTCGGATCTGCCGCGGCGCGACAAACAGCCCGGGCAGCCCGGGCCCGCGTCCGCCAGAGTCGATCCCGCCCCCTCCGGACATGCTCCCGTGAGGGACACGTCCCGTCCGCTGACCACACCGTCGGTCCTGCCGCAACGAGTCAAGGGAGTCAGCCTGGCGCAGCAGCTTCGCAAAGACGCGACGCAGGCCGACGACCGGTACGAGGCCGAGGAAACGATCTCCCCGGCCGCGTCGGCCCGCGCGATGAGTGCCATTCACCAAGGGCTCAAGCAGGCCTGGACTGCCCAGGACGACGAGTCGCCCGGTGCGCACGGGTAGCAGGACAACGCGGCAGGACCCACTGCCCACGAACCGTGAGGAACGTATTCTCAATGACTGAGCAGGTACACACCGGACCTCAACTGGACTGGCTCCTTGATGCCCTGGTGGACCGGATTCCGGAGATACGATGCGCCATTGTGCTCACCGGGGACGGCCTCCTGATCGGCAAGTCCAAGGACCTGCTCCGTGACGACGCCGAGCACCTGTCCGCCGTGGCCTCGGGTGTCCACAGCCTTGCCCGCGGCGCCGCACGCCACTTCCACAGCGGGTTGGTCCAGCAGACCGTCATTCAGATGGAGAAGGCGTTCCTCTTCGTCACGGCAGCGGGCAAAGGCGCACGGCTGGCGTCACTCGCCACGCAGGAAGTGGACGTCGGGATGATGGCCTACGAGATGGGCACACTCGTCAAGCAGGTGGGCCAGTACCTGTCGGCGGCACCTCGCGTGCCGTCGACATCGGAAGGCCCCTTCCGGGATGCGTGAACCGCGGTGGCGTGACGGCCCAGAGGCCGGGCGCTATTTACGGCCCTACGCCATCACCGGCGGCCGAACCCGCCACAGCCAGCACGCGTTCACACTGATCACGCTGGTCGTCGCGCGGTCCACGGAGGGATCCGAAGCCGGGCATCTGGAGCCGGAAGCGGCCCAGATCCTCGACCTCTGCCGGGACCGCGCCTTGGCCCTCGCCGAGATCGCCGCCTTCCTCGACCTGCCCGTGAGCGTGGTGAAGGTCCTGTGCGGTGACCTCCTCGAGGCCTCGCTGATCCTCGTTCAGTCACCACCCGGGCGGGAGAGCCAGCCGAGCGTGGAACTCATCGAAAGGGTGATGGATGGTATCCGTCGGCTCTGAGCCGGTCATGCCGACCGCACTGAAGATACTCATTGCGGGCGGATTCGGCGTGGGCAAAACAACCATGGTCGGCTCGGTGAGCGAGGTTCCTCCGCTGGAGACGGAGGAACGCATGACCGAGGCGAGTCTCGGCGTCGACGACCTGTCCGGTGTGGAGGGTAAGTCGTCGACGACGGTGGCGATGGACTTCGGCCGCATCACCATCGCACCCGACATGGTGCTCTACCTGTTCGGTACGCCCGGCCAGGACCGCTTCTGGTTCATGTGGGACGACCTGGCCATGGGAGCCCTCGGCGCGGTCGTCCTCGCCGACACACGGCGACTGGAATCCTCGTTCGCCTCCATCGACTTCTTCGAGGAGCGCGACATCCCGTTCGCCGTGGGCGTCAACTGCTTCCATGGGCAGCGCGACTGCACGGCCGAACAAGTGCGGTCGGCCCTGGCCCTGGATCCGACCACCCCGGTCGTCCTGTGCGACGTCCGGCACAGGGACTCCAGCAAGCAGGTTCTCCTCGCGGTCCTGCAGACGGCACGTGCCCGCGCCGCCGGCCGGACTCCGGTGAGCCCACTGACGAGATGATCACAGCCTGGGAGAGCGCCGTGGACGGCCGGGGCGTACGACGCCGGGCACTACTGGGCTCGCGTGGCCGAGCATGACGCGTTCCCTGCCAGACGACGGGAGCACATTCTCGCAGTCAGAGTGATATGGGCCCTCGACGCCGCGTGATCGGGGCGCTCGCCGTGAACGGCCTTCACGACCACACTTCTTCGTCTGCGGACCCGGCCGGCGCCCTCGCCGGCCGGGGCGCACACGTTCTCCCGTCCATGACCTGCCAACGGCCGGTGACGTTGCCCCACCACAACATCCTAGTAGGGCTTTGTTAGGTCCTGTGGTGGGGTTCGGGGGCAGGTGCGGGTTGGCCGCATATCGAGCAGGCGCCGGTCC